>JAAFHT010000001.1 GCA_013297625.1 Actinomycetota bacterium | reverse complement strand
GATCCAGTCGGGGTAGTGCAGGTTCGCCTGCATGAGCGCGATGGCCGCGTCGCGCTGCCGCGGGGTCATGTGGGCGTCGAGCAGCACGAAGAGAATCGAGAGCGTCCACTTGGTCGAGGCCTGGTTGATCTCGGCGACCCAGCCGAGCAAGTCGTCGAGGTGGGCGGCGACCCACTCGGGATGCTGCTGCGCCACGCGCTTGACCGCGCTCGAGACGCGCAACCGCACTACGGCATCCTCACTGCGATAGCAGTCCACGAGCTCGGGCAGCAGCGCCCGATCGGCCAGCACCTCGTCGACGACGCTCACGGTATTGCCGAGTGAGTTCGGATGCCCTCCCGTCAACGGGGTCTCGAAGCGTCTCACCGACATGAGGTCAGGGTAGTGGCGCAGGGTCGTCGATTCGCCGCCGCGAGCGCGCCCACCAGATTCCTCCCAGCGCAGCAACGAGAAGGAGAATCGCTCCCGCACCAAGAATCCACGGATCCATGCCGTAGTACCAAGGGCGCCGGTCGACCACCGTCATTCCACCAGCAGCGCCCTCGCCCACCTCTTCAGAATCCGAGATCGCTGCTCCATACCGCTCGGCGATCAGGCCCGCGACCTCGTCGATGGCCGTCGGGTAGGGCACCTCTCGAGCTGCCGACTGATTGACCGCTGTGACTGATCCATCGCGCATCGAGTACCACGCCTCGATCGTGGGATCAGAGACCAGAATCGTCTCTTTGTCGAGCTTCAGCAACGCCGTAGCCAACTCGTTGTCGTTGTTGTAGCCGGCGAGCTCTGCCGTGCTGTCTGACGACGGCCTCCACACGCGGTAGGTTCCAAGCGGCTCACCGGCCGGCCCGAGAATCGGCGCAATCCACTCGTTGAGAGCAGTGGTCGGTTGATCTGATTGCTTACCGAGAATGAGGTCCGTGCTCCACAGGGAGACCTGTCGAGGAACTCCAAACGAGGTTGCGGTCGAGAAGTCGGGAGCGTCTCCCTGATCAACGGTGACGCTCGATACGTCTGACTTCTGCAGGGCCTCGAGCGCATCGTCGGAGAACGCCGCACGCACATCCGGGGGAATCTCGTTCGCCGCTCCATGCGCGGGGGCGAGGGTACCCGCGCTCAACGCGACGGCGACTGCTGCTGCGAAGAGAACGCGGAACGGCAGAACCCTTTCGCGTGCACTGACTGATGGAACGTGTGCGCCCATGTGTGACCTCCGCCAGAGTGCCGACCGGCATCCGTGATCGAACGCTACGAAGGTTAGCCGCACCGGGCCGCGTGCTTTCGCCCACTTTCCCCATGCAAATTGCCGGGCCGCAACCTAGAGTCGGAGCATGGTCAACGACGACTCCCCCGCCTTCCACCCCGACCTCACGCGCGCGCGGTTCATGCCGGGCACCTCGGCCACGCGGGGCAACCGCCGGCTGCTGCGCGCCATCACCCGCATTGGGCGCAAGCGTGCGCCGAAGGGCGGCGAGCTTGTCGACCTGGGCAACGGCGCCTCCGTGCGGGTTCACCGACCGGCGGATGCCACGGCGACGGATGCTGGCGCACGTCGCCCGGGCATCCTCTACCTCCACGGCGGAGGCCTCATCATCGGCTCAGCCGTTCAAGGCGACCCACTGTGTCGGCGCATGGCCGACGAGCTCGGAGCGGTCGCGGCGAGTGTTGGCTACCGCCTCCCGCCCGAGCACCCCTACCCCGCGCCCCTCGACGACTGCTACGCCGCCCTGCAATGGCTCGCCGCGCAGCCCGACGTTGACCCCGCGCGCATCGCCGTCATCGGCCTCAGTGCCGGAGGCGGGCTCGCCGCCTCCCTCGCCCTCCGCGCGCGTGACCGCGGCGAGTTCGCGTTGGCGGGGCAGGTGCTGGCGTATCCGATGCTGGATGACCGCACCGACGAATCCGCGGCCGCCCACCCGCGCCTGCTCCGTCTCTGGAACGGCCCCAGCAATCGCCTGGGCTGGGGGATGTACCTCGGCGCGGGCACGGCGCTTGCCCGTCGCGCCGACGCCGCGAGCTCTGCCGGCTCTGCCCACGCCGCGAGCCCTGCCGGCGCCGCCGCCACGCCCCTCGACGCCGACGAGCTCGCTCTCGCGGTGCCGGCGCGCCGCACTGACCTCTCTGGCCTGCCCCCCACCTGGATCGGCGTCGGCACCCTCGACCTCTTCCACGACGAAGACGTCGAGTATGCGCGCCGACTCACTGAGGCGGGCGTGCCCACCGAGCTGCACGTCATCCCAGGCGCGTACCACGGCTTCGACGCCTCCGAGCCAACGGCCGCCGTCGCAGTCGACTTCGTGCAACGCCAGGTCGACGCCCTGCGGGGGATGCTCGCCTAGCGCGCCGAAGCAGCGTCGTCGCGCGGAAACAATGACGCGAACCGAAGCAACTGGTACCCGAAAGCTATGGCCGCGAGAATCGCTGCCGTCACGACCCCGGCGATGACCCCGGCCGACGTCGGCAGAGCCATCACGCTGGTCACAACGAGCACGACAATCGCCCCGCCGACCACCGCGTTCACCGCACCGATCACCGTCGCCATGGTGAAGAACACCGCGCGACGGTTCGCTCGGCGCAGGCCAAGCGACCGGCTCGCCTCGGCTACCTCCGACTCAGCCACGCCGAACAGGTGAGCCCCGGGCGGCCAGATGCCGGCGAAGTGCCGACGGATGCGCGCCATCTGCTGCAGCACCCGAACGTTCTCGACGCTCGTGTCGACAAGTCGCACGACCGTGAAGGTGCCCAGCAGAAACAGCACCGGCAGCACCACTGCCGCGAACGAGAGAAAAGACTCTTCCGACGCGTTGAGCACGAAGCCAAGCGCGATCAGGCTGCTCGAGAGCGACACCATGTAGAGAGACGACCGGCTGCTGCTCTCAGAGATGGTCGCGCCCGATGCGCCTTGCAGCACGAAGTACTCGGTCGACAGAGCACTCTCGAATCGGGCTCGCGCGCCGGCGTCGTCCACGTCATCCATAGTCACAGTGTGACCGACCAACGCGGCCGACGCCATGTCGATTGGCGTGCCGCAAAGCTGCCGCGCCCCCACAGAAGCTGTGTGCCTCTCGCGGCACATGCCGCGAACGGCACATTGCGCGGGGAGACCTCCGCACCCTGAGCCGAGAGGCCCGGCGCGCAGAGAAACGCGCGCCACGCATCCCGCCCCTACGCGGCGAGCGGCGCGAGGTACTCGTTCCAGTCAGCCTGTGGGCGCTCGATGCCCCGCACCAACCAGGCCGTGCCGTGCGGAGCCTTAGGCACCACGCGCAAGGTCCAGCGCATCTCGGCGGGCGTGCGGTCGCTCTTGATGTTGTTGCACTTGAGGCAGCAGGCCACGAGGTTCTCCCACGTGTCGGCTCCCCCGCGCGAGCGCGGCACGACGTGGTCGATCGTCGTCGCGTTGCCGCCGCAGTAGGCGCAGCGGTTGCCGTCGCGGCGCAGCACTCCGCGGCGCGTGAGGGGCACTTGGCGCGTGTGCGGCACGCGCACATACCGGCGCAGCACGATGACGCTCGGGCGATCCCATCGGCCCTCAATGCCGAATACCGGATGCTCACCATCCGACGCGAGCACCGTCGCCTTCTCATTCATCACGAGCACGAGTGCTCGTCGAAACGACACGACGGCGAGGGGCTCATAGCCCGCGTTGAGAACGAGAGTGCGCATTCACGGCTCCTGTCGAACGGGCCCGCATGGCCTGCGGGCGTTCCTTCGGTTCGCGGTGACTCACGGAGCGAGGCTGCGCTGCTGCCCTCACGGGCACAAAAAAAGCACTGTCGTCTAGACGACAGTGCTCAGTTCGGCCGGGCCGCGACAGGGCGCGATCCAGCGGGCGCGGGCGGCTATGCGAAAAACGGCGCGCGCATCCACGGTTTGGATGTCGCGTCGCTCACTCATGGCCGCTCCTCGGGTGCCCCGTGTGGCACCACTGCGACCAGGCTAACCCAGAAAGCGTGACAAACCGGTGAAGCTTAGATGCCGATACGCACGATGTAGTACGAGTCGGTCCAGAGCGGACGCACGCTAATCGACTTGCCCGGGTACGGAGCATCCAGAATCTGGCCGCCCCCCATGTAGAACCCGCTGTGCGACATGTTGTTGAAAATGATCAAGTCGCCGGGGCGCGCGTCGGCCAACGCGATCGGCGTACCGATCGACGCCTGGCCGCTCACACTGTGCGGCAACCCGACGCCGAACTGCGCGTAGACATACTGCACAAAGCCCGAGCAGTCAAAGCCCGCGGGGGTGTCTCCGCCGTAGCGGTACGGAACACCCTGGTACTGCAGGGCAACCTGCACCACCTGGTCGAGGCTGAAGCTCGGGTACGGCGGGTTGGCGAGAAAGTCGCTCACGCGCGGGCCGCTCCAGGCGGCGGCGCGCGCGGCAGACTCGGCGGCAAGCTGAATGCGCCGCACCTCGGCCGCGCTGGTTGCCGTGTACTCGCCGCGCGAAGCGTCGACGACACCCTCGGCAGCCGTCGCGAGCGACAGAGTCTGCGACTCAGTGGCCTGCAGTTGCGCGAGAGCCTCGGCCGTCGCGTTGCTCTGCGCGTTGGCGGCAGGGCTAATGCCGGCTCCCGGAAGGGCGAGGGTGGCGACGATGGCGGTAGCGACAGTCATCGAGCTCAGATTGAGAACAGTGCGACGCCAAGAAACATTGGTGGAGCTGTGATCCAAGAGAGAAACCTCCTGCGCTTCGCCACTCACATCGCGTGGCCCGTCCGCTTTCGTGTTGTCCACGGTCCGAAGCAGAAGACGGGCATGCGAAGCGTTCTGCGTCAGAGTTGCCGACCGGTTGGGTGTGGCCGGGCAACTTGGCGAGTGTACGTGAGGTTACGCAGAGGTAACAAAACGACGCGCCCAGACCACATGTAGTGGTCTTTCCTCACTCTGCGACGTAAATGTGCTGTGCGATCTCGCTCGGCAGGTCGATTCCTTCGGCGTGGCCGGCGACGATGACGCTCACATAACCGTTCGGTTCGGGGCGGATGCTCGCCTCGGCCCCCGGAACCACACCCGCCTCGCGCAACTGGTGTAGCAGGTCGGGGTCAACCTGCACGGGCTCTGCCAGTCGCCGGATCGTACCCAGGCGCACCCCGGCCGCAGCCGCGTGCGTGAGCGAGATCACGCCGTCAAGAAAGGCGTTTGCGGCTGAGCCGCCGAGGTGCTCCAGGCCAGGAATCGGGTTGCCGTACGGCGATTCGGTCGGCTCGCCGAGCAGCTCGATGATGCGCCGCTCAACCTGCTCGCTCATGACGTGTTCCCAGCGGCAGGCCTCGTCATGCACGAAGGCCCAGTCGAGCCCGATGACGTCGGCGAGCAAGCGCTCGGCCAGTCGGTGCTTACGCATAACCGACACGGCTTTGGCACGGCCCTCGTCGGTGAGCTCGAGGTGGCGGTCACCTTCGACGCGCACGAGGCCATCGCGCTCCATGCGTGAAATGGTCTGCGAGACCGTCGGGCCCGAGTGACCGAGTCGTTCGCTAATGCGCGCCCGCAAGGGCACGATCTGCTCTTCTTCGAGATCGAGAATCGTGCGCAAATACATCTCGGTCGTGTCGACGAGATCGGCCATGGCGCATCCTCTCTCGATCGGCGGGTCAGGCATGCCTATCCTAAGCGGATGCGCCGAGCGGCATGCGGGCCCTCGGTACCATGGCCGTATGGCCGACATCACGATTCCCGCCGAGCTTCTTCCCGCCGACGGACGCTTCGGATGCGGGCCCTCGAAGGTGCGCAGCGAGCAGCTGGCTGATCTGGCGGCTGCCGCGAGGATCCTGGGCACCTCGCACCGCCAGGCGCCCGTCAAGCGGCTCGTGGGCGACGTGCGCGCCGGAATCAGCGAGCTCTTTCGACTGCCCGAGGGCTACGAGGTCGTGCTCGGTAACGGCGGCTCGACGGCCTTCTGGGATGTCGCCGCGGCCGGCCTCATCACGCGCCGCAGCGCGCACCTCGACTTCGGAGAGTTCGGCTCGAAGTTCGTGGCGTCTGCCTCGGCACCGTGGCTCGAGACCCCGCACGTCGTGCACACCCCCGGCGGAACCCGCGGCACCCTCGAACTCGTCGACGGCGTCGACGTCTATGCCTACCCCCACAACGAGACCTCGACGGGCGTCAGCGCGCCCGTGCAACGGTTCGGCACGGCTCCGGATGCGCTCACCGTCGTCGACGCCACGAGCGCCGCCGGCGGCATCGATTTCGACGTGGCCGAGACCGACGTCTACTACTTCGCGCCGCAAAAGAACTTCGCCGGCGACGGCGGACTCTGGATCGCGCTCATGAGCCCCGCGGCCATCGAGCGCGCGTACGCGATCGCCGCGACCGACCGCTACATCCCGCCGTTTCTCTCGCTCACCGCGGCAATCGACAACTCGCGCCTCGACCAGACCCTCAACACGCCTGCGCTCTCGACGCTCGTGCTGCTCGACAGCCAGCTGCGCTGGATGAACGCCTCGGGCGGCCTCGCCTGGGCGGCCAGCCGCACGGCCGAGAGCTCGACGCACCTCTACGACTGGGCCACGGCACACGCGCTCGCGACGCCCTATGTCGTTGACCCCGCACACCGCTCGCCGGTTGTCGTGACGATCGACTTCGACGAGTCGGTCGACGCCGCGCGCCTCGCGGCCGTGCTGCGCGCCAACGGCATCGTCGACACCGAGCCCTACCGCAAGCTCGGCCGCAACCAGTTGCGCATCGCGACCTTCGTCGCCGTCGAACCCGACGACGTGCGCCAGCTCACGCGCAGCATCGACTACGTGCTCGAGGCGCTCGCGGGCTGACCTGCGTGGTCGTGTCACTCGGGTTCAGCATCCCGAACACTCGCCCTGCGCGGCGCGCGCTGACAGACTGGGCCGCATGAGGCTCTTTGTTCCGCACGGCGAACGCCGCCCGCAGCCCGAGCCTGCCGTCACCAACGATCGCCTCGCGTTTGCGGTCGGCATCGGCGCGTGGCTCATCGGCCTGGCCGTCGTGCTCGGGATGCTCGCCGCACCCGTCGCCTTCGACCCCGCCCGCGTGCTCACGACGATCGCCGTCGGGCTCGTGCTCGGCATTGTCGGGCTGCTCGTTACCCGCGGCGGCCGCCGCGCCCGCTAGCCGGGTTCGACGCAGCCGCGCCGCGCGGCACGACCGTGTGAGGCGCTAGCGCGCCGCGGGCTCGTCGTCGAGGTGCAGGTCGATGTCGACTCCGTTGACATCGTCGCCGTGCAAGTCGTGCTCGTCGGCGTGGCCGTCGAGGTGGTCGTCGTCATCGTCATCGTCGTCGTCGAGAGCATCCACTTCGTCGTCGGCAAGGTGCCCGCCGTCGACCTCGTCGTCGAAATCGTCGTCATCCTCGTCGTCGTCGTCGAGGTCGTCATCATCGTCGTCATCAGCGTGCTCGGCATCGGCCGCCTGCTGTGCCAAATAGTCTTCGAGTCGGTCAGCCCACGGCACCCAGTCGGGCGCGACGAGGGCGCCCTCGGCGGGCATGAGCTCGGTCTCGAGCACGCTCGGCTCGAGACCGGGGTTGACGGCGATCGAGACCGTCCAGTACCAACCGGGGTAGCCGCCCTGGGTGGTCGAGAAGCGCACGGTCGCGACATCGTCGGCGACGACGACATCCCGAACCGCACCGACGTTTGAGGGGTGCGTGATCTCGCCGAGCGCTTGCCGAGCGAGAGGCTCGAGCGCGTCGGTGCTGGCCACGACTGCGGCGGCCTTCTTGGGGGCGCGCGCCACGGGCGGTTAGCCCTCCAGGTCGTCGGCGACGCGACGCAGAACGGCGGCGATCTTCTTGCCGTGCTCGCCGTCGGGGTAGCGGCCGCGCTTGAGGTTTGAGCCGATGCCGTCGAGCAGCTTGACGAGGTCTTCGATAATGATCGACATGTCGTCAGCCGACTTGCGGTTGGCGCGCGCGAGCGAGGGCTTGGCGTCGAGAATGCGCACCGAGAGCGCTTGCGCGCCGCGCTTTCCGTCGGCGATGCCGAACTCGAGCTTGGTGCCTGCCTTAACGGCAGCACCCTCGGGCAGCGCAGAGGCGTGCAAGAAGACTTCGTCACCCTCATCGCTCGCGATGAAGCCGAAGCCCTTTTCTTGGTCGTAGAACTTGACCTTGCCGGTAGGCATGCGTGCACTCCTCAATTGGTGGTCCAGCCTCTGAGGATACCTGCGAACGGCCCCGAACGCCCTGCCCCTGCGACAGGGGGTACGGCGAGGTCTGAGATCGACCCTATTCTTGACGTATGCCCGAAGAGTCGTTCGTCATGAACAGTCGCGTTGAGCGTTCGCTCGCGTACATGGTGGCCGCCATCATTCTGCTGAGTATCGGCAGCCTCTTCGCCGTGCTCGTGGGCGTTAACTCGGGCCTCTCGGGCGATGACTTCACGCAGGGCGTGTGGCCGAGCGTCGTCATTCTGCCGCTTATCGGTTTGCCGATCGGCTTCGTGCTCATCATCGTGCTGCTTGTCGTCAGCGCTGTGCGCCGGGGGCGAGCGGCGACGGATGCCAGCAACTAGCGCCGCATCTCTCGCACTCGCGGCGCGGCTTCGCGACCTTGACGATGCTGTCGTCGCGCGCGTCATTCGTGAGCGCGGCATCTCGGCGGCCTCGCTGCGCGACGTCTTCGACCTCGCCGAGGCGTTGCTCGACCCGGCCGCTCTGGTTCTCGCTCTCTCGGGTCTGACGCGGCGCGCACTGGCCGCACTCGCCACGGCCGCAGAGTTTGGTGAGGGTGCCACCCCGGCCGAGCTCGCCGCGCGTCTCGAACGCTCGCCCGACGAGGTTCTGCACGACCTGCACCCGGCGATGGATGCCCTGCTGTGCGATCGCACCGACTCTCACGTGGTCGTCTGGCCGGCCGTTGCCGCCGAGCTCGCCGCGTGGCCCGCGCGCGGCCTGCCGAGCGCTGAGGCGCTGCGGTCTGACGCCGCGCCGCCGACGCTCACCGCTGTGGGCGATGCCGACCGGCGCTTCCTCGACCGTGGCGCGGCCGAACGCGCGTTTACGACGACGACCGCCGTGACCGAGGTCGTGCTCGCGCTCGGCGAGACTCCCGGGCGGTTGCTCGCGCGCGGCGGGTTGTCGCTGCCCGACGCCAAGCGGCTTGCCGCTGCGGCAGGGTGCTCGCTCGACGAGGTGCCGACGCTCACCGATCTCGCGGCACTCGCGGGGCTCATCGACGACGATGCCGGGTCGACGCGCTCGACCGAGCTCGGCGACGCGTGGCGGCGCCGCACGCTCGCCGAACGGTGGAGCGCTCTCGCTGAGGCGTGGCGCTTGGCGCTGCCGCCCGAGCTCGTGAGCCTGCTGGCCGAGCGGGCAGATTCACGGTGGGGGTCAGGGCTCGCCGACTTCGTCCAGTGGCTGTATCCCGCAGGCGGCGAGCCGTTACTCGCGCGCCTCAACCGCCGCGGTGTGCAAGCCGACCGGTTGGGCATCGCAGTCGACGGTCGGCCGAGCTCGTTTGGCCGCGCGCTTGTCGTGAGCGACGCATCCACGGCCGCTGGCGTGCTCGCCCCGCTCGTCCCGGCCGAAGTCACCCAGGTGTACGTGCAGCACGACCTCACGATTGTGTCGCCCGGCCCCCTCGCGGGCGCGATCGATGAGCAATTGCGTCGAGTCGCTGAGGTCGAGAGCTCGGGCCTCGCGGGCCGGTATCGCATCACGGCCGAGAGCGTGACGCGCGCGATTGCCATGGGCGACACGGCCGACGACCTCACCGCGTTTCTCTCGAGCATCTCGCTCTCGGGGGTTCCGCAACCGCTCGCCTACCTCATCGCCGAAACCGCCCGACGCTACGGCGCCGTGCGCGTGGGGGCTCTCGA
The DNA here is from genome assembly GCA_013297625.1 of Actinomycetota bacterium. Lineage (GTDB taxonomy): Bacteria > Actinomycetota > Actinomycetes > Actinomycetales > Microbacteriaceae > Microcella. Next base: position 63,676 of record JAAFHT010000001.1, on the reverse strand, counting down.
CCACCACGAGTCGGCCGAGTTGAGCGCGCGCACGTCGGTGCGCAGCGATGACCCATTGCTCATCGAGGCGATTTTGGTCGACGCCGCCACGGCATCGCTCGCGCTACGACGCGTGGGCCCCCAGCGAGCGGTGAGCCGCTTCGACCCCGCGGTCGTGCTGTGGACGCTCATCGACGCGCGATATCCCGCGGCAGCCGACGAAGGCACGATCACGCCCGAGCGCCCGGGCCGCACGCGCAGCCGCCCGGCGCCCGTCGTTGTCGATGACTCGGTGGCCGCGGCGGTCGCGCGCATCCGCAGTGGGTCAACCGTGGGAATCGACGGCGACTCGGCGTGGGTCGCCCGGCAGTGGGAACTCGCGTTGCGCGGCAAACTCTCGTTGCGCGCCACCGTGCAGTTGCCCGACGGCAGCCAGCGCTCGTTCGACCTCGAGCCCACAGGCATCGCTGCGGGGCGGGTGCGCGGGCGCGACAAGGCCGCCGACATCGAGCGCACACTCCCGGTTGCGAGCATCACGGCCCTCGAGCCTCTCGAGTAGGCGCGGCCCCTCTCAGCCGAGCGGCCTAGACTGGCCCGTTATGAATCCCGACGGGCCCCTCATCGTTCAGAGCGACCGCACTGTGCTGCTCGAGGTAGCCAACCCGCGCGCGAACGAGGCTCGCCATGCCCTCGCGGTGTTCGCTGAACTCGAGCGCGCGCCCGAGCACGTGCACACCTACCGCATCACGCGGCTGGGCCTCTGGAACGCCCGCGCCGCCGGCCACGAAGCCGACGAGATGCTCGCCGTGCTCGAGAAGTACGCCAAGTTTCCGGTGCCGCAGTCGGTCTCGATCGACATCACCGAAACCGTGGGGCGCTACGGCCGCTTGATCATCGTGCGTAACGAAGAAGGCACGCTCGTGCTGCGGTCGACGGATGCTGCGGTGCTCACCGAGATCGCCGCCAACAAGAAGGTGGCCCCGCTGCTCACGCGGCGCATCGATCACTCTGCCTTCGAGTTGGCCCCCTGGGCGCGCGGTCAGATCAAGCAAGAACTCGTGAAGATCGGCTGGCCGGCCGAAGACCTCGCGGGTTACACCCCGGGCACCCCGCACCAGATTGACCTCGATCTCGCGGAGTGGGGCCTGCGGCCGTACCAGCAGCAGGCGATCGACCAGTTCTTCGAGGGCGGGTCCGGAGTTGTGGTGCTGCCCTGCGGCGCGGGCAAGACGCTCGTGGGTGCTGGCGCGATGGCGCAGGCCGATACGACCACGCTGATTCTCGTCACCAACACGGTCTCGGCCCGGCAGTGGCGGGCTGAGCTGCTCGCGCGCACGAGCCTGACGGAAGACGAGATTGGCGAGTACTCGGGCCAGGTCAAAGAGATCAAGCCCGTCACGATCGCGACCTACCAAATTCTCACCGCCAAGCGAAAGGGCGAATACGCTCACCTCTCCTTGCTCGACGCGCTCGACTGGGGCCTCATCGTCTACGACGAGGTGCACTTGCTGCCCGCGCCCGTATTCAAGCTCACGGCCGAACTGCAGGCCCGCCGCCGCCTGGGCCTTACGGCCACGCTCGTGCGCGAAGACGGCCGCGAGAGCGACGTCTTCAGCCTCATCGGGCCTAAGCGATTCGATGCGCCGTGGAAAGAGATCGAAGAGCAGGGCTACATCTCCCCCGCGAGTTGCTTCGAGGTGCGTATCGACCTACCCCCGACCGAGCGACTCGAGTACGCGGCGAGCGCCGATGACCAGCGCTACCGACTCGCGGCGACGGCACCGGCCAAGCTCGGAGTTGTGCAGCGCCTCGTGAAGCAGCACGAGGGCGAACGCATCCTGGTCATCGGGCAATACCTCGACCAGATCGACGAGCTCAGCGAAGCACTCGGCGTACCCCAGCTGACGGGTGCGACGCCCGTCGACGAGCGTGAGCGGCTGTTTCAAGAGTTTCGGGATGGCCGCACACCGGTGCTCGTCGTCTCGAAGGTCGCCAACTTCTCGGTCGACCTGCCCGAAGCAACGGTCGCGATTCAGGTCTCGGGCTCGTTCGGCTCACGCCAAGAAGAAGCGCAGCGCCTGGGGCGCCTACTGCGGCCGAAGCAAAGCGGCATTCCCGCGACCTTCTACACGCTCGTCGCGCGCGACACCGTCGACCAAGACTTCGCGCAAAACCGCCAGCGGTTTCTCGCCGAGCAGGGCTACAGCTACACGATTCTCGACGCTGACCAGATCGCCGCAGCCGCCTGACGCCCGCCGCTGTCAGCCGATGGCGCTCAGGATGCTGCGCGCCAGCTCGGCCGGCCGCGTGAACTGCGGCCAGTGGCCGGTGGGTAGCTCGACAAGCTCGAGGTGCTGCATGCCTGCCACTTCCGCCGCCCACTCGCGCTCGTTGCCGATCGCTTGCTGCACGAGCGCCGCCGGAAATTGGCACGCGATGATCGTGACGGGCACGGCAAAGCGTTCCTCGTTGTCCAGGCGCGTCGGCTCGTGTGCAACGCCGACGGGCTCCGGCACCGCGATCGCGCGAAAGTGCGCGCGCAGCTCGTCGTCGAGATCGATGAGGTCTTCGGGTTCGAACACCGACCAGTCGGGCAGCGGCACGGTGTCGCCCTCGACGGGCAGCTCGTCGTTGATGACGCTACCGGAGGGCATCGGAATCGCGTCGACAAACACGACGCGCGCGATGCGGTCGGGCCGCGAATCGGTGACGGCCCACGCGATGGTTCCGCCGCCCGAGTGCCCAACGAGCACCACGGGGCCGTCGATGGCGTTGACGATCTCGACGACCGCATCCACGTGCGTACGCAGCCCGATGCCCGCGAGGTTGGTGTCGCCAGGGCGCTTGCCGGGCAGCGTCACGGCCGTGACCGCGTGACCCGCCGCCGCGAGATCGGCGGCGATGCCACCCCACGAGTCACCGTCAAGCCAGAAGCCGGGAATCAGGATGATCTGCATAGCCGAACATTAGTGCCCCGCACCGATATCTCGACAGGCCGATGGCATTCAGCAAACTTTCACTAAAAGCCCAGATACTGAGTGCATGGCTGACGGACCCAAGATTCTCATCGTTGACGACGAACCGAACATTCGCGACCTGCTCACCACGAGCCTCCGCTTCGCCGGCTTTGCCGTGCGCGCCGTCGGCAACGGGGCCCAGGCCATCTCGGCCGTGCTCGAAGAAGAGCCCGACCTCATCATTCTTGACGTCATGTTGCCCGACATCAACGGCTTCGGCGTGACGAAGCGACTGCGGTCGAGCGGCTACACGAGCCCCATCCTTTTCCTCACGGCGAAAGACGACACCGACGACAAGATCATGGGTCTCACCGTCGGCGGCGACGACTACGTCACGAAGCCCTTCAGCCTCGACGAGATCGTCGCGCGCATCAAGGCGATTTTGCGCCGCACGATGCAAGAAGAAGACGACTCGGTCATTCGTACGGGCGACCTCACGATGGACCAAGACACGCACGAGGTCACGGTCGGCGACGAGGTCATCGAGCTCAGCCCCACCGAGTTCAAGCTGCTGCGCTACCTCATGCTCAACCCCAACCGGGTGTTGTCGAAGGCGCAGATTCTCGACCACGTGTGGGAATACGACTTCAACGGCGACGCCGGCATCGTCGAGAGCTACATCTCGTACCTGCGCCGCAAGCTCGACCCGCACACCGACGAACCGATCATCCAGACGAAGCGCGGCTTCGGCTACATGCTCAAGGCTGCCAAGGCCTAGCGGGGTTTCGCGAGAACGGCGACCTCCGTGCACGAGCAGGTGACGCAGTGGTGGGAGTCGATCTCGCTACGGTCGAAGATCACCGGCGTCACCGTCTTCGTCGTGACGCTCGGTCTGCTCGTGGTCGGCATCGGCACCCTCACGGTGCTGCAGCGCACGCTCATTGACGAGGTTGACCGCCAGATCAATCAGGCGGCGGATGACCTGCCCGAGTCGTTCGCGGTCGACGAGTTCGACTCCTTCGACGAGCTGACCCCGTCGATCTTCTCGAACCCGTTCTACTTCGGCGCCGTTGACGCCGACGGTGTGCTCATCGACGACAACGTGAGCGACGACAGCCGCCCGCAGGCGCCCGACATCACGCGATTGACGAGTGAGTTCGTCGGCGAGCTCGAGGGCGGCCTGACGGTCACGAGCACCGATCGCACGACACAGTGGCGCATCATCACGTTTCCGCTGAAGGTCACCAACTCTGAGACGGGCGAGAGCACCGAGGCCACGCTACTCATCGGGGCCGATCTGGGCGATGCCAACGCCATCATCGGCTCATTCGCCTCGGTGTTTTTGGGCTTCGGTCTCGTCGTCGTCATCTTGAGCGCGGCCGTCACGCGCATGCTCGTCACTTCGACCTTCCGCCCCTTGCGCGATGTCGAAGCCACGGCCGCCCGGTTCGCGAGCGGCGACTTTAGTCAGCGACTCGGCGGCGCGACCCCCAACACCGAGGTCGGGCGCCTCAATCGCTCGCTCAACGCCATGCTTAGCCGCATCGACCGCGCCTTCGCCGACCGCGCGGCAACCATCTCGCAAATGCGTCGCTTTGTCGGCGATGCGAGCCACGAGCTGCGCACTCCCCTCGTCTCGGTGCGCGGCTATGCCGAGCTCTATCGCATGGGTGCTCTCGACTCTGCCGATGACGTGGCCCAGGCCATGCAGCGCATCGAAAAAGAAGCCATTCGCATGGGCGCGCTCGTGAGCGACCTGCTCGAGCTCGCGCGACTCGACGAGTCACGGCCGCTCGAACTCGCTCCCGTCGACCTCGTTCCCGTCGCGCGCGACGCGGCTCTCGACGCGATGGCGAGTTCACCCGATCGCGACGTGACCGTCGTGCTGGCCGACGCCTCGACGGCGTCCGATGCGGCGACGACGGATGCTGAGCTCACCCACTCCGTGCCGATCAGCACCCCCGAGCCCACCGGTCGGCTCGCAAGCTCGGCCTTCGCGCGGTTGCGCGGCCTGCGCACTCGCCGGCCTGCCGAGAGCATCCCGAGCCCGATTCTTGATGAAACGCCCCACCTGCCCGTCGAGGCCATCGTGCTCGGCGAAGAAAACAAGATTCGCCAGGTCATCACCAACCTCATGGGCAATGCCATGCGCTTCTCGCCGCCCGGCTCACCCATCGAGCTCGTCGTCGGAGTCGACAGTGCCCAGGGCATGGCGACCGTTGCGGTCGTTGATCACGGTGACGGCATTCCGGCCCAACTGAAAGAGCGCATCTTCGAGCGGTTCTTCCGCGCCGATTCGTCGCGCGCTCGCGACACGGGCGGCTCGGGCTTGGGTCTCGCGATCGTGGCCTCGATCGTCGCGCTGCACGGCGGTTCGGTGGCCGTTCTCGACACTCCCGGCGGGGGCGCGACCTTCCAGGTGTCGCTGCCGCTCGCATCGAGCTCACCGCTCCTCCCCACCGCTGCGACGGCGACGGATGCCGCGCTCGAGCAGAGCGCCGCGGCACCCTCCCCCGCCGAGGCCTAGCCTGCCGCCGACGCCGGGCAACCGCCCCGGCGCGGAGGGAGAGCACCATGACGCGCTACCAGGTCGACAGCGAGGCGGTCATTGCCGCCACGGCCGCCACCCGAGGATCGATCGGCCGATTGCAGGCCGAAGCTGCGGGCTTGCAGGGCAATCTCGCGGGGCTGCAGAACACGTGGAGCGGTTCTGCTGCCACGGCCTTTCAGGGGCTCGTGGGCGAGTGGATGGCGGCCTACCAGCGCGTCGAGCAGACGCTCACCGCCATCAACGAAGCCCTCGCGCACGCCGGCCAGGGCTATGCAGAAGTCGAGCAGCAAGCGGCCCGCATGTTCATGCGCTAGTCGCGCTCGCGTTTAGGGTGGGGGCGTGACGACCGATTCGACCTCCGCCCCCACCGACGCCGTGTTCAGCGACGACATTGTGGCCGCCGTGCTGCACCACATGAACGACGACCACGCTGCCGACAACCTGCTCATCGCTCGCGCCTTTGGCACGCGTGACGCCGACGCTGCCCACATGGTGCACCTCGACGGCCTCGCGGGGCACTGGGTCTACACCGCGGGTGATTCCTCGGAGCACGCGCTGCGCGTCGAGTGGTCGCTACCGATCAGCGAGCGCGCCGAGATTCGACGCGAGATCGTCGTGCTCTACGACCGCGCGTGCGCCACGCTCGGGGTCGAGCCGCGCCCGCACGAATAAGAGTGCTCTGACAACCGCACCGCCGAGTGCCATCGACGTGCGCCGTCGTAGTAAGGTAAGCCTTACCTGACCCACGAGGAGCACGATGTCTGCCGCCACCGACACCGCACCCGATTCGACCGCCGCGGGCGCGCCCTCGGGCACGGGCACGACCGACGCAGTGCCGTTCTCCCGACTCGTGCGCGAGCGCAGCGGCGCCCACCACGGTTCGAGCGAAAGCGCGAGCTTCATGACCGAGCTCATGGCCGGCCGCGCCACTCTCGATGACTACACGGCCCTCGTCCTGCAGCACTGGGCCATCTACGAGGCGCTCGAAGGGGCCGCGGATGCCCTGCGCGAGCATCCCGAAGTGGCACCGTTTCTCTCGGCCGACCTCGACCGACTGCCGTCGCTCGAACGCGACCTAGCCGCACTTCTCGGCGTCGAGTGGCAGGATCACCTCGAGCTCGTGCCCGCCACCGTCGACTATGCCGCCCGCATTCGCGAGGTCGCCGCCGAGTGGCCCGCGGGCTTCGTGGCTCACCACTACACGCGCTACCTCGGCGACCTCTCGGGCGGCATTCACATCGGTCGGGTCGTGTCGCGCCAGTTCGGGTTCGACCCCGCCGGCCCGGGGGCGTCGTTCTACCACTTCGAGCGCATCAGCGACCCGACCGCCTTCAAAGACGACTACCGGGCCCAGCTCGACGCGGCGCGGTGGGCGAGTGACGAGGCCGAGCGGGTCGTCGCCGAGGTGCTCAGCGCGTACGACCGCAACACCCTGATCTTCGAACAGCTGGCCGCGCGCGGCTAAGCAGAGCACTCTCTCGGCACGCAGAACGGGGCGGCTCCCCGAAGGGAACCGCCCCGTTTCTGTGTGCGCTGCGGGATGCCCGCACGCGGTGACGCAGACTTAGAAGTCCATGCCGCCGCTCGGGTCGCCCATGGGCGCCGCGTGCTTCTCGGGCTTGTCAGCGACAACGGCCTCGGTGGTGAGGAAGAGACCGGCGATCGAGGCAGCGTTGAGCAGAGCCGAGCGCGTCACCTTCACCGGGTCGGCAATACCGGCCTTGAGCATGTCAACGTACTCGCCCGTCGCGGCGTTGAGGCCGAAGCCCACCTCGAGGTGACGCACCTTGTCGGCCACCACACCGGGCTCGAGGCCCGCGTTGAGGGCGATCTGCTTGAGCGGAGCGTCGATGGCGACCTTGACGATGTTGGCGCCAGTGGCCTCGTCGCCGACGAGGTCGGTCATCTCTTTCGACTCGAAGGCCATCTTGCCGGCCTGGATGAGCGCGACGCCACCACCGGCGACGATGCCCTCTTCGACAGCCGCCTTGGCGTTACGCACGGCGTCTTCGATGCGGTGCTTGCGCTCTTTGAGCTCAACCTCTGTGGCCGCACCCGCCTTGATGACGGCGACGCCGCCCGCCAGCTTGGCGAGGCGCTCTTGCAGCTTCTCGCGGTCGTAGTCGGAGTCGGTGTTCTCGATCTCGGCACGAATCTGCTTGACGCGACCGGCGATGGCGTCGGCGTCGCCGGCACCCTCAACGATCGTGGTCTCGTCTTTCGTGATGACGACCTTGCGCGCGCGACCCAGCAGGTCGAGCGTGGCGTTCTCGAGCTTGAGACCAACCTCTTCGCTGATGACCTGACCTCCGGTGAGGATGGCGATGTCTTGCAGCATGGCCTTGCGGCGGTCGCCAAAGCCGGGAGCCTTGACGGCGACCGACTTGAAGATGCCACGGATCTTGTTGACGACGAGCGTGGCCAGAGCCTCGCCCTCGACGTCTTCAGCGATGATGAGCAGCTGCTTGCCACTCTGGATCACCTTGTCGACGATGGGGAGCAGGTCTTTGATGGCCGAGATCTTGCCGTTGACGATCAAGATGTAGGGGTCTTCGAAGACCGCTTCTTGACGCTCGGGGTCGGTGACGAAGTACGCCGACAGGTAGCCCTTGTCGAAGCGCATGCCCTCGGTGAGCTCGAGCTCGGTGCCGAAGGTGTTCGACTCTTCAACCGTGACGACGCCCTCTTTGCCCACCTTGTCGATGGCCTCGGCGATCAAGGCGCCGATCTCGGGGTCAGCGGCCGAGATGCTCGCGGTGGCGGCAATCTCTTCTTTCGTCTCGACCTCTTTTGCGTTCTTCAGCAGCTGCGCCGAAACGGCCTGCGTGGCCTTCTCGATGCCGCGCTTGAGGCTGATGGGGTCGGCGCCGGCCGCGACGTTGCGCAGGCCCTCACGCACGAGCGCCTGAGCGAGAACGACCGACGTGGTCGTGCCGTCGCCGGCGACGTCGTCAGTCTTCTTGGCGACCTCTTTGACGAGCTCTGCGCCGATCTTCTCGAACGGGTCGTCAAGCTCGATCTCTTTGGCGATGGAAACGCCGTCGTTGGTGATGGTGGGGGCGCCCCACTTCTTCTCCAGCACAACGTTGCGGCCACGCGGGCCCAGCGTGACCTTGACGGCGTCAGCCAAAATGTTGAGGCCGCGCTCGAGGCCGCGACGGGCCTCTTCGTCGAAAGCAATGATCTTTGCCATGTGTCTCTCGTCCCTCCCGGACGCTTCACGTACGGTAGCTCTTGGCACTCACAGAGCGTGAGTGCTAAACGATTCTGGCACTCGCGGGTGTCGAGTGCAAGCCACCAGAGCCGAGCATCCGGCCAGAGCGTGCGAGAGCGCGAACCCGGTGCTATCGGAACGACAGCGAGCCGCCGAGCGGCACGAGTTCGACCCAGGTGTTGCCGGGGGCCAACCGCACGGCAACCCCGTTGGCGTCGAGCAACCGAATGGGCGCCGTCATTGACGTCTTTGACCAAGTCGCGGGCACGGTTGCCCCGCCCGTCGAGATCCAGGCCTCGCCCGAGCCGATGAGCTGTGTGGTCGGGATGCTCTGGATCACTTGCACCGGAACCCTCAGCACCACGACGTTGACGGCGGCCAACTGCGCGCCGGTGGCGTCGGTGTCGGGAGCGCCGCCCGTCTGCAGGCGAAGCCACCGCTGGCTCGCGGCATCCCAGTTCCACGACGGAGCGCTCGCGCTGCCGAATCGCATGTCCATGCCCGCCGTGGGGGTTCCGTCTTTGGTGGCCGTTGCCGCGGCAATGCTCTCGGCAAAGGCGAACTGCTGCACGGGCGCGGCTCGGTCGAGGTGTTGGGCGATGACCTGGGGGGCCTTGACGAGAACGTTGTGCGGAGCATCCGCGTTATCACCGCGAAAGAACGTTTCGTCGGTGTCGCGCTGACCGTGGATGGCGTTGTACACGGGGGCTGCGCGCATCATCTCGACGAAACGGCTTTGGCCGCCCGAGTAGGCGACGATTCCGCCGAGCGGAGAAATGATGTCGGGGTCCATCGGGCGAATCGAGCGCACGGGCCCGATCACGTCAGGCACGTCAGAGTGCCACACGGCGACATACCGCGTGAGGCCGCCCTCGACGAGTTCTTCAAAGACGATGTCGGTGCGTTCGAGCCCGATCTGCGGACGAGCGTCGGGATGGTTGTCGACCTTCGCCGCGAGCGACGGTGCGGTGAGTGCGCCCACCTCGATTTGCTCGCCCGTGAGAGGCGCGATGCCATAGGCGGGAGGAGCTTCATAGGTCGACACGAACGATGGCGCGACAGTCGGGTTCGGCATGACCTCGCTCGTGGTGCAGCCGCCGAACACCACGAGAGCGGCGCCCAAGGCGCCGATACTCACACTGCGGATGGTCGCGCGGCTCATGGCGTCACCTTAGCCCGCAGAGCGCGCCTCGCGAAGGCGGTGCAGCGGTGAGCCGAAAGCCGTCAGGCGACGCGAACGCCTTCGGCCTGCGGGCCTTTGGTTCCTGTGCCGATCTCGAAGGTGACCGGCTGGCCTTCTTCGAGAACCTTGTAGCCGGGCATATCGATAGCGCTGTAGTGCACGAAAACGTCACTCTCGCCACCGTCAAGGGTGATGAAGCCGAAGCCTTTTTCGGCGTTGAACCACTTCACGGTTCCATTGGGCATTGCGGGGCTCCTTGTGGCCGGGGACTCCGTGAGAATACCCACGACTCCGGCCCGCATCCAGGCCTTATCGGGCTCTGGTCGCGACGTTTTACCGACGCGAAACGCCCCCGTAACGCAAGCGGCCTACGGAGCGGCGATCTCGGCGAAATCAGCGCCCAGCGCGATGGTGATGGCCGCACCCGGGAAGGCATCAGAGAGCTCGACAACTCCGACGCCGAGCAGCTGGGCCATGCCCGCGGCAACAGCTTCGAGCGTCGGGTCTTTGTAGTAGATCACCGTCTGGGTGAGATCGGTTTGCGCCGCAGAGGTCACCGTTCCCACAGGCCACCCTGGTGCCGTAATGAGGTCGCGTGCTGTCGCCCCGAGCCCGTCGACCTCGGTGCCGTTGAGCACCGTGATGACGAACCCGGCGGGCAACTGGGCGAGAGCCGGATCCGTGATCGGCTCGACCGAGGGCGTCGGCGAGGGCGACTCGGTTGGAGTGGGCATGGGCTCGGCGGTGCCGAACCCGGGCAGCTCAAAGTTCACGCGGTCGCTGATGAGTGACAAGCCGTAGAGCCCGCCCACGACAAGCGCGCCCGTCGCGAGGGCAGCCCACGAGAAAGCGATCCACCCACGCCCGCGAGGGCGAGGCGCTCGGTGCGCGCCAACCCGTCCGAGCGAGGAGGGAATCTCGTCGAAACGATCAGGGGTGTACTCGGCCATCGTGATGATGCCTTCCGCAAGAGGGATGTCAGGCAGCGCCGTCGGCGCTCGCACGTCGTGTGCGTCGCCGTTGTGCGCGCTCATCGCGCACGTCGAGCAGTCGACCCACGAGAACGGGGTCGTACCGCACGGCGACCTCGGTGTCGATGACGGCGTTCAGCACTTGATAGTACCGGGCTGGAGTCCAGCCGAACTCCCGACGGATGCCGAGCTCTTTCGCTCCGCTGTGCCCCCACCACGTGCGCTCGAACTCGAGCACGCGTTGCGCGCGCTCGTCGAGTGAGTCGGCGGGAGCATCCATAGGTCACCAGGGTACGGGGCGAGGACCTTCGACCCTAGGCGGCTCGCGGCAGCTGCGGCATGCTCAGAGTCGGGCGCCCACCTGCCGCACAGCGACGCGGGTTAGGCTTGCCTAACTCACCCAGAGCCGACTCTCGATCGACCGGAACCGTCATGACCCGCCAGCCCCCTCGCCGCGCGCGCTCGCGCACCGCGGCAACGGCGGTCGCTGCACTCGCCGCGCTGACGATGCTTGCCGGATGCTCGGTCTCACCCCCCTCATCGAGCGCCGAGCCCACGGCTCCCGTGGGCCCGCGCGTTCCCCTGAGCGAGCTTGTCGTGGCTGAGAACCCGCGCGACCTCACCGGACCGTCGACGGCGCTCATCGAGTCGAGCGCCATCGTGCCCGTGGCCACCGACCCCGCGCAGGCGCTGCCCGTCACGGTCGTGTCGCGCGACCTCGACGGTGACCGTGACGTCGTGGTGACCGATGCCAGTCGCATTCTGCCGCTCGACATTGCGGGCTCGATCGCAGCCACGGTCTTCGCGCTGGGCTTTGGCGACGAGGTCGTCGGGCGCGACATCTCGACGACGTTTCCTGAAGCCGACGGCTTGCCCGTCGTCACGAGCAGTGGCCATGCCATCAGCAGCGAAGCCGTGCTCGCCCTTCGCCCGACTCTCGTGATCACCGACGGCACGGTCGGGCCGACCGACGTCGTGCTGCAGTTGCGTGACGCCGGCGTGACGGTGGTCTACGTGGATGCCGAGCCCGGCCTCAGCGCCCCCGCCGAGCTGGCGCGGCAAGTGTCGACCGCGCTGGGTTCGCCCGAGACGGGCGAGTTGCTCGCCGAGCGTCTCGAGCAGGAGCTCGCCGAAGTGCTCACCGCGATCGAGTCGATCCGCCCTGACGACCCGGCTGATCGCGTGCGCATTCTGTTTCTCTACCTGCGTGGCGCCTCGGGCATCTACTACCTCTTTGGCGAAGAGTCGGGCGCCGACGAGCTCATCGAAGGGCTCGGCGGCATCGACGTGGCGGGTGAGATCGGCTGGGCCGGCCTGCGACCCATGACCGACGAAGCACTCGTGGCGGCGAACCCCGACCTCATCTTGGTCATGACCGGAGGTCTCGACAGCGTGGGCGGCGTCGACGGCCTGCTCGCCGAGAAGCCCGCGGTCGGACTCACACGTGCGGGCGAGACCCAGCGGTTCGTCGACATGGACGACGGCGAAGTGCTGAGCTTCGGCCCGCGCACGCCCGCCGTGCTTGACGCGCTGGCCCGGGCCATCTATTCCCCCTGACGAGACACCCAGCGCTCGATAACCTCCCCGTGCGGTGACACGACGGCGAGGGCGCGGCCGTCTCGACTCAGCACGAAGTCATCGTCGGCCCCGGGCAGCAGCGCATCGGCGCTCGCGCCGATCTCGGGCAGCACTCGGCGACCATCGAGCGACACCCAGTGCCCGGGCAACTCAGCGACCGCGGCCGCGAATCGCGCGCGATCGGCGGGCGAGAGGTAGACGAGCACGGCAGGGCTCGCGACGACGAGCGTGGCATCGTGCGGTGCATGGGCGGCGAGCGCCGCGAGCCCCTCGACCGCGTCGCCCGCGACGAGGTGGGGCACGCGCTCGCGCGCGATCGCGATGGCCGCGTCGAGTTGCGTCGCGCGCTCGCGCTCTTCGGGCCAGATGAGCGTGCGCAGCCATCGTTCGTCGTCGGCGTTCGAGAGCCGCAGGGGGCTTCGCTCGAGCCCCGCGCGCCAGACGATCTCCGGCATCGTCGTCGGCACGGGCACGCCCGCTCCGAGCGCGCAGCGCAGCTCGAGCGTCGACACGCCCTCCGGCGGATCTACGCGGTGTTCGACACCATCGACGTCGACAAAGACGTGGCTGTAGTGGTCGACGAGCAGGCCGAGCCCGGCCGATGCTCCGACTTCGAGCAGAGCAATCGGGCCGCGGATACCCTGCAGGGCCGCGAGCAAGGGCGCCGTACGGCGCGGATCGTTGGTCTGCGTGGCGCGCTGTCGCGCGATCTGGGCCACGGCATCCCACTCGCCTTCGAGCCACGCGCGAATGTCGCCGCTCGCCGCGAGACCCGAGTACCGCGCGGCACTGAGCACGAGCACGGGTTGCCGATCAGCAACGGGCAGCGTGTCGATGAGGGCGAGGCACTCGTCATCGTCGGCGATCGCGAGCGACCACGCCGCGTAGGTGCGCGACCGAGGGGCTGCCTCGCGGGCGAAGCGCCGGTACCGTTCAGCGGTCGTGCTCACGGTGCCATCGTGCCACCGAGACGGTGTCAGTCGTCGGAGGGCGCGGCGCTCGGCTCGGCGCTCGGCTCGGCGGGCGCGGCCTGCCCCGCTCGTGACCGTCGGCGCAGCGCGACGGCGAGCAGGGCGCCCAACCCGACCCCGACGGCGATGAGGCCGCCCGCGACGAAGAGCGGAATCTGGCCGGCCGCCGCGCGCGCCTCAAGCGCCGCCGTGGCGCAGGCCTCGGTCGTCGCGAGCTCGAGAGTGAGCGGGTCGAAGGTCTCGCCCTCGGGGTAGGTGCCAAAAGCCTCGGCGCCGTCAGCCGTCAGGGTCAGCGGGATGCTCTCGATGAGCAGCCCGTCACCCGAGGCGCTCCACTGCGCGGCTGCCAGGTCGCCCGTGAGAAACCGCACGCCCGCCGAGTCAATCGGCACGAAGTCTTGCGTCGTGCCGCGCACGTCGACGACGACCACGAGTTGCTCGGGGCTCTCGACGACGAGCCGCACGGTCGAGATCGTCGTGTCGAGAATGCCCTCGTGCCCCGTGAACCGCATCGCGCCGTCAACGCTCAGCTCGCCCTTCACGCCCTGAAGGTCGATCGAACCGGCCAGATCGTCGCTAAAGAAGGCAGGGGTGTCGTAGCCAATGTCGCCCTCGGTGCTCCACTCGCCGTTGGCGATCGAGCCGCTGATGTAGGCGCGAAACGACTCCTTGAAGCCCCACGTGAACGAGCCGGCCTCGGCCGTGCACGCGTCAGCCGGTGCGGCGTTGGCCCCGATGACCGGCACGGGCAATGCGAGTGCCGCAGCGGCGGCGAGAGCGAGCGCGGCGATCATGGTGCGTTCAGCGTACGGGGTCGCTCGTCGGCGCCGGCTGTGCCGCTCGATACATGCCGATGTGCGGGATGCCCGCCTCGACATACTCATCGCCGTAGGCCTCGAAGCCCACGGCGGCGTACAGCGGCTGAATGTAGCTCTGGGCGTGCAAGGCCAGCGGCTCGGCTCCGTGACGCTGGATGACGTGGTCGAGCAACCGGCGCGAGAGGCCCTCGCCGCGGCGGTCAGCGCGGGTGACGACGCGGCCGATCAGGCGGCGAGCATCCCGATTGCCGGGTTGTGGCTCGTCGTCAACGATGACCCGCAGGTAGGCCGCAGGCCCGTGTTCGTCAGTGATCCACACGTGTTCGGTCGACTCGTCGCGGTCGCGCTCGTCAAGTTCGGGCTCGTCGATGCGTTGCTCGAGAAAGAACACCTCGGTGCGCAATTGGGCGAGTTCGAAGAACTCGTCGCGCGTCAGGTGACTCCAGGTTTTCTCGATCGGGGAAGAGTCGGGCACGCGAGCGAGTTTAATGGGGGGAGATCAACCGCCCGCGGGCGAGGAGCGAGGAATCATGGGCGAGAACCCGGCAACCAGCGGCAAGGCGTACGCGGTCGAGAAGACCGAAGACGAGTGGCGCGCCGAGCTCGGCGAAGAGCGCTACCAGGTGCTGCGTGAAGCGGGCACCGAGCGCGCGTGGACGGGCGAGCTGCTCGACGAGAGCCGCGCAGGAATCTACACGTGCGGCGCCTGCAACGCCGAGCTCTTCATCGCGGGCACGAAGTTCGACTCGGGTTGCGGCTGGCCGAGCTTCTACGAGTCGGTGCGCCCCGAAGCCGTAGAGCTCATCGAAGACACCTCGCTCGGCATGGTGCGCACCGAAGTGCGCTGCGCCACCTGCGGCTCGCACCTCGGCCACGTGTTTCCCGATGGCTTCGGCACGCCCACGGGCGACCGCTACTGCATGAACTCGCTCGCGCTCGACTTCACACCGACGGCGGAGTAACCGCACCACGGCGTCGTGGCCACCGGATGCTCGCCACGAGCACCCCGGCAAGCGCGAGCATGACGGCCACGGCCGTCGCGCTCGTCGACCCTGGGCCCAGCGGAGCAACCACGTCGAAGACGAGCGAGGCCGCGAGCTGCCCAGTCACAAGGCACAGGCCCAACACGAGCACGCCGATGCGCCCCACCGTGAGGGTCTGAATCGCGATGAAGATCGCGCCGACCGCGCCGCCGAGGTAGAGCACGGGATTGGTCGGGAGCGCCTCCGGCAGGCCGACCAGCAGAAGGTGCGTGACGGTCGCCACGAAGAGCGCGGCTGAACCGACCGTGAAGTTGATCGTCGTGGCCGCGAGAGCCGACTGTGCTTCGGCCCGCACGCGGCCATTGAGACCCTGCTGAAAGGCAACCGCGACGCCCGCGAGCAGGGGCAGCACGATCGCGGAAACGAGGAATCCGTCGCCGCCCAGTCGAGGAATGACCGCGACGGCCACCGCGCCGACCGTCAGGGCGGCTCCGACCACACGCGCCGGGGCAACCGCTGTGCGCCGAGCCCCGGCGAATCCGGTGGCGTCGAGCGTGAGGCCCGTCACCGTTTGGCCGGT
This sequence comes from Actinomycetota bacterium, assembly GCA_013297625.1. GTDB lineage: Bacteria > Actinomycetota > Actinomycetes > Actinomycetales > Microbacteriaceae > Microcella. The sequence goes on along the minus strand of JAAFHT010000001.1, from coordinate 47,891 downwards.
GACGATGGCGATCGTGAAGATGGCCACGCCGAGCATCCCGGCCACGAGGCTCTGGGCGAGCACGAAGTAGGCGCCCGCCAAGCCGCCCAGGAGCATCCACCAGGCGAGTCGACCCTGTCGAACTTCGGTCAGCACACGCGCAAACCCCGCTCGGCCCCGAGGAGACAGCGCGAGCAACACGAGCAAGATCACCCAACCGCTGCCGAACGAGATGAGGGCTGCGGTGTAGCCGTCGTCGAGACGTTGCCCCAGCTCGCCGTTGATGCGACTCTGCGTGGCAACGCCGACGCCCGCGATGAGAGTTGCGGCGATCGCGAGCACCGTGCGGGCGCGCGATCCCTGCACGGGGTGCGGCGCCGGGCCACCGGCGGGTGCGGGGCGCGACAACGGTGGAGTGCTCATCGCCTTCAGCATCCCACGCGCGCTCGCGCCGTGTCCCGCAGCGCCGTGCCCCTCCGCGCCGTGCACACCCGCGGTAGCCGCGTGTTCGCTATGCCTGCCCGCTCACGATTGCTCCACAGCGCCGCTTCCACAAACGCGGAAAGAGTCGCCAAAAAAACACGTTCTTCCGCGCTTTTGGAAGCGCCTCGAAGAAACGAATCCCCCGAGATCGACGCGCCGATCGCAACGGAGTCGGAGCCGGCGTCCTGGCTGGCGTCGGCGCCGATCGGCCTTAGTCTTGGCGAACCACTCCGTCGCGGTGGATCACGATGTTCGCGCCCTCGGTCGCCGCCTGCAGTGTGCGCAGTTCCATGAGCGCAGGGTTGTCGGCAAGAAGCTTTGCCGTATTCGCCAGGCTTCGGAAGGCGGCCGCCTCCGTGCGCGCGCGCTCGAGCTCTGCCATGCCGCGCTGGCGCGCTAGAGCAGTTTCGGCGATTGCGTCGCGCACCTCGGCCGGCAGGGTGAGGTCTTTGAGCGTGACTCCCGTAATCGCGGCCCCGAGTGCGGTGGCCGTGGGTTCCAGCTCAGCATCGACACCCTCGAGGAGGGTCTTGCGACTGCTCGCGATCGCGGCGAGCTCGACGGTGGCGACGCGGTCTCGTACAGCTACCTGCAGCGCGGCATAGATCGCTTCGAACGGGGCAGCAGACGAGAAAAGCCACGACACAGGGTCGATGATCTGCGCGGTGCCCACGAGCGACAGCCGAACTTGCACGCCGTCGGCAGTGAGTACTTCTTGCGCCGGCATGGTGAGAAGTTGGGGCCGAAGGTCGAGCACGTGCCACCGCGAGCGACGGCGACGACGATGACGGCCCGGACCTTCGGTTGACGTATGCACTCCGTCTCGAAACACAACCGCTTTCGCCCATGGAGCGACCTCGACCCATCGACCATGAGTGACAACGCCGGTGTCTCCACCGATGAAGCTGAAAGACATTGTGACCTCGTTCGTTCGGTGACGTGCCCGCGACCGGCGTCCTCGCGATGGCGGGGCTACTCTCGCAGGCGAGCCGACGATGCAACCGCAGAGCCTTCGCGAATCTTCTCCGAAGAGAGCCGGCGCGGACACGCCGATACGGATTCGAACCGCTTTGCCAAATGGAGTGTTCCTCAGACACGTGCTACTCGCCGGTACCTCAAGGCAACAGCCCCTCAGCCGACTGGTGTGTGAGCAGCCGTCACAGCTTAAGGTCGCCGTCGTTGTGGGTCAACGCGGCGACGGCCCCGCGCCACCCCGCGCCCGCGCCATGCGTGCCGCACCGTCATTGCGCCGCGCATCCCCCGCCCATAGCCTGAAACCGTTCGCGACCAAAGGAGTTCGCATGGTGATCGCACAGGCCGACGTGACCGCGCAGCTCGACGCCGCACGTCGCGAGCAGTTTCCCCGCGGGGCGGCCCTGACCCTCGACGATCTGGCGCTCGCCGGTCGCGAAGGAGTGCTCGATGACCTGCGCGAGCATGAGCCGGTGACGTGGATGCCCGCACTCGGCGGCTGGCTCGTCACGAGCCGCGACGCCGCGCGTGAGGTGCTGAGCCCCACCGCGCCCATGACCGTCGAGGTCGATCAAAACATGGTGCGCAACTCGCTCGGGCCCATGATGCTCACGAGCGACGGCGAGTCGCATGACACGCAGCGGCGACCCTTCGAAGCGCCCTTTCGCAACCGCGACATCGAGCTGCGCTACGGCGAACGCATCGCGGCGCTCGCGCACCGCCTCATTGACGACCTCGGCCCCGCCGCGCACGCTGGCGAGCCCTTCGACCTCGGCGCTCGCTTCGCCTCGCCTTTTGCCGTGCTCATGGGCGGCGAGTTGCTCGGCCTCTCGCTCACCGACACCGAGCGCATCGACGACTTCTACAGTGACTTCGCCGGCGCCATGGAGTACACGGGCGACCCCGAGCCCATGCGCCGCGCCGACGTGGCGCGCGCTGAGCTCACGGCCGTCCTGCTCGAGGAGCTCGAGGCGGCCCGTCGGTCTCCCGGCCACTCCCTGACATCACAGGTCGCCAACGACGCCTCCCACGGACTCTCTGATGACGAGCTCGCCGCGCAGCTGCGCGTCGTGCTGTTTGGCGCCATCGAGACCATTCAGGCCTCGGTCATGAACACGCTCTATCTGCTGGCACAGCATCCCGACCAAGAGGCAGCGGCGATGGATGATCGCACTCTGCTCGGCGGAGCCCAAGAAGAAGCACGGCGCCTGATTCCGCCGGTCTCGTTCATCGAGCGTTGGACCGCCGCGCCGGTCACGATCGCGGGTATCGACGTGCCGGCCCACGAGTTCGTCGGCGTGAGCGTGCTCGCCGCGAACCGCGACCCCGCGCACTTCGATGACCCGCTGCACTTCGACCTCGCTCGCGCGAATGCCTCGCGCTCGCTGTCGTTCTCGTTCGGCGTGCACGCGTGCCTCGGTCTGCACTTGGCACGGGCCCAGACCACCGGAGCCATCACGGCCCTCTGGGATCGCTTGGGGCGCTTGCGCGTCGTGGAGGCGGCAGAACCCGAGGGCTTCGCGTTTCGCAAGCCCGCGGTGATGCGGGTCGCGTCGCAGCAGTGAAGCGGTGGAGCCGCCTGTGGGAATCGAACCCCGTGACGCGCCAGCGTCAGCGCACCAACAGCAACGCGAGTGGCAAGGCTGGAAACATGGAGCCGCCTGTGGGAATCGAACCCACGACCTTCTCATTACGAGTGAGACGCTCTGCCGACTGAGCTAAGGCGGCGGACACGACCGAGGCCGTGACACGAGGTGAAAGCTTAGCCGATTCCGATGACCGGCGCAGACCTCCCGATCAGTTGTCGCAGACGAGCCCGTCGGCCGGCACGGCGCCGGTGATGAAGTACGCGTCGACGAGATCGTTGATGCACGGGTCGCCTTCGTCGTAGGCGATGTGGCCTTCGCCCACCCACGTGATCAGCACGCCACTCTCGAGTTGTTCGGCGAGTGCCTCGGCCCACTGATAGGGCGTGGCCGGGTCACCCGTCGTACCGATCACGAGAATGGGCGCTGCGCCCGCGCCGCTCACGGGGCCGAGTTCGCCCTCGAACTGGTACGGCCAGTTGGCGCACAGTACGTCGCCGAGCGGTGAGCCTTCGCCGGCGGTGGTCGGCGCGACGGCGCGAATCTGGGCGTTCTGTTCCGCGATCACGGCGCGGTCGGTTTCAACCGGATAGTCGAGGCAATTGATGGCGATGAACGCTTCGAGCGAGTTGTCGATGTATTCGCCGTTCTCGCGCCCGTAGTAGAAGTCGGCGAGCAGGTAGCCCGTTTCGACCACGCCCGTGCGCAACTCCGTGAACATCTGCGACAAGAACGACCACGACTCTTCGTCGTAGAGAGCGGTGGCAACCGCAATGTCGAGAACGTTGGCATCGAAGAACCGACCGTCGGCAGCCTCGATGGGGTTTTCGTTCAGTTGGTCGTAGAGGTCACTGATGAGCGCGAGACTCTCGTCGACCGAGCCAGGGAACGGGCAGGCACCCAAGTCGGGGCACCCCTCAAGGTAGGCGCGCAGCGCCAGCTCGAATCCTTCTGACTGGGCGAGCACGACCTCGAACGTCGTCGTGGTCGGGTCGGTCGCGCCATCGAGCACGAGCCGGCCGACCTTCTCAGGGAACTGGTCGGCGTAGCGGGCGCCGATGTCGGTGCCGTAGGAGTATCCGAAGTAGTTGAGTTGGGCATCCCCCACGATCGCTCGCATCATGTCGAGATCGCGAACGGTGCTGTTGGTGTCAACGAAGCCCAGCAGGGGGCCCGTGTTCTCGGCGCAGGCTTCGGCGTAGTCGATCGAGCTCTGGATGATCTCGGCCTCCCACTCGGGCGTGCCGAACTCGGCCTCGGGAATGCCAAAAATGAACTGGTCGAGGTCAGCCGGGTCGGTGTAGCAGGTGACGGCGCTCGAGCGACCCACCCCGCGCGGGTCCCAGCCGACAATGTCGAACTCGCGCTGCAGGTCGGCGCTCACGGCGAAGTCGACGCTGTCACGCACGAAGTCGAAGCCCGAGGCGCCGGGGCCACCGGGGTTGATGAAGAGCGACCCCTGCGGCTCGCCACTCGTCGCCGGGTGACGCACGAGCGCGAGCTCGATGTCGTCGCCCTCGCCCGGGTTCTCCCAATCGAGCGGAGCGATGGCGGTGGCGCACTGGGCGCCGCCGCCGCATCCCGTCCAGGTGAGCACTTGCGTGTAGTACGGCGTGAGTTCTTCTGCAACCTCTTCACCCGTGGGCGTCGAGACGGTTCCGCCCCCGACAATGCCCTGCAGCCAGCTGGGCACGCAGCCACTCAGCAGCAGCGTCGGAACGAGAATCAGCGAGACAAGAGCGGCACGTCGGGTCACGAGGCAGAGCCTAGCGCCGGCGCCCTTCCGCTCGCTGAAATGAGCATCGCTTCGATCGCCAGCACGGGCGGCGTGTTTCCGTCGATGCGACGACGGGCCAGCGCGATGGCGTCGAGCGCTGCGAGCGACTGTGCGGCGGTTCCCGCGCGCGCGGCCGCCTCGAGGTGACCGCGAATCGCCTCGTTGACGAGCTCGGTGCCGGCCCCCAATTGCAGCATCGCGAGATCGCGATACAGCGACAAGAGATCAACAAGCACGCGGTCGATGCCGTCGCGAACCGAGCGCGTGGCGCGGCGCTTCTGATCTTCTTCGAGAGCCTTGAGGCTTGCCCGCAGCCCCACGGGCACGCTCGCCCCCGGTTCGATGCCGAGCGAGCGCAAGGCCGCGGCGCGCTCTTCTTCTTCGCGTTCGGCGGTGAAGGCTTTGGCGTCATCGGTTGCGATCGCGACCAACTGCTCGGCCGCGAGCACCGCGCCGCTCACGCTCGATACTCCGAGCGCAAGGTCAAGCGTGCGCGACCGACGGTCTCGTGCATCGGCATCGGTTGCCAGGCGCAAGGCCATTCCAATGTGGTTCTGCGACTCGCGAGCCGCACGCTCGGCAAGCTCGGGCGCAACGCCATCGCGGCGCACGAGCAACTCGGCGACCTCGGCGACGCTCGGAACACGCAAGCGCACCGTGCGCACGCGCGACCGAATCGTCGGAATCAAGTCGGCTGCACTCGGGGCACACAGAATCCACACGGTGCGCGGCGGCGGCTCTTCGAGAGCCTTGAGCAGCACGTTCGAGGTGCGCTCGGCCATGCGATCGGCGTCTTCGATGACGATCACGCGGTAGGGAGCAACGCTCGGCGAGAACTGACTCTGCGCCACGAGCTGGCGCACCTCGTCGATCGAGATGATGACGCGATCGGTCGCGAGTACGGCCAGGTCGGGGTGCGTGCGGGCCGCAACCTGCGTCGCGGTGCGCTGGGCTTCGGCACCCTCGGTTGATCCTTGCAACAGCGCCGTGGCGAAGGCGAAGGCGAGGTTTGAGCGGCCCGAGCCGGGTGGGCCCGTGATGAGCCACGAGTGGGTCATGGCGCTCGGGTCGGCGACGGCATCCCGAAGCGTGGCGATCGCCGCCTCTTGCCCGGTGAGCTCATCCCAGGCGTTCATGCCGCAACCCTAGCCGAGCAGGGCTGACACGCGGTCGCGGATGCTCGCCTGCAGCTCATCAACCGGCAACGTTGCGTCGAGCACGAGAAACCGCGCGGGCTCTGCCGCAGCGAGCGCGAGATAGGCGGCTCGCACGCGCTCATGAAAGGCGGACTCTTCGGCCTCGAGTCGGTCGTAGCGCGTACGGCTGGCGTCGAGCCGCTCACGCCCAACGGCGGGGTCGAGATCGAGCAGCACCGTCAGGTGCGGCAGCAGCCCTTCGGTTGCCCACAGCGACACCTCGCGCACTTCGGTGGGGTCGAGCACGCGTCCTGCGCCCTGATAGGCGACCGATGAGTCGAGGTACCGGTCTTGAATCACGACGTCGCCGCGCTCGAGCGCGGGCCGCACGACCGTGGCGATGTTGTGGGCGCGATCGGCCGCATAGAGAAGCGCCTCAGACCGCGGCGCGATGTAGCCGCGCCGATGCAAGATGATTTCGCGCAGCTCGAGCCCGAGCTCGGTACCGCCGGGCTCGCGGGCTTGCACGACCGCGTGCCCGCGCGCCTCAAGCCACTCGGTCAGAGCACCCATCTGGGTGCTCTTGCCCGAGCCATCACCACCCTCGAGGGTGATGAACAATCCGGTCATGGCGCCTTCTTGGGTGCCGTGGCTTTCGGTGCCGCTGCCTTCTTCGCGGGCGCCTTCTTGGCGGCCGTCTTCGCGCCGGCCCCGGCCGCACGCTTGACGGGCTTCTTCGCGGGGCCCTTCGCGCGCTTATCGGCGATCAGCTGCACGGCGCGATCGAAGTCGATCTCCATGGGGTCTTCACCGCGCGGAACCGTCGCGTTCGTCTCGCCATCGGTCACATAGGGCCCGAAACGGCCGTCTTTGAGCTTGATGGGCTTGCCGCTCACGGGGTCAGCATCGAACTCCTTGAGCGCACTCGAGGCCTTGCGTGCGCCGTACTTGGGCTCGGCGAACTTCGCGAGCGCACCATCAAGGTCGATCTCGAAGATCTGCGCTTCGGCGTCGAGCGAACGCGTGTCGGTGCCCTTCTTCAGATACGGGCCATAGCGACCGTTCTGGGCTGTGATGGGGTCGCCGCTTTCGGGGTCGTTTCCGACCACACGCGGCAGATTGAGCAGCGCGAGCGCCGTCTCGAAGTCGACCGTGTTCGGGTCCATATCTTTGAAGAGGGATGCCGTGCGCGGCTTCTCGACAGGAGCCTTCTTCTTCGCGGGCGCGCGCTTCTTCGGCGCCTCGATGACTTCACCCGTGGCGGGGTCAACGAGCGGGGCTTCAGCCGCGGCAAGCGCGGCAGCCTCCTCGGGAGTCACCTCGGGTTCGGGGTCGAGCTCGGTCACGTACGGGCCGAATCGACCGTCTTTCGCGACGACCTGTTTGCCGTTTTCCGGGTTGATGCCGAGCACGCGGTCGCCCACGACAGGAGCATCGACAAGCTCTTGCGCCTTGGTCGCCGTGAGCTCGTCGGGAGCGAGTTCTTGCGGCAGGTTCACGCGGCGCGGCGTGGCCGCTACACCGTCGGCGCCCGCCTCAGCCAAGGGATCGGTGACCTCGAGATAAGGGCCGTACTTGCCGATGCGCAGCGTGATCGTGTCGGTCAGCGGCATCGAGTTGAGCGTCTTGGCGTCAATGTCACCGAGGTTGTCGATGACGGGGCGCAAGCCGGGTTGGTGATCGTCGCCGAAGTAGAAGCCCGTGAGCCACTCGGTGCGGTCGGCCTCGCCGTTGGCGATGCGGTCGAGGTCGGCTTCCATCTCGGCCGTGAAGTCGTATTCGACGAGGTCGCTGAAGTTCTCTTCGAGCAAGCGCACGACCGAGAAGGCGATCCAGTTGGGCACGAGAGCCGAGCCGCGGGGCGTGACGTAGCCGCGATCAACGATCGTCGAGATGATGGCGGCGTACGTGCTCGGGCGGCCAATGCCGCGCTCTTCGAGCGCCTTGACGAGGCTTGCTTCGGTGTAGCGTGCGGGCGGGCTCGTCTCGTGACCCTTGGCCTCGACGTCGACGACGCTCAGCGCCTGCCCCGCCGTGAGCGGCGGAAGCTTGGCCTCGGCCGGCTCGGTCTTCTCGTCGGCCTCGGTCGACTCGTCGTTGCCTTCTTCATAGGCCGCGAGAAACCCGCGGAAGGTGATGACGGTGCCGCTCGCCGCAAACTCGGCGATGACGCCGGCGGGAGTGGCGGATGCTGGGGTCGGCCCCGCCTGAATGCTCACCGAGGCGGTCTGCCCCCGCGCATCCGCCATCTGGCTCGCAACGGTGCGCTTCCAAATGAGGTCGTAGAGCTTCCAGTCGTTGCCGCGCAGCACGCCTTCGAGTTCGGTGGGGGTGCGGAACACGTCGCCGGCGGGCCGCACGGCCTCGTGTGCCTCTTGCGCGTTCTTCGACTTGCTCGCGTAGACGCGCGGCTGCTCGGGAATGCTGTCGGCACCGTAGAGGGTGACGGCTTGCGAGCGTGCGGCGTCAACTGCCTGCTGCGAGAGCGTCGTCGAATCGGTACGCATATAGGTTATGTAGCCGTTTTCGTAGAGCGACTGCGCCACCGACATGGTTTGGCGAGCGGTGAACCGCAGCTTGCGGCCGGCTTCTTGCTGCAGAGTCGACGTCGTGAACGGCGCCGCGGGGCGGCGCGTGTAAGGCTTCGACTCGACACCCGTGACGGTGACGGCGATGGCCGGGTCACGCAATGCTTCGGCGAGCGACGTCGTCAGGGCCTGGTCAAGGGCGACCGTGTCGGCGCCCTTGAGCTCGCCGCGATCGGTGAAGTCACGACCGGTCGCGACCTTCTTGCCGTCAAGACGGGCAAGGCGGGCGGTGAACGGGGTGCTGGCCCCCGCGGGGGTGAGCGTGGTGTCGAGATCCCAGTAGCCCGCGCTGATGAAGGCCAGCCGCTCGCGCTCGCGGTCGACGACAAGTCGCGTCGCCGCCGACTGCACGCGACCGGCGCTGAGCCCGGGGCCCACCTTGCGCCACAGCACGGGGCTGACCTCGTAGCCATATAGGCGGTCGAGAATGCGGCGGGTTTCTTGTGCGTCGACGAGAGCCGTGTCGAGCTCGCGCGTGTTGTCAACGGCGCGCTGAATCGCTTCGGCCGTGATCTCGTGAAAGACCATGCGCTTGACGGGAACCTTGGGCTTGAGCACCTCGAGCAAGTGCCACGCGATGGCTTCGCCCTCGCGGTCTTCATCAGTCGCGAGCCAGAGTTCGTCGGCGTCTTTCAGCGCGCGCTTGAGGTCGGCGACCGTCTTCTTCTTCGAGTCAGACACCACGTAGTAGGGCTCGAAGCCGTTATCGACGTCGATCGAGAACTTGCCCAGGGGGCCCTTCTTGAGCTCGGCCGGAAGGTTCTTGGGCTCAACGAGGTCGCGAATGTGACCGACCGAGGCCTGCACCTCGTAGTCGTCGCCGAGGTACTTGCCGATCGTCTTCGCCTTAGCGGGCGACTCAACGATGACCAGCTTCTTGCCCTGTGGCACGGTGCTCCTAACCTACGAACGTCTGTGTGGCGGGGGGATGGCATCCGCACCCCGGCCGATGCTGCGACACCCGGCGAGCGCCGCGAGTCGCAATCAGGCACACCATACACAGGAATTTCGCGCGCGCTACCACTCGGCGTCGGGCGGACCCGCGCGCGCCGACCTCACAACGGTCATGCCGAGGATGCCCGCTTCGACCCGCACGAGCACCGTGAGGTCTTCGCTGCGGCACTCGGTGAGCCGCGCGGCGTGGGCCGCGGCGACCTTCTGCGCAACGGCGCACGGGTCGCCCGGCACCCAGCCGAGCAGCACGTCGGCGGCGCCGAGCGCGGCGGAGTCGGCGGCGGCCGTGACCTGTTGCGAACGCGCGAGTGCATGCGCAACACTCGCGAGCGAGAGCCCCGCCGCGGCCGCCACGGCGATGAGCGCGACCACCAGAATCGACCCGGCTCCGCGGTCGACAAACTTCCGCGCGGGCAACTCAGTCACCGCCCGCCCGCGAGCGCGCACGACCGGCCCTCAACGCGCACGGGAACCAGCAGGATCGGTCGTTCGACCCACACGGTCGCGCACACAAGATCATCGGGATGCTGAACGACGAGCTGGGCCCCGGGGGTGACGAGGTCGACGTGCCGCTGGGCCGCGGCCGACGACTCGCCGCGGCCGAGCAACCGCGCCGCATCGGCGGCGGCATCAGTCAGGCGCACCTGACTGGTGCCGAGGGTCAGGGCACCGAGGCACGCGGCCAACACCATCACGACAGCAGGCAATCCGACCGCGATCTCGGCAGTCACTGAACCACGATCGGCGCAAGCCCGGCGACGGCGACTCATCCGCCGACGGTCAGGGCGGTGCGCACGAGGTCGGTCAGAATGCCACGCACTTCGTCGCTCTGCATGATGACCACCAGCAGGCTTGCGAACCCGACCGCCGCCATGGTCGCAATGGCGTATTCGGCGGTCGCGGCACCGCGGTCATGTGCCGTGCAATCACCAGCGGCGCGGAGCCCGAGCCGACGGGCAAACGCCTGGCTGCGCGTGGTGGTCTCACCCGCAGCGGGCGTCGTGCCGAGCAAAGAAGTCGTGGGGTGCGAAGAAGCCGTGGAGTACGAAGTGGTCGTGCCGTGCATAGAAGGTCGTCCTCTCGGGGCGCCCGCTCAGCGGGCGATCGGTCGGCACGAACACGCACAGAGTGCCGCAACTCGCCGATGCCGGGGTGCGGCGGCGCCCTTGCGGGGCCCTCCGGTCACCACGCGCCGGCTGTGGAGGAGAGAAGCCCCATGAGCATCGGCACGACGCCGAGGAGAAGGAAGGCGGGCAAGATGCAGGCCCCGAGCGGCAGCATGAGCCGCACGGCGAGCCGTTCGGCGCTCTCTCGCGACTCGGCACGGGCGCGGTTGCGGGTCTCGGCGGCCTCCGCCCGGGCGAGCTCACCGAGCGGGGCGCCCGCCGCGCGCGAGAGCCGCACGAGCGCGTCGAGCTGTGCGGCATCGCGGCTCGGTGTGTCATCCGCCTCGAGGGTCGGTGCGGGCAACGCCTGACGCACTTCGGCCACGACAAGAGCAGCAGCGGCCTCGGGCGAGCCACCGCCGCCCGCTGCCACCGCGAGCAGGTCAAGCGCGAGACCAACGGTCGGGGCCGGTGGGGTCGCGGCGAGCACGAGACGGCGCATCCACCGCCGGGCCACGATGATGAGCACGACGCCAGCCGCCACCGCCCCGGCCCCCAACGGCGTGCTGATCGTGGCGACAAGGTCGACGCCCATGAGCAGCCCGAGCAGCACGGCGACCGCGGGCAAAAGCATGACGATGCGCGCCGTCGCCTGGGGCCCCGCGAGCGCGATGCGGATGTCGCGACGCGCCGCTTCGCGATCACGCAGGGTCTCGGCGAACCCCCGCAACGCGGGCGCGAGCGGCGACCCGCTGATCGTTGCCACACGCCACGCGGCCGCGAGTGACCGCCAGGCAGACTCGTCGTCGACCGAGAGCGCGTGCTCGCCCGAGCCGACAACCGACTCGATCGCGTCACCCACGTCAGTTCCGTGATCAATGTGCGCGGCAATCGAGGAAATGAGCGGGGTCTCAGCGACGGTCGCGGCATGCGCCCACGCTGTTCGCGGGGCAAGCCCCGCCGCGATGAGCACGGCGAGTCGGTGCACGTGGCCCGCGAGCTCGGCGCCTTCACGGCTCGCCGCGGTCACGAGCTCACCGCCGAGCTCACCGGCTCGACCGCGAGCCGCTCTCGGTCGTCGAGCACGAACTGACCGAGGGTCGCCCGGCGCTCAGCCGGGGAGTGACGCTCAAGGTGCACAACCAGGTCGATGCCGCTCAAGACCTGGCGCGCGAGGGCCTCGGGAGCGAGGCCTGCGAGCATGCCGACGGCCTCGAGCCGCGCGGGCACGTCGAGCAGCGAGTTGGCGTGCAGGGTTCCTGAGCCGCCGCGGTGACCCGTGTTAAGCGCGGCCAAGAACTCGCGAATCTCAGCGCCGCGACACTCGCCGACCACGAGCCGATCGGGGCGCATACGCAGCGCTTCGCGCACGAGCCGCGCCAGGTCAACGCCACCCGCCCCTTCCATGTTGGGTTGGCGGCACTCGAGCGCGACGACGTGCGGGTGAGCGATCGGCGCTTCGGCAACGTCTTCGATGATGACGATGCGATCGGTCGCGAGCGCCTCGCTGAGCCACGCCGCCATGAGGGTCGTCTTGCCACTGCCGGTGGCCCCCGTGAAGAGCACCGTGCGGCGCTCGACGATGGCGTGTTCGAGCGACGCGAGCGTCGCTGCGCTCAACCCCGATCCCTCGAGCGTGACGCGCGACACGCGCGGAAGCCGCACCGAGATTGCCGTTCCTCCCCAGGCCACAGGAGGCAGTGCCACGTGCACCCGCATGCCCTCCCCTAGCCGCACATCGGCACACGGGGTCGCTTCGTCAACGTGGCGACCTCCCGCCGCGATGAGTCCGACCGCGAGACCGCGTGCGGCCGCCGGCTCGAGGCGCACGCCCGGCACGCGATGCGCGCCCGCGCCCGCGTCGACCCACACCACGCCATCGCCGGTGACGAACACGTCGGTTGCTGCCGGGTCGGCGACAACGGCGGCGAGGGGCCCGAGGGCGGCGCGGGCAGCGGCGGGGATGCGGCGCTCGAGCACCGTGGGCCGGGCGGCCGGCAACAGGGTTTCGGACGGGGGCTCGGGCGCGGGCTCGAGCGGCACAGGATCACGGGGATCACGAGGCACGAAGGGCTGCACGCGCACAGGGTGCCCGATGGTGAGGGGACGGGCGGCGAGGTGCGAGCATCCCGTGGCACCAACGACGAAGGCCCCTCGTGGGGAGGGGCCATCGAGGGTCAGGAGCCGTTGACCGAAAAAACGGGGGCGGCGCCCAGATTGGGGGGAATCGGGCGCCGCCACGGCAGCGCGTGATTGGGGGAAACATGCGCGCTGCCAAAGTCAGACGTGCTGCTGACTCGACTAAGTGTAGGTGGCGGGTTGCTGAGGTCAAGGGAATTGTGCTCCCCATTCTGTCCTCCATAGGGAGGACACAGCTTGGTGTCCCCCCAACGGGGCACAGCACGGTCGCGCGAGTGCGCAACACGCCATCACGACGCGTCGGAGGGCGCAGAAGTAAGCTGAGCGGTGTTCCCCATTTCGTCCGCGGCAGACCAGGCCAGTCCGCTTCACATCGACCAAGGATGCTGATGTCCACCTCTTCGATCGACAGCCTTCTGCACGAAAACCGCCGGTTTGCTCCGAGCCCCGAGTTCGCCGCCGCCGCCGTGGCGCAACCCGCGCTCTACGACGACGCACGCGCCGACCGCCACGCGTTTTGGGCCGACCGCGCCCGCGAGCTGCACTGGCACACGCCATTCACGCAGACCCTCGACTGGTCGAATGCGCCCTTCGCGCGCTGGTTTGCCGACGGCACCCTCAACGTTGCCTACAACTGCCTCGACCGCCACGTGCTGGCCGGCAACGGTGACCGTGTGGCCTTTCACTGGGAGGGCGAGCCCGGCGACACCCGCACGCTCACCTACGCCGAGCTCACACGCGAGGTCAAGCGCGCCGCAAACATGCTCGCGGGCCTGGGCATTGGCCAGGGCGACCGCGTGGCCATCTATCTGCCCGTGATTCCCGAAGCCGTCATCGCCATGCTCGCCATCGCGCGCCTCGGCGCGATTCACTCGGTCATTTTCGGCGGGTTCAGTGCCGAGAGCATCCGTGCCCGTGTCGAGGATGCCGATGCCAAGCTCGTCATCACCGCCGACGGCGGCTGGCGCAAGGGCCGGGTCTTCCCGCTCAAGGGCGCTGTCGACGCGGGCCTCGCGGCCGCGGAGTCAAGCGTCGAGCACGTTCTCGTCGTGCGACGCGGCGAGAACGAGGTCGAGTGGACTGCCGGGCGCGACCTGTGGTGGCACGAGCAACTCGAGGGCGTGAGCGACGACCACGAGGCCGAGGCTTTCGAAGCCGAGAACCCGCTCTTCATCTTGTACACGAGCGGCACGACGGGTAAGCCCAAGGGCATCTTGCACACGAGCGGTGGCTACCTCACGCAAGTCGCCTTCACGCACAAGAACGTGTTCGACCTCAAGCCCGAGACCGACGTCTACTGGTGCACCGCCGATGTGGGGTGGATCACGGGCCACAGCTACGTCGTCTACGGCCCCCTCGCCAACGGCGCCACGCAAGTGCTCTACGAGGGCACTCCCGATACTCCGCACCCCGGTCGGTGGTGGGAACTCATCGCGAAGTACGGCGTCACGCAGTTCTATACGGCCCCCACGGCGATTCGCTCGTGCATGAAGCTCGGCCGCGAGATTCCGCAGTCGTTCGACCTCTCGAGCCTGCGCGTGCTCGGCTCGGTCGGTGAGCCCATCAACCCCGAGGCCTGGGTCTGGTACCGCGACATCATCGGCGGCGGCACGACGCCCATCGTCGACACGTGGTGGCAGACCGAGACCGGCGGCATCATGATCAGCGCGCTGCCGGGCATCACCACCACGAAGCCGGGTTCGGCGCAGGTGCCGATTCCGGGCATCAGTGTCGACGTGCTCGACGACGACGGCGTACACGTGGGCAAAGAAGCCAGCGGCCTGCTCGTGATCACCGAGCCGTGGCCGAGCATGCTGCGCGGCATTTGGGGCGACCCCGATCGTTTCGTCGACACCTACTGGTCGAAGTTCGCCGGTGCGCCGAAAGGCCCGCTCTACTTCGCCGGCGATGGCGCCCACCTCGACGGCGACGGCGACGTGCAATTGCTCGGCCGCGTCGACGACGTCATGAACGTGTCGGGCCACCGCTTGTCGACCATGGAGATCGAGTCGGCCCTCGTCTCACACCCGATCGTGGCCGAAGCCGCCGTGGTGGGCGCGAGCGACGACACCACGGGTCAGGCCGTGGTCGCCTTTGTCATCTTGCGCGCCAAGAAGGCCGCCACGGTCACCGCGACCGAGGCGAGCGTCATGCTGCGCGCTCACGTCGCGGAGCAGATTGGCGCCATCGCCCGACCGCGCGAAATCTTCGTCGTCGCCGAGCTACCCAAGACACGCTCGGGCAAGATCATGCGCCGCCTGCTGCAAGACATTGCCGAAGGGCGCGAGATCGGCGACACCACGACGCTCACCGACGTGAACGTTGTGCAGTCGATCCGCACCGACCTGGGCTGAGAGGCGGCCGACGCGCGGGGTACCGCGCGCGGCCGGCTCGCGCTACGCGAACTCGAGGATGAGCTCGACCTCGACGGGAGCATCCAGCGGCAGCACCGCCACGCCCACCGCGCTACGCGCGTGCGCGCCCGCGTCGCCGAAGATCTCGCCGAGCAGGGTCGAGGCGCCGTTCGCCACGGCGGGCTGGCCCGTGAAGTCAGCGGGTGACGCAACGAAGACCACGACCTTCACGACACGCGTGACGCGGTCGAGCGAGCCGATGACGCTCTGCGCGGCGGCGAGAGCGTTGAGCACCGCCGTGCGGGCATAGCCCACAGCGGCCTCGGGTGTGACCTCGGCACCGACCTTGCCGGTTTGCGGCAGCGCGCCGTCAACAAACGGCAGCTGACCAGCCGTGAAAACGAGGTTGCCGCTGGCTACAGCGGGCACGTAGGCGGCTACAGGCTTAGTGACCGCGGGGATGCTGATGCCCAGCTCGGCCAGGCGCGCGTCGATGGCGCTCACGCTGCGGCCTCCCCGGCGATCGGGCGCTTCAAATACGCAACAAGCCCGCCCTCAGGGCCCGGCACGACCTGCACGAGCTCCCAGCCCTGCGAGCCCCAGTTGTTGAGGATTGCCTGGGTCGTGTGGATCATGAGCGGGGTCGTGAGGTATTCCCATTGGGTCATCGCGCGGTCCATTCAGCGTCGTCATAAGCCATGTGGCGTACCCTCAATCATATGTCTGCCCAGAATCAGAAGGCCTCCGGAGTTTTCGGCGCCATTGGAGGGATGCTCGGTCTGAGCGCCCTCGCCGGCGTTCTCGTGACCGTAATGGTCACGCCCGCCCTTGCTGTGACCGGCATCGCCGCGAGCAACACCATTGGAATTTTCGAGGGCCTGCCCGAGTACATCAAGATCAACGAGCAATCACAGCGCAACGTGCTGTGGGCCCAAAACACCGCGAATCCTGCGGATGGCTACACCGCCATTGCCACCGTCTACGCCGAAAACCGCGAAGAGGTGCCGTGGGATCAGGTGTCGGAGTACATCAAGCAAGCCACGATCGCCGGTGAAGACCGCCGCTTCTACGAGCACAACGGTGTTGACCTTCAGTCGATCGTTCGCGCCGGTCTGGGCAACCTCACCTCGGGCGGCATCGAGTCGGGCGCATCGACGCTCACGATGCAGCTCGTCAAGAACATCTTCATCACCGAAGCCCTCAAGGCCGACACGATTGAAGAGCGTGATGACCTCATCGATCAAGCCCAAGAGCAGAGCCTCGAGCGCAAGCTGAAAGAGGCCAAGCTCGCCATCGGCCTCGAGAAGAACTACACGAAAGACGAGATTCTTCTCGCCTACTTGAACATCGCCGGCTTCGGCGGAAACACCTACGGCATCCAGGCCGCCGCGCAGCAATACTTCGGCGTGCCGGCGTCAGACGTCACGATCGCGCAGGCCGCGAGCCTCATCGCGATCGTGCAGCAGCCCGGCGCTCGCTCACTCGGTAGTCCCGACAACTACGCGGCCAACGAGGGCCGTCGCGATGTGATTCTCGACTCGATGCTCGCTGAAGGCTTTATTTCTGCAGCTGAGCACGACGAAGCCATCAATACTCCTGTCGACGACGAGTTCGTTACCCTCACCCCTCCCCAGAGTGGGTGCTACGCCGCCAACCAGTACGCCAAGTTCTTCTGTGACTTTGTTCTCAAGAGCGTGGGCGACTTCGAAACACTCGGCGCGGACGAGCCTGAGCGTGAGGCCGCTTGGAAGCTTGGTGGCTACGACGTCTACACGACGCTCAACCTCTCGCTTCAAACGGCTACTCAAACTCGCGTGTGGGAAGTCGTTCCGACCAACGACCCCCGCCTCGAGATCGGTAGCGTTGCCACGTCGATCGAGACGAACACGGGCCGTGTCATCACGATGGCGCAGAACCGAGTGTTTGATGACCGCAGCCCCGAGTTTGGGGGCGGGGCCGTCGGCACCACGGCCGTCAACTATGCGACCGACCGCGACTACGGCGGATCCAGTGGCTTCCAGGTGGGGTCGACCTACAAGGTCTTCGCGCTCGTGGAGTGGCTCAACGAGGGCCGTGGCCTCAACGAGGTCGTTGACGCCACGGTGAGACAGCGCAACCTCGCCGCATTCGTCGACACGTGTGAAGACGGCGGCGGCCCCTGGGGCGGCCCCTGGAACCCGAAGAACGACGCGCCCGCGGCACCCGCGATGAGCGTATTCAACGCGACGGTGCAGTCGGTCAACACGGCCTTCGCCTCGGTGGGCGAACAGCTTGATCAGTGCGACATCCGTGCCGCAGCCGAATCGCTTGGCGTGCACCGCGCTGATGGCGGCACGCTGCAGACCAACCCCTCTGCCGTGCTCGGCACCAACGAAATCGCGCCGCTCACGATGGCCAACGCCTTCGCGACGATCGCCAGCGGCGGGATCTACTGCAAGCCCATCATCGTCGACCGATTCGTCGACCGCGATGGCAACCAACTAGATGGCCAAGACGTCGAGTGCCAGCGCGCGCTGTCTGCCGAGGTAGCCGCCGCCGCAGCAGCACCGATGCAGGCCGTCATCTCGAGCGGTACCGCCACGGCCTCGCGAGTCGGCGACGGCATTCCGGTATTGGGCAAGACCGGAACAACCGACAGCTCGAACCAGACCTGGATCGTCGGCTCAACCTCTCGCGTTGCGACCGCCGTGTGGGTCGGCAACGTTATCGGCAAAGTGCCGATTCGTAGCTACCCGAGCGGTGGCCAGTTGCGTCACCAGATCTTCCGGGTCATGCAAGGCGCCATCAATGCCCAATACGGCGGAAGCGCGTTCGGTTCACCCCCCGAGCGTTTGCTCACCGGATCCGGAGTTCGGCTTCCCGACGTGACGGGCCAGACCGCTGAGCAGGCGAAGTCGTTGCTCGAAGGATTGGGCTTCAAGTTCGAGATCGCGGGCTCGGTCGACTCTGACATTCCGATCGACCGCGTTGCATCGATGTCGTTCCCTGTCGACACGCTGCTCGCGCGCGGAACGATCGTGTCGGTGACGCTCAGCCTCGGAAACATGGGTGTTGTTCCCGACGTCACGTCGGTTCCGACAAGTCTCGCCGATGCCTTAGCAGCGTTCTCTGATGCGGGCTTCGGTGCGGTAACCACCCTCTGTTACGAGCTACAACCCGGCGACGATCCTCTACTCGATGGGGTGATCGTCGAGCAAAGCGCCGCACCCGGTACAAAGTTCTTGTTCGGCACGCCGATGTCTCTGACCGAGGCGAAGCTCAGCTGCTAATGAACTCGGCCCTTCGCACGGCGGCCGTCGCGACCCTCGGGGTCGCGGCGGCCGTCGCCGTGTATGCCTCGGCGTTCGAACGACGCGCGTATCGCGTGCGCCGCGAGGTTGTTCCGGTGCTCGCCCCGGGCGCTGACCCGATTCGCATTCTGCACCTGAGCGACCTGCATCTCGCGCCCTGGCAGCGCGAGAAAGTCGCCTGGGTTCGGTCGCTCGCCAGCCTTGCCCCCGACCTCGTCATCAACACGGGCGACAACCTGGGACACGTCGATGCCCTGCCGGCGCTCACTGACGCACTCATGGCGTTCGATGGAGTTCCCGGTGTTTTCGTGCACGGGTCAAACGACTACTTCGCGCCCACTCCGAAGAACCCGTTCAAGTACCTCGCGGGCCCCTCGAAAGGCGAGACCGAGACCGCGGTTGCCCTCGACACCGAAGCGCTCGAGAGCCTGCTCGGCGAGCGCCTCGGCTGGTCCTCGCTCAACAACGCGGTTGCGCAACTGACGATCAAGGGTTCAATTCTTGAGTTCATGGGAACCAACGATGCACACCGCGGCTGGGACAGACTCGACATTCTTCCCGGACTCGTCGATTCCCTGCGCGAGCTCGACGACGACGACACCGATGACCCGGCCATCATGATCGGCGTTACGCACGCCCCCTACCAGCGCGTGCTCAACGCCTTCACGACGCAGCGTGCCGACGTGATCTTCGCGGGTCACACGCACGGCGGGCAGGTCTGCCTGCCCGGCGGCGGCGCGATCATCACCAATTGCGACCTGCCGCGCGACCGAGCACGAGGCCTCTCGGTCTGGCACCACGCTCACCACGCGTCGTACCTCAACGTCTCGGCGGGCATCGGCACGTCGATCTACGCCCCCGTGCGCTTCGCATGCCCGCCCGAGGCCGTGCTCGTGACACTCGTCGGTGACGACATCGGCTATTCTTGACGGGTTGCCCTGGTTCGCTCGGGTAGCACCGGGGTATGGCGCAGCTTGGTAGCGCGCGTCGTTCGGGACGACGAGGCCGCAGGTTCAAATCCTGTTACCCCGACAAAAATTGAGGATCGCCAATGGCGGTCCTCATTTTTGTGTGCCCGTGAGCAGGGGTGCTAGCTGAAGTCGGCGTGCGGGCCGAGCGAGCCGGCAGCGAGAGAGTCGACGGCGTCGAGGGGCACGGGTGCGCGCCATCCTGAAGCGAGATTGTTGCCCGACTCGTCGAGATAGCAGGCCGCACACAGCGACTCGTAGGTCACATCCACGCCATCGATCGCCACTTGATCGCCATCGAAGACGAACACCCCGTCGATCGAACGCCCGTTGAAGATGGCTTTGCGGCCGCAGCGGCAGATCGTCTTCAACTCTTCGAGCGAGTGCGCGATCTCGAGCAACCGGCGGCTGCCCGGAAATGCCACTGTCTGAAAGTCGGTGCGGATGCCGTAGGCGAGCACCGGCACGTCTTCGCGCACGGCGATGCGCAGCAGGTCATCAACCTGCTGCATCGTCAAGAACTGGGCCTCGTCAACGAGCAAACACGAGACGTCGCGCCCGGTCTCGCGGATGACCGCCGCACGATGCGCTTGAAACCGGGTGTAGACGTCGTCGGCCGCATCGATCGTGAAATCGACCGGGCGCGTCACCCCCAGCCGCGACACGATGGTCTGGTCGCCCTTCGTGTCGATGCGGGGCTTGGCGAGCACGACCTCTTGGTCGCGCTCTTCGTAGTTGTAGGCCGCTTGCAGCAGCGAGGTGCTCTTGCCGCTGTTCATTGCGCCGTATCGAAAGTAGAGCTTGGCCATTACTGCAAGTGTCCGTCTTCTGCCGCCCGACGAATCAGGTCGGCCTTCGTGCTCGCCGGGCGCCCTGCCCGGGAGTACTTCTCGCGCACGCGCCGCAAATAGGTCTTTGCGGTCTCATACTGCACGTTCATGTGGCTCGCGACCTCGGCCAAGCTGTATCCACTCGCATACAGCGCCAAGGCCTCACGCTCGCTCGTCGACAGTTTAGGGCGAGCGTGCTGCAGCGCCCCCTTTGGCAGCGGCCGCCAATCACGCGCGGTATCGCCCGACGCTTCCATGCCCATGACCCGCCGCGCGGTTTCCATGACCTCGCTCAACGGCTCAACCTTTGACACAAACGCCGACGCCCCCGCCGCCAACGCTCGCTCTCGAGCCTCCGCTGTGTCGAGGCTCGTCAGCACAATAACCTTCGCGCCCGCAGCCCGGCACGTGCGCACGCGCGCCTCGATCGACACGGGCTCTTTGAGTTGAAAGTCGAGCAACACCAGATCAGTCGGAAACTGATCACTCTGAACGAGTTCGAACCACGTGGGCGCCGTAAGCACGAGGTCGAAGTCGCGGGCGTGAGCGGCGATCCACGACGACAGGCTGTCGAGTAGCAGTTCGTGATCATCGAGGATCGCTAACCGCACCCGAGACCGGGAACGCGCGTCAGTATCCATAGTCAAACTCTATGACCAGTCGACCGGCGTGCTCAGGAGGGCCCGCGCCGCCGCTTGGGGTCGTAGGCTCTCGGCATGGCGCTCATCGATCTCAACTGCGATCTCGGCGAGTCATTCGGCGCGTGGACGATGGGCGACGACGACGCGATGTTTCCGCTCGTGACGAGTGCGAGCATCGCCTGTGGTTTTCACGCGGGCGACCCGGCCACGATGCTCACGGCGTGCCGGGGGGCGGTGGCCAACGGGGTGGCGATCGGAGCGCATCCGGCCTATCGCGACCTCGCCGGTTTCGGTCGGCGTGACATGGAAGTACCCACCGAACAGCTGCACGCCGATGTGCTGTATCAGGTGTCAGCCCTCGCGGGTATGGCCGCGCACGCGCGCGGGGCCGTGCGCTACCTCAAGCCCCACGGCGCCCTCTACAACCGCATCGCGGTTGACCTCGACGTGGCCGAGGTCATCGCCCACATTGCCTCGACCGTGAGGCTGCCGGTGCTGGGGTTGCCCGGCTCGGCTATCGAGACCGCGTGCGATCGCGCCGGAGTACGATTCGTGCCCGAGGCGTTCGCCGACCGCGGCTATTTGGCCGACGGCACTCTCGCCCCGCGGGGCCTCGACGGCGCCGTCATCACCGACCCTGAGGTGGTCGCCGCGCGCGTCGTGCGCATGGTCGTGGACGGCACGATCGAGGCGGTCGACGGCACGTCGTTGACCGTGCGGCCCGAGTCGGTCTGTTTGCATGGCGACACTCCGGGCGCCGCGGCGATCGCGCGTGCCGTTCGATCGGCGCTCGACGCCGCCGGGGTCGAGGTCGCGGCGTTCGCATGAGGCTGTTGCCGTCTGGCGACCGCGCGCTGATTGCCGAGTTCGAGAGCCTCAGCCTCGTGCGCGCGGCACACGAGCTCTGGGTGGCCGAGGCGCCCGCGGGCATCGTCGAACTGGTGCCCGCCGCCCGCACGGTACTCGTGCGCATCGAGCCGCGCGTCATGGGGCTCGGCGCCGCTGAGCAGTGGTTGACCGCCCACGCCCCCGTGGCACCCGCCGGAGACGGAGACGGACCCCTCGTCGAGATTGCCGTCACGTACGACGGCGACGATCTCGCGGTCGTGGCCGAGACCTGGGGATGCTCGCTCGAAGCCGTAGCCACGCGTCACACCGCCACGCCCTGGGTCTGCGCGTTCATCGGCTTCGCGCCCGGCTTTAGCTACCTGGTGCCCGCCGCAGCGTCGGCACCCCTGCCCTCCGTGCCTCGCCGCGCCACGTCGCGCCCGCTCATCGCCGCGGGATCCCTCGGGCTCGCGGCCGAGTACTCCGCCGTCTACCCGCACGCTTCGCCGGGCGGCTGGCAGTTGATCGGCCACACCGACGCCGAGTTGTGGAGCCTCGACCGCGACTCCCCCGCGCTGCTCGCCCCCGGCACGCGCGTGCGTTTCGTCGCGAGGCCCTCGTGAGCGCGGCGCGCGTCATCGAGCCGGGCCCGCTCGCGCTCATTCACGACCTCGGCCGGCCCGGCTACGCCTCTCTCGGGGTCAGCGCATCGGGCGCGTTCGACAGGTCGGCCCATCGCTTGGCCAACCGCCTCGTCGGCAACCCCGACCACGCCGCGGCGATCGAGAGTCTGCTCGGCGGGCTGCGGCTCGCGCTGCCGGCGGGCACGTGGTTCGCCGTGACCGGCGCGTGGAGCGACGCCGTGCTCGTCACCGACGAGGGCGCGCGCCGGGCAGTCGAGCCGCACACCGCAACGCGCGTGGAAACCCCGGCCGAGCTACACCTCGGCACCGTGACGCACGGCCTGCGTACGACGGTTGCTCTGCGTGGCGGGCTCGCGGTGCCGGCGTTGCTCGGCTCGCGTTCGCGCGACACTCTCGCGGGCCTGGGCCCCGAACCCCTGCGCACGGGCGACATGCTGCCGATTGGCCCCGAACCTGCCACGCCCGTGCCACCCGCCGACCTCGTGCCGATTGATCCGCCCCGCGACGGGGTCGTCGAGCTCAGGGTGCGCCCCGGGCCCCGCCACGACTGGTTCACAGCCGAGGCCTGGCGACTACTCACGACGAGCGACTACCTCACCTCGGCCCGCAGCGACCGCACGGGAGTGCGCCTCGAGGGGCCCGCACTCGAGCGCGTGCCCGACCTGGTGGGCGTCGAACTGGCGAGCGAGGGGATGCTGCGCGGGAGCATCCAGATCTCTCCCGACGGCGCGCCCACCGTGCTGGGGCCCGACCATCCGGTGACGGGCGGGTATCCCGTCATCGCGGTCGTGGTGGATGCCTCGCTCGACCTGCTCGCTCAGCTGCGGCCGGGCCAGCCCGTGCGACTGCGGCTGGCCGCCGGCCGCTACTGACCTGCTAGACCGCGGCGCGCTCGGCTGTCTCGACGACGTTCGCGAGCAACAGCGCGCGCGTCATCGGCCCGACGCCTCCGGGGTTCGGCGAAATCCACGAGGCGACGGTGGCCACATCGTCGGCCACATCGCCCGCTATGCGAGAGACCCCCGTGTCGGGGTCGACGAGCCGCGAGACGCCCACGTCGAGAACGATCGCGCCAGGCTTGACGTCGGCCGCTGTCACGATGCCCGGCACGCCCGCCGCCGCGACGATGACGTCAGCCCGCCGGAGATGCGCCCCGAGATCGCGCGTTCCCGTGTGGGTGAGCGTGACCGTGGCGTTGTACTCGCGGCGCGTGAGCAGCGAGCCGATCGCGCGACCGACCGTGACACCGCGACCCACAACCACGACGTCCTTGCCGGCCCACGACAACCCGTGCCGTTCGACAAGCTCGATTACCCCGCGCGGCGTGCACGGCAAGGGCGTGTCGATCGGGCGATCAACGC
Organism: Actinomycetota bacterium; assembly: GCA_013297625.1. GTDB lineage: Bacteria > Actinomycetota > Actinomycetes > Actinomycetales > Microbacteriaceae > Microcella. Next base: position 24,255 of record JAAFHT010000001.1, on the reverse strand, counting down.
GCAGCACGAGGCGCCCCAGGTTGGTGGGGTGCAGCCCGTCGGCATCTTTATCGGGATGCACGCGCTCAAGAATCGCGTCGGTGTCGAGGTGCTTCGGCAGCGGCAACTGCACGATGAACCCCGTGACCGCGGGGTCGGCGTTCAGCTCGTCGATGACGGATTCGAGCTCGGCCTGACTCGTCGTCGCCGGCAGATCGCGCCGAATCGACGCGATCCCGACTTCGGCGCAATCGCGGTGCTTGCCCGCGACGTACCACTGCGAACCGGGGTCGTCACCGACGAGCACCGTCGCCAGGCCGGGAACAATGCCCTTCTCGCGCAGCGCGTCGACGCGCGCCCGCAGTTCGGCCTTGATGGCCGCTGCGGTCGCGGTGCCGTCGAGCTTCTGCGCGATCTGGCCAGAACCAGAAGCGCTCACGATTACAGCCCCGGGTAGAGCGGAAACGCGTCGGTCAGCGCCGCGACACGCGACTGCAGCGCCGCGACGTCGGGGTTCGGCATGAGGGTGTGGGCGATGATGTCGGCCACTTCGGTGAACTCGGTGTCGTTGAATCCTCGAGTGGCAAGCGCCGGGGTACCGATGCGCACGCCGCTGGTCACCATCGGCGGCCGCGGGTCGAACGGAACGCCGTTGCGGTTCACGGTGATACCAACGTGGTGCAAGAGGTCTTCGGCTTCGAGGCCGTTGAGGGGCGACTCGCGCAGGTCGACGAGCGCGAGGTGAACATCCGTGCCGCCCGTCAGCACGTTGACGCCACCCGCAATCGCGTCGGCCTGCGTGAGGCGAGCCGCAAGAAGCTGCGCGCCGCGGATGGTGCGCTCTTGTCGCTCGACAAACTCAGGGGTCGCGGCCAGCTTGAACGCCACGGCCTTCGCGGCGATGACGTGCATGAGCGGCCCACCCTGCTGACCCGGGAACACCGCCGAGTTGAGCTTCTTGAACAGCGACTCGTCGTTGCTGAGGATGATGCCCGAGCGCGGACCACCGAGGGTCTTGTGCACGGTCGAACTGACGACGTGCGCGTGCGGCAGCGGCGAGGGGTGCAGGCCCGCGGCGACGAGACCGGCGAAGTGGGCCATGTCGACCCAGAGCTTGGCGCCCACCTCGTCGGCGATCGCGCGGAAGGCCGCGAAGTCGAGCTGACGTGAGTAGGCAGACCAGCCGGCGATGATGACGGTCGGCTTGACCTCGTGCGCCTTGGCGCGCACGACATCCATGTCGACGAGCATTGTCTCGGGGTCAACGCCGTAGCTCGTGGCGTTGTAGACCTTGCCCGAGAAGTTGAGCTTCATGCCGTGCGTGAGGTGACCGCCGTGGGCCAGCTCGAGGCCGAGGATCGTGTCGCCGGGCATCGCGAGGGCATGCAGCACGGCCGCGCTCGCCTGCGCGCCCGAGTGGGGCTGCACGTTGGCGAACTCGGCGCCGAAGAGCGCCTTGGCCCGCTCGATCGCGAGGTTCTCGGCGATGTCGACGAACTCGCAGCCGCCGTAGTAGCGCTTGCCGGGGTAGCCCTCGGCGTACTTGTTGGTGAGCACCGAACCCTGGGCTTCGAGAATGGCGCGCGAGACGAAGTTCTCACTCGCGATCATCTCGAGCGTTCCGCGCTGGCGGCCAAGCTCTTGCTCGAGAACCGCGGCGATCTCGGGGTCGACGTCGATGAGGGCGTCGTTGAACGACGAGGGCAGTTTGTCAGACACGGGAGTTCTCCTTCGAGGGTCTGCCGGCCGCAGCCAGCGGGGTTCTGCTGGGGGCCCAGGCGTACGGCCCCACACCGTGTCGGTCGCTCCCTGATGGTGACCCATCCGAACGCCAGTTGCGACGCGGATGAGTCTATCGCGGCGCGAGACTTCGCACGAAGGCCAGCACTACGCGCTTGCGGGCGGTTTCAAGCCTGTCGTCGGGAATCATGGTGATGCGCTCAGCCAAGGTCAAAGGGTCGATCAGGCTAGCGTCGACGAGTGCTCGGACGAAATCTCGATCCCGCTCCTCATTGCGTGCAAGCTTGGCCGCGCACGTGTCGTGCGGGTCTAGGCACACTGCCTCGACGTCAGGGGCTTCGAGCACCGGCACCCGCGTCACGCGGTCCTGCCAACCCGCAGGCACGACAGCGGTGTCGACGTCGACGCCCTGCACGTAGAAGCCATGAGCATCGTGGAAATCTGACCACTCTCCAAGCGCTCCGTCGATTCGGTCGGCCGCCTGCGAGTCGATGTCCCCGAAGACTGCCACGTCGAACTCGAGAGACGCTGTCGCTTCGGCAGGAAGCTCGTCGTGCGAGAAGGTACCCAGCAACGACTGACTGCCAATCACGAGTAACCGACCACCCCGAACGAGGCGCCCCGCCTCTTTCAGTGCGATCTGCAGCTCCGCGTTCGTGGCCATCAGCGCGCCCGCCGAATCGCGTCGAGTCGCTCGTCGTCGCTCAGCACACCGTTGAACGGTCCGACCTGCCTCATGTCGATCGAGTGCTGATCTGTGGCGGTCATCGCGTGCAAGAGACCGGGCAGATCGCGTGCGTCAGCGAAGCGCATCCACTCGTCGAGGAGCGCGGCCGTGTACGGATCAACTCGTCGCCGGGCCTCGATCGAGATGCGGTTGACGTTCGCGAGGGTTGCATCCGCATCACGCAGGAGATGCTCCGCGACCTTCTTGTGCAGTTCAAGAGCTACACGCTCTTCCCGACGTTCCAGGTGCAGTGTTGCCAACGGCATCACTCGAACACTCACCTCCGCGTCGAGAGCGGCGAGCGCACGGCGTAGCGTGTCGAGTTGTATACGCCCACTCGCTTCGGCGCGCTCATAGTTCTGAATCGTCGCGGGACTCACGGCGAGACGGCGGGCGAGCTCGCGCACGCTCACGCCGGTGCGCACGCGTTGCTCACGAATAAGCATGCTCATGCCGAGCCCTCTCTACTGTATGCACACAAGCATACAAAGGAATGACGATGGATGGGCGAACGGGGTCGCCGCGGCCGCAACCGTACAATCGCGCTATGCCTGACCCTGTCGACAATGAGCAGTCAGTCGGCGATGCTCCACGGTCATCTCGCATCGTGATTCCGTCGCTGGAGGATGTGATGCCACACATCGTCGAGGCGAGCAGCTCCGGCATCGGGATGGTTGGGTCCGTGAAGTCTCGCGATCTTGGCGGTGGGACCGCGATCTTCGTCCTCGATCTTGGCGAAGGAAACGGACTGCTTGCTCAGCTGGCAGACCTGCCCTCGATCTACCTGATGTTGGCTCGCCACATGGAACTCGACGCAGCGGCATTCACCATTGCTGACGACGTGATGGAACCCACGGACATCTGGGTCCGCGTCAACCAGGCGACTGCTGACTCCCTCCTGGGTGGCGACTGGCACACGATTGAAAAGGTCTTCTACGACTGACCCGATGCACTACGGCGACTCAGCCTCGATGACCGTGATCGGCCGGGTGGTGAGGGGCACTCCGCGCGCGCGGCGCCGCGACTCCATGATGAGCAGCGCGACGATGCCGAGCCCGAGGGCTCCGGCCTCGACCCAGGGCAACCAGGTCGTACCCGAGATCGAGTACAGCAGCGCGCCGATCGCTGCCCCGCCGCCGATGCCGATGTTGAACGAGGTGGTCAACAGGGCAGCGCCCACGTCGCGCACGTTGGGTGAGGCGACGCGGAGCAATCGGGTCTGCAGCAGCGCGGGGATTCCGCCGAAGGCCGTGCCCCAGATCACGAACGCGATGACCACGATCACGGGAACTCCGGCGAAGAGCGCGAGGGTGCTGACGGCGAGCATGACGCCCGCGAACATCCCGTACAGGCCGCCTCGCGGGTAGCGGCCGCCGACCACGCCCGCGAGCACGAGGCCGATGGCTCCCGCGCCGCCATAGAGGAACAACAGGATGCTGAGCGACTCTGGCGCGAACCCTGCGGTATCGAGAACGAACGGTGCGATGTAGGTATAGAACACGTTGTGGCCCGTGATGATGATGACGACGAGCACGCAAATGAAGAGCACCGAGGGCATCGTGGGGTCGCGGCGCACCGGCAGGCGAATCTCTCCCGTGGCGAGCGAGACGTGGTGATTGACCGTCGGCAGAAAGACGATGACGGCCACGACGAGCACGACCACGGTCGCGGCGATGACGCCAAACGCCGCGCGCCAGCCGAACGCGAGGCCGAGAGCCGTACCGAGCGGAACGCCGAGCACGAACGCAATCGTGCCGCCCGCGCTCGTAACCGCGACGGCCCGCGCGAGTTGGTGCCGCGGCACGAGGTGCGCCGAGTAGGCGCCGGCGACGGCCCAGAACAGTCCGTGCGCGAGGCCGCCGAGCACGCGCGCACCCACAAGCACTTCGTAGCTCGGCGCGATAGCCGCGAGCACGTTGGCGAGCGCGAAGACCCCGAGCACGACGAGCAGCAGGCTCTTGCGCGAGTAGTGCCTCGTCAGCGCCGCGAGGGGCGCGGCCGTGAGCACGACCGTGCCCGCGAAGATCGTGATGAGCAGCCCGATTTGGGGCTCGGTTACGCCGAGGTCGCTCGCCATGATGGGCAAGAGGCCCGTGGGCAAGAACTCACTCGTGACGAGCACGAAGATGGCGGCGGCAAGGGTGATGAGGCCCACCCACGGAAACGGGCGGTCAGAGCTAGTCATGAGAAGACAACGGCTTTCGCGGTCAGCGCAACGCCGCTGACGAGCACGGGGACCCCAAGGCGGGCATCCGCCTCTAGGCTAACGCCACCACCATCCGACAGGAGCGCCCGTGACCGCCTACCTGCCCATCGCCCGCCTCTTCCGCAGCCGCGCGCCCGGCGCCGACCGTGTGGCGTTCATCGAGCTGTTCTTCGATCTCGTGTTTGTCTTCGCCGTCACGCAACTCTCGCACCACGTCATTGAACACTTGACCCCGCGCGGGGTTCTCGAAGGCGTGCTCATGCTCGTGGCCGTGTGGTGGGTGTGGATCTATACGACGTGGGTCACCAACTGGATGAACCCCGAAAAAACGCCCGTGCGATGGATGCTCATCGCGATGATGCTCGCGGGCCTCGTGCTCAGCACGGCCATCCCCTACGCGTTCGCCGACCGGGCGTGGCCCTTCGCGATCGCGTACATCGTCATGCAGTTGGGCCGCACGATCTTTGTGGTGGTGAGCTACCGCCGCGTCGGACAGCCCGGCAACGCCGTGAACCTCACGCGCATCGGCATCTGGTTCGTGTTCTCGGCGCCGTTCTGGATCGCCGGGGCCGCTATCGGGGGCGACCTGCAGTTCGTGTTGTGGGCGCTCGCCCTCGGCATCGAGCTGTTCGCCCCGACCGTGCGGTATTGGGTGCCCGGCATCGGCAACGCGAACATGGACTCGTGGGCGGTCGCGGGCGGCCACATGGCCGAGCGCGCGGGGCTCTTCATGATTGTTGCCCTGGGCGAATCGATCATCGTGACGGGTACGGTCTTTAGCCGCAGCGACTTCACACCGTCGACGATCTTCGCGTTTCTCGCGGCCTTCGTGGGCACGATTCTGTTCTGGCTGCTCTACTTCAGCCACGGGGCCGAGCACGGGCACCGCTTCATCTCGGCGTCTGAGCAATCCGGGGCAATCGCACGTCTCACCTATACCTACCTGCACATGATCCTGGTGGGCGGGGTCGTGCTCGTGGCGGTGGGCGATGAACTCGTGCTCGCGCATCCGGATGATCCGCTCGATGCCGCGACGCTTGCCGTCGTCGTGGCAGCGCCCGCCCTCTACTTGCTCGGCAACCTGCTTTTCAAGCGCTCGATCGGGCGGCCGTGGTTGCGGTCGCACTTGCTCGGTATGGCGGCCCTCACGTCGCTATGGCTCGCGGCGCCGCTCATCCCCGGCATCACGCCGCTGGCCCTCACCTGGATGGTCAACGGCATCGTCGCCCTCGTCGTCATCATCGACGAGTACGTGTGGCCGAGCGACGAGCACGACGAGGCTGAGAGCGAGAACGAGGCAGCCGAGGGTCACGAGGGGTAGCGCGGCCACCGACCACGTGCCGATGACGATGCCCCCGAGCAGCGCTCCACCGCCAATGCCGATGTTGAACGCCACGGTTAGCCAGGCGGCCGCGATGTCGCGCAGGGCGAGGGATGCCGTCTGAAGCAGGCGCGCCTGAGCGATCACCGGCACGCCGCCCAAGAACGCACTCCACAGTATGAGCAGCACCACAACCGCGAGTGGTGAGTCGGATGCCGCGGCAAGCCCCGCGACCGAAGCCGTGACGCCGATCAGCAGAACAGGTAACAGGGTGCGAGGCACCCGATCACCGAGCACTCCCGCAACGACCACACCCACCGCACCCGCGCCGCCGAACAGCAGCAAGATGCCCGCGACGTCAGCCACGGCGAACCCCGCAACCTCGATGACCCACGCGGCGATATAGGTGTAAAGCGTCGCGTGGCCGAGGGTGACGAGCACGATCGTGGCGCACAGCACCATGACGGGCGCGAAAGTGGCGTCGCGCACGGCAGCGAAGCGCGCACGGGATGGCGCATCCGTCGACCGATGCTCGACCGGCGGCAACACGACGACAATGAGCACGGCGATGACGACCACGAGGGCCGCGATGACGGCGAACGAGACCCGCCAGCCGACGGCCGCGCCCAGCAGGGTGCCGAGTGGCAGGCCTGCCACGCTCGCGACCGTTGCGCCTGCAGTCGCAACCGCGACGGCGCTCGCAAGCCGCTGCGGGGCGACGAGCCGAGCCGCGTACGGAGTGACGACGGCCCAGAAAACGCCGTGCGCGGCGCCGCCGATGACGCGAGCAACCAGAAGCACGGCATAACTCGGCGCGAGCGCCGCAACGAGATTGGCCAGGGCAAACACGGCGAGCAAGGCAATGAGCAACGACTTGCGCGGCACCGAGCGCGTGAGGTGCGTGAGCGGCGCCGTCGCGATGACGACAGAAGCGGCGAAGACCGTGATGAGCAAACCCACTTGCGCCTCGGTGATGCCGAGCTCGGTCGTGAGTTGCGGCAGCAGCCCGATCGGCAGAAACTCGCTCGTGACGGCCACGAAGATGCCCGCCGACAGCAGCAGCAGCGATGACCAGGGCAGGCGCACGGCCACAGCGTAGCCGCGCAATCACGCCTCGCGGCCCGAATAGGCTGAGAGGGTGAGCACTCCCCACCACTGGATCGTGACGCTCGTGTGCGACGACCGCCCCGGCATTGTGCATGCCGTCACGGGCGGCATCGTCGAAGCCGAGGGCAACATCACCGAACTGCAGCAGTTCTCAAGCCTCGGCTCGGGCCGCTTTTTCTTGCGCCTGCAGACCGAGACCCACGCCGACCACGACGAGCTTCGCGCCGCCCTGCAGCCCGTCATCGACCGCTATGGCATGGAGTGCCGCATCGACGCCGTGGGCCGACCGTTGCGCACGCTCGTGCTCGTGTCGAAAGCCGCCCACTGCCTCAATGATCTCTTGTTCCGTCAGCGCAGCGGGCACCTCCCCATCGAGATTCCCCTCGTGCTCGGCAACCACCCTGACCTCGCCGAACTCGCGGCGTTCTACGACGTGCCCTTCGAGTCACGCTCGGTCACGAATGCCGACGAGAAAGCCGCGATGGAAGCGCGCATTCTCGAGGCCGTCGAGCAGCACGACATCGAGCTCGTCGTGCTCGCGCGCTACATGCAGATCTTCTCGCCCGAGCTGTGCGCGGCGCTCGCGGGGCGAGCCATCAACATTCACCACTCGTTCTTGCCCGGCTTCAAGGGCGCCAACCCCTACGCGCGGGCCCACGCCCGCGGCGTGAAGCTCATCGGCGCGACGGCGCACTTCGTCACGAGCGACCTCGACGAGGGCCCGATCATCGAGCAAAACGTCACACGCGTCGACCACTCGCGCTCGGCCGACGAACTCGTCGTCATCGGGCGCGACATCGAGAGCCGCACCCTGAGCCAGGCCGTGCGCTGGTTCGCGGAAGACCGCGTGCTGCTCGACGGCCAACGCACGATCATCTTCACGTGAGCGAGCAGCCGACCCTCATCGGCCCGATCGCCTTCGACGAGGGCACGTGGAGCCGCGAACCGGTCAGCACCACGCTCGACGCCGACGGCGCGCTCACCGTGGTCGCCGCCGAAGGCAGCGACTGGTGGCGCGACACCGCGTATGGCTTTCGTCACGAGAATGGCCACGCGCTGCTGCGCCGGTGGGATGCGGGCACCGCGATCGAGGTCGACTTCGAGCTGAGCGGCTTCACCGGTGACTTCGATCAAGCCGGGCTCGCCGTCATGGTGGACGCCGAGAATTGGATCAAGGCTGGGGTCGAGTTCAGCGACGGGCACATGCAGCTCGGCGCCGTCGTCACCACCGGTGCGAGCGACTGGTCGACCGGGCGCGCCGATGAGTGGGTGAGCAGCGTCGTGACGGTGCGAGCATCCCGCATGGTCGACGCCGTCGTGATTCGCGCGCGCAGGTCGATCGACCCCGAGTGGCGGCTCGTGCGTGTCGCCCGCTTTGCCCACGAGTCGGCCCTCGTCGGGCCGATGGTGTGTGCGCCAACGCGATCAGGCCTGAGCGTGCGCTTTCTCGGCTGGCGCGCGACCGAGGCCGACACTGAGTTGCACGCCGAATCGTCAGAGCAAACGCCCGACTGAGTCTCAGCGAATACCGACGATCTCTCGCCAGGCTGAAAGCTCGTTGATGGCGGGCTGAGCACGGCAAAGCGGCCCGATCGAGTGAGCGTCAGGAGCCTTTGTGAGTCAAATGTTGACGGCACCCTCGCGCGCGCGAGCCGCACGGCGAGCCGCGCCTGTGGTGGCGAGCGCCGCCGTGATCGCAACCCTGAGCGGATGCGCTGCCGCGGTCGACACGACGGTCGAGGCTGAGCCCGAGCTCCAGCCCACGACGGAGCCCGAGATCGTCGTCGACCCCAGTTACCGCGACGGCAGCTTTCGGGCCGATGGTGCCTACCAGTCCCCTGCCGGAGACGAGAGCATCATCGTCGTGATGCAGCTCGAGAACGACATCGTGACCGACGTCGAGATTGGGCTCTACCCCACCAGTGCCACGAGCTCGACCTACCAAGATCTTTTTGCTGGCGGCATCGCAGAGAAGGTCATCGGCACCGACATTGACGACCTCGATGTCACCGTGGTGGCGGGGTCGTCGTTGACATCCATCGGTTTTCGCGCGGCCGTCGAAACGATCAAGGCAGAAGCACTCGACGACTAAGCCGCACCCGCGCGCAAACCCGGCAAATGCTTGACACAGGCTCAGCGAATCCCCACCGAAGACCGACAGGCTGGTGACCGTAGGCTGAGCACAGCCAACACTCTCACGCGAGCCCTGGAGACACGATGACCCGCATGATGACCACCAACGCCCGCACGACCGCGGGGCGCATTGCGGCCCCGGTTGGCGTCGCTGCCGCCCTCATCGGCACCCTGACGGGGTGCTCGACCGCGACGACCGCCGAGCCGCCGGCTGATCAGCCCGCGCAGCCCGTCGACGCGAGCTACCGCGATGGCATGTATCTGGCTGATGGCGGCTACGAGTCGCCCAACGGCAGCGAGACCATCACGGTTGAAATCGAGCTCACGAACGACATCGTCACGGGCGTTGTTGTCACGTCAAACCCGACCAACCCGACAACCGCCAACTTCCAGAGCAAGTTTGCCGACGGTATCGGTGACATCGTGATCGGCCAAGACATCGACAAGCTCGACGTCACGGTGGTTGCTGGCTCGTCGCTCACGGGCAACGGATTCCGCGAAGCCATCACGACCATCAAGGCAGAAGCTCTCGTCGGCTAGGGCCGCGCCTGCCGTGGTGGGGCCCTCGAGTTTTGAGGCGATCGGCACGCCGTGGCGCATCGGCCACGGCGGCGCCGAAACCCCCGTGGGTTCTCTCGGAGCCGCGTTGGCCCCTGACGACCTCACGGCAGTGCTCGAGCGCATCGAGCAGTTCGACCGCGACTGGTCCCGCTTTCGCGACGACTCACTCGTGTCGCGCATCGCTCGCGAGGCCGGGTCGTGGCGCTTGCCGGCCGATGCCCGGCCCATGCTCGCGCTCTACGAGCAGCTTCATGCGCTGACGGATGCCCGCCTCACGCCCCTCGTCGGAGCCTCACTTGAGCGCCTCGGCTACGACGCCGCCTACCGACTGACGCCCTCCGGAGCGCCACTGCCCGCCCCGAGCTGGGCCGACACCATCGCGCTGCGACACACCGTCGAGGGGATCACTCTCGACACAGTTGCTCCCGTCGTGCTCGACGTGGGTGCCGCCGGAAAGGGTTACCTCGTCGACCTCGTCGGCGACCTGCTCGCGGCCCGCGGCGTGGGCGACTCGGTGGTCGATGCGAGTGGCGACGTGCGCGTGCGGGGTGAGCGCAGCATCCGCGTGGCGCTTGAGAACCCGGCCGACCCCACGAAGGCGGTCGGCGTCGTCGAGCTGCACAACGCCGCGCTGTGCGCCTCAGCAATCAACCGCCGCGCCTGGGGCAATGGGCTGCACCACATCATCGATGCCGTGACGGGACTGCCGGTCGACCAGGGTGTGATCGCCACCTGGGTGGTCGCCGACACCGCGCTGGTGGCCGACGGGCTCGCCACGGCACTATTCTTCGCTGAACCGGTGCGATTGGCCGAAGCCTTCTCGTTCGAGTGGGTTCGATTGACGAGTGACGGGCGGCTCGACGCGAGCCCCGGTCTTCGAGGGGAGCTGTTTGCATGAGAGCACGCATCGACGCCATCACGGGCCGGGTTAGCATGTACCGCCTGGCCACCATCACGCTCGCCGTCGTGCTCGCGCAAGCCGTGCTCTTCGCGTTTCTTGACGTGATCGGGCCAGACCCCTTCGCAATTCTCGGCACCTTCGGGGTCGTCATCGTGGCCACTCTCGGCGCGAATGAGATATCCGCTCGCCTCGCCCGCGTCGTGCCGCATCGCGAGTCGAGCGTCATCACGGCGCTCATCATCGCGTGCATCGCGCAACCAAGCTTGACGACGCCAGCACTCATCGCCGCGGCCGGTGCGGGAGTGATTGCCGCGCTCTCGAAGTACCTCATTGTGTGGCGCGGGCGGCACCTGCTCAACCCGGCGGCGACGGGCGTGCTCATCGCGGGCATCATCGGCTACTACGCCGGTCAAGGCGTGGGCTTCTGGTGGGTTGCCACTCCCGCCCTCTTGCCCGCCGTCGCGATCGGAGCCCTGCTGCTGCTCGACCGCACGCGCCGACTCGATGTCGGCCTCATCTTCATCGTGCTCGCCGTCGTGCTGAGCGGCAGCCGCTTGGTGGCGACGGGCAGCGATCCGCTCACCGCGGCCACGACCGTGCTGCAGCTCTTTCCGATCGTGTTTCTCGCGGGCTTCATGCTCAGCGAACCACTCACGCTGCCGCCGCGCCGGTGGCAGCAGTGGGTCACCGCGGCTGCCGTTGCGGTGGCGTTCTCGGTGCCCTTCAGTTTCGGGCCGATCTACCGCTCGCCCGAGCTCGCCCTCGTTCTCGGCAACATCGTCGCCTTCGCTATCTCACGCCGCAGCGGCTTCTCGCTGCGCCTTGTCGAGCGCGTGACGCTCTCTCCGTTTGCGACCGAGTACCGCTTCGAGCCCTCGCGCCGCGTGCCGTTCACCGCCGGGCAATACCTAGAACTGCACCTGCCGCACGCCGCCGACGTTCGCGGCCTGCGTCGCACGTTCACGATCGCGTCACCCCCCGAGCAGGCCGTGGCCACTGAGTCCCCGCGCATCGCCATCGGCATGCGCACTCCCCCGAGCGGCAGCTCGTTCAAGAAGGCCCTCGGTGCCCTCGAGCCGGGCAGCCGCGTGGCGGTGACGCAGACGGCGGGTGACTTTGTGCTGCCGCGTGATGCGAGCATCCCGATCATCATGGTCGCCGGTGGAATCGGCATGACTCCGTTCGCGAGCCAGCTGGCGAGCCTCGCCGAGCGCGGCGAACAGCGCGACGTCGTGGTGGTCGTCGTGTCGTCGAACCCCGGCGAGGTGCTCTACCGCGACGTGCTCGAGCGCGCATCGGCCCGCATCGTCGAGGTCGCCCCCGATCAATTGACGACGGATGCCCTGCGCGAGCTCGTGCCCGACCTCGCCACCCGGCGCGGGTACGTCTCGGGCGCACCGTCGATCGTCGCCGCGGCCCGCACGGCTCTGCGTCGGGCTGGAGTGCGGCGCGTGCACACCGACTACTTCGCCGGCTACTAACTCAGCGCAGGCTCGCGCACACGATCGGGCTGCCGCACCGGAGCGTCGAGCCCCGGCACGGGCGCGGCACCCGCGCGCACGGCGCGCAAGGCGCCGACGATCGAGATGAGGTCGACCACCTCTTGCAGGGCGGCTCCGGCGATCGCGGGCAGCAGGCCCACCGCGGCCACGAGCATGAGCGCAATCGAAATGGCAATGCCCAGCCAGATGCTCTGCAGCGCGATGCGCACCGTGCGCTGCCCAATGGCGACGGCGCGGGCGACGCGCGCGATGTCGTCGAGAAGAATAACGACGTCGGCCGACTCGCTCGCGGCCGTCGAGCCTTTCGCCCCCATGGCGATGCCCACGTCGCTCACCGCGAGCACGGGCGCGTCGTTGACACCATCGCCGACCATGACAACGGGCCGCGGTTGCGCCTCGCGAATGATGCGCACTTTGTCGTCGGGCAAGCACTCGGCGTGCACCTCGGTGATGCCCAGGCCCGTCGCGATGGGTTCGGCCGTGGCGGCAACGTCGCCCGTGACCATGAGGGTGCGGGTGACTCCGAGGGCGCGCAGGGCGGCAAGAGTGTCGGCGGCATCGGTGCGCACGGCATCCCGCAGCACCACAACACCGGCGAAGCGACCGTCGATCGACGCGTAGATGACGGCTTCACCGCTCGCGCCGGGGCGCGGCACGAGGTCAGGCGCGTGACCGCCCACGAAGGCGGGTTTACCGACCACGACCTCGCGGCCCTCGATGGTCGCGATCACGCCGTGGGCGGCGACGTCACGAGCGTCGGCAGAGTCGAGTAGCGGCAGACCGCGGTCGAGGGCGGCGCGCTGCAGCGACTCGGCGAGCACGTGCGACGAGTAGCGCTCTGCTGACCCGACGTACTGCACGAGCTCGGTCTCGGTGAACCCCGGCTCGGCGTGCGCGCCGACGACCGCGGGTCGACCCACCGTCAGGGTTCCGGTCTTGTCGAAGGCGACCGTGCGGGCGCGGGCGAGCTTTTCGAGCGAGCCCGCATTCTTCATGACGATGCCGCGTTTCGCGGCGCTACTCATGCCGCCCATGAAGGCGACGGGGGCGGCGATGAGCAGGGGGCACGGCGTTGCGACGACGAGCACTTCGGCGAAGCGGACGGGGTCGCCGCTGAGGGCCCACGCGATTCCGGCGATCGCGAGCGACACGGCGGTGAAGGGCAGGGCATAGCGGTCGGCCAGCCGCACGATCGGAGCCTTGCTGCTCGTCGCCTCGCGCACGAGCTCGACAATACGTTGGTACTGCGAGTCAGCCGCGAGTGCCGTCGCGACAACCTCGACCGCGACGGGGCCATTGACCGAGCCACTGAGCACCGTGTCGCCCGCCACCTTCTCGACCGGCAGACTCTCGCCCGTGAGCGATGACTCGTCGAAGCCTCCGAGCTCGCTGGCGAGCTCGGCATCCACCGCCACGATCTCAGCGGGGCGCACGAGCAGTCGGTCGCCCACGCGCACCTCGTCTGCCGGCACATCGACAACCTCGCCGTGGGCCTCGACGCGGTGCGCGAGTTGTGGCACGCGGTCGAGCAACGACCGCAACTCGCGCTGGGCGCGGCCCGCCGCCGCGACCTCGAGTGCTTCGCCGCCCGTGAGCATGAGCACGATGAGCAAACTCGCCCAGTATTCGCCCACCGCGATCGTGCTGACGATGGCCGTGACAGCGAGAATGTCGAGGCCGAACTGCTTCGAAAGCAGCCCGCGAATCATGCGCACGGCCTCGACACCGGCGATCGCGAGCGCGTAGAGCGAGATCACCCAGCGCGCTGCGGGCTCGAGCCCTGCGGCGACGAGCGCGGCCGCGGCGAGCCCGATGCCGATCGTCACGGCGACGAGCGGAAAGCGGCGAACGAGCGCGACAAGTCGAGTCATGCCCTAGGTCTACTCCCCCACCCTGGCTGTCGCCAGTGCCGTTGGGCCTGGCAACTGCCGGCAGCGAAGACGACGGATGCCCGAGGCACGCAGCCCCGGGCATGCGGTGAATCAGCGCACCCTTAGGCCAAGCGCGACTTCAGGTTCTCGTCGATCGCGGCCAAGAAGGCCTCTGTCGTGAGGAACGGCTGCTCGGCGCTGATGAGAATCGCGAGGTCTTTCGTCATCGCGCCGCTCTCGACCGTCGTAATGACGACGTCTTCGAGGGTCTCGGCAAAGGTGATGAGCGCCTGGTTGCCGTCGAGCTTGCCGCGGTGCATGAGGCCACGCGTCCACGCGAAGATCGACGCGATCGGGTTCGTCGAGGTGGGCTTGCCCTGCTGGTGCATGCGGTAGTGGCGCGTGACCGTGCCGTGCGCGGCCTCGGCCTCAACGACCTTGCCGTCGGGGCTCGTGAGCACACTCGTCATGAGCCCGAGCGAGCCATAGCCCTGCGCCACGGTGTCGCTCTGCACATCGCCGTCGTAGTTCTTGCACGCCCAGACGTAGCCGCCCTCCCACTTCATGGCCGAGGCGACCATGTCGTCGATAAGGCGGTGCTCGTAGGTGATGCCCGCGGCCTCGAACTGGGCCTTGAACTCGGCCTCAAAGATCTCTTCGAAGAGGTCTTTGAAGCGACCGTCGTAGGCCTTGAGAATCGTGTTCTTGGTCGAGAGGTAGACGGGGTAGTTGCGGGCGAGGCCATAGTTGAGCGAGGCGCGCGCGAAGTCGCGAATCGACTCGTCGAGGTTGTACTGCACCTGGGCAACACCGCTGCCGGGCGACTGGTAGACCTCAAACTTCAGCGGCTCTGAGCCGTCGTCGGGCGTGAACTCGACCGTGAGCGTGCCCTTGCCCTCGAAGCGGAAGTCGGTGGCGCGGTACTGGTCACCGAAAGCGTGACGGCCGATGATGATGGGCTTGTTCCAGCCGGGCACGAGGCGCGGGATGTTCGAGATGACGATGGGCTCACGGAAGATGACGCCGCCGATGATGTTGCGGATCGTGCCGTTCGGGCTCTTCCACATCTTCTTGAGGCCGAACTCTTCAACACGGGCCTCGTCGGGCGTGATCGTGGCGCACTTGACGCCCACGCCGTGCTTGATGATCGCATGCGCGGCGTCGATCGTGACCTGGTCGTCGGTCGCGTCGCGGTTCTCGATGCCGAGGTCGTAGTACTCGAGCGTGACGTCGAGGTAGGGGTGAATGAGGCGGTCTTTGATGAACTGCCAAATAATGCGGGTCATCTCGTCGCCGTCGAGCTCGACGACCGTTCCTTCGACCTTGATCTTTTGCACGGGGTGGGTGCCTTTCCGTCAGTGATGTACCGCGAGCGAGCCTACTCTCCTCGAGGCCGTTATCTCGATGTCGAGATACATAGTCGCCCCCGAGATCGGAGGCACCGTCTACCCTGGGGAGCATGGGGACCTTAAGACTCGAAGAGCTCTCGGCCAAGACCATCGTGGCGGCGAACCGCCTGACCTTGAGACCGGGCCAAGAACAGTTCGTCACGCCCGTGTCGTATTCGGCCGCTGACGCCTACGTCAACCCCACGACCACGTGGGCACGTGTCGTGCTCGACGATGACGACGTCGTGGGCTTCATTCGCGGCAACTTCGACGCCGACAGCCCCAAACCCGAGTTTCGCAGCTGCATTTGGCGCATCAATGTGGATGCCACGGCTCAAGGCCGCGGCATCGGCAAGTTCGCCGTGCACGCCCTCGCCGACGAAGCGCGTCAGCGCGGATTCCACACCGTCACCGTCATCTGGGAGACCGGAGACGATGGCCCGGGTGACTTCTTCCGCCACATCGGCTTCGTCGAGACCGGCGACACCGAGTACGGCGAGAAGATCGGCGCGCTGACCATCTGATGTCGGCACCGCTCGACTTCGGCGGGGCCGTCTTGCTCGTCGTCGCCGATATTCCGCCGGGCCACGTCATGACCTATGGCGATGTCGCCGCCGAGCTGGGCTCGCGCGGCGCGCGAGCGGTCGGTCGCGTCATGGCCACCGAGGGCTCGAGCGTTCCGTGGTGGCGAGTGGTGCGGGCCGACGGTCGGCCACCTGAGGGGCACGAGGCGGAGGCGCTCACCCACTATCGGGCAGAAGGCACGCCCCTGCGCGCGGGCGCGGCAGGGAGTGACCCGCACGCGTATCGCCTTGACCTGCGCGCGGCGCGCTGGGCGCCCTCCTAGCCCTGCGCCCCCAGCGGCGCTACTGTGCCGGTGAGCGGCGAGCGCCGCGCATCCCGAACCCCGGAGGTTCTCGTGACTGACTCGACCACTCCCGCCCCTCGCGCGACGAAGACCGCGAAGGCTGCGCCCGCCAAGCCCGCGGCCGCCAAGCCCGCGAGCGCGCAGCCCGCAGCGGCGCCGGCTGCGCCCACCGCCGCGGCGCCCGAAGCCACGCCGCTCGCCGAGCAACTGATGGCCCTCGACTTGAGCGCCGCGCCCGGCTTCTTTCGCGCGCTCGTCGACTTTCGCTTCACGACCTTCATCACGCGTCGCATCGCAGGCTTCATCTACGCGATCTTGCTCGTCAGCATCGTGCTCTCGGGCCTCGTCGCGTTCTTCAGCATCGTCGTGACGGGTGTCGGCCTCATGACGGGCGGGCAACCGATCCCGGGCCTGCTGACAGTTCTCGCCGCAATCGTGCTTGCCCCCATTGCCACTCTCGTGGCCGTCGTGCTCGCGCGCATGATCGTTGAGGTCAACGTCGCGCTCGTCGCGATCGCCGAGAACACCGCGGGGCTGCGCCGCCGCTAGCGGTTGCGGGGCGGATGCTCGCGCGCGGTCAGAACGCCGCGACGAGCATCCCGCCGCCAGCGCCCACGAGCACCACGGCCCACGCCGGCACGCGCACGACCATGAGCAGCACCGTGCACAGCACCGCGAGCGTCACGGTCGGAACGTCGACGAGCGCGCTTGTCGCCACGGGGTCGTAGAGCGTCGCGGCGAGCACGCCCACAACGGCGGCACTCGCTCCGCGCACGAGGGCACGCACCGCGGGTCGTGCCTCCAGCGCCGACCAGAACGGCAGCACGCCGATGATGAGCAGCAGGCCCGGAACGAAAATCGCGACGAGCGCGATGCCGGCCAGCACCAGACCCTCGACGCCGGGGGCCATCGCGGCGCCCAGGTAGGCGGCAAACGTGAAGAGCGGCCCGGGCACGGCTTGCGCGGCGCCATAGCCGGCGAGAAATTGCGACTCGGTCACCCAGCCCGGCTCCACCACCGCGGACTCGAGCAACGGCAGCACGACGTGCCCGCCACCAAACACCAGGGCTCCCGCGCGCGCGAACGCGTCGGCGACCGCGAGTGGCTGGCTCGGAATGAGCGCGGCGAGCACCGGCAGCGCCACGAGCAACGCCCCGAGCGCGATGAGGCACGCGGCCCCCGCATGACGAGAGATCGGGATGCTCAGCGCTCGCCCCTCGTCCGCCCCTGCTCCCCGGCACAGCACGAGACCCAGGGCGGCCCCGAGCGCGATCGCCGCCAGCGGCGCCCACCCCACGCCGACGAGAAGCACGACCAGACCCGCGGCCACGGCAATCGCCGCGCGGCGCAGGTCAGGAGTCAGCGTGCGCGCCATGCCCCACACCGCGTGCGCCACGACCGCCACGGCCACGACCTTCAGCCCGGCGATGAGCCCTTCGGCGAGCGGGCCCTCGAGCAACGGTGCCCCGAAGGCCACGAGCACGAGCAGTACCGCGCTTGGCAGCGTGAACGCGAGGAACGCGGCGAGCCCCCCGAGCCACCCCGCCCGATGCACCCCGAGCACGAACCCCACTTGGCTCGACGCCGGGCCCGGGACGAACTGCGCCAGGGCGACGAGCTCGCCGTAGGCCTGCTCGGTGATCCACCGGCGGCGGACCACGAGCTGCTCGCGAAAGTAGCCGAGGTGTGCCACGGGTCCACCGAACGACGTGAGGCCGAACACCGTGAATGCGCGCAGCACCTCGAGCGGGGTGCCCTTCGGCCGCGCGGGCTCGAGGGCCTCACTGGGCTCGGGCGCAGCATCCGTCGGCTGATCGCTCACACCGCGAACCCTACCGAGCCGTCGTGAACGCACCTACACGAGCGACTCGCGCCAGGCCGCGTGCAACTGCGCAAACTTGCCCGTGCCCGCGATGAGCTCGGCGGGCGTGCCGTCTTCGATGACGCGACCGTGCTCCATGACGAGCACGCGGTCGGCGATCGCGACGGTCGAGAGTCGGTGCGCGATGATCACCGCGGTGCGATCAGCGAGCAGCGTCTGCAGGCCGAGCTGCACAAGGCGCTCGCTCGGAATATCGAGCGAGGCCGTGGCTTCATCGAGAATCAGCACGACGGGGTCGGCCAAGAACGCGCGCGCGAACGAGATCAACTGCCGCTGCCCCGCCGAGACGCGACCGCCGCGCTTGTTGACGTCGGTCTCATACCCCTGGGGCAGCGACTCGATGAAGTCGTGGGCCCCAACAGCTTTCGCTGCCGCCACGATTTGCTCGCGACTCGCCTCGGGGTTGCCGAGCGCAATGTTGTCGGCCACGGTGCCCGAGAACAGGTACGCCTCTTGCGTCACCATGACGATCGCGCGCCGCAGGTCTTTCGGGTGCAGCTTGCGCAGGTCAACGTCGTCGAGCGTCACGGCGCCCTCGGTGGGGTCGTAGAACCGCGCGATGAGCTTGGCGAGCGTCGACTTGCCGGCACCGGTCGTGCCCACGAGCGCGATCGTCTGCCCCGCCGGAATCGTGAGCTCGAGATCGGGCAACACCACGGCGTCGTCGTTGTACGAGAAGCGCACCTTGTCGAAGTGCACGGTGCCGCGCGCCTTCCACAGGTCGATGGGTGTTGTTGGGTCAGGCACGCTCGGCTTCTCTTCGAGCACACCCGAGATTTTTTCGAGCGCGGCGGCGGCCGACTGGTACGAGTTGTAGAACATCGCCATCTCTTCGGCGGGGTCGAAGAACCGCCGCGTGTAGAGCACGATCGCGAGCAGCGAGCCGACGAGCAGGTCGCCTTCGACGACGCGGAACGCGCCGACCACGAGCACGGCCGCGACCGTGACGTTGCCGATGAGCACGAGCCCCGGGTCGAAGATTCCGAAGAGCTGAATAACGCGCGCGTTGGCGTGCCGGTAGTCCTCGACGTGGCCGGCGAATTGGCGTGCGTTGCGCGGCTCTTTTCTGAAGGCCTTGACGGCACGGATGCCCGTCATGGTCTCGACGAAGTGCACGATCAGGCGGGCCGACGCCACGCGGGTCTGGCGAAACAGGGTTTGCGAGCGCACTTGGAACCAGCGCGTGAGCAACAGCAGGGGAATCAGCGAGACTGCGAGCACGAGCCCCGAGGTCGGGTCGAGAAGCACGAGCGCCGCTGCCGTGAAGCCCATGTAGATGAGCCCCGAGACAAGCTGGTTGAGCCCCGAGTCAAGCAACTCACGAATGGAGTCGAGGTCGCTCGTTTGCCGCGCGATGATGCGGCCCGAGGTGTACGACTCGTGAAACTCGAGCGAGAGCCGCTGCGTGTGCAAGAAAACGCGCTTGCGCAGATCGAGCAAGATCTCTTGACTGAGGCGCGCGCTCATGACCTGGTACACGGCGATGAGCCCGGCACCCGCGATGCCGCTGAACAGGTAGGCGGCAACGACGAGCCCAATCGGCATCCAGTCGTTCTGATCGAGCAGAGCGGGCAGGCCCTGGTTGATGCCGACCGCCAAGAGCCACGGCCCCGCGACCTGCAACGCGATCGAGATGACGATGACAATCATCGTGAGCGCGATGCGCCCGCGCACGGGTCGCACGAGCGAGCCCAACAGACGTAGTGAGCGCGCCCGCATGCTCTTCGACTCGGCGCGCGAGAAGTCGTCGCGCTCTTCGCCGTCAACACCGGTGACGCTCATCGGGTCACCTCGCCTTCCTGCTCGATAACGCGGCTCTCTCGGTCGATCGCATCACGGCGCCGGCCCTCTTGTTCGGCGAGCTTGAGATCGCGGTCAGCGCGCTCGGCCGCCGCGAGCTCTTCGTCTTCGAGCGACGAAATGACGTAGCGGTAGTGCTCGTTGCGCTTGAGCAGTTCGCCGTGGGTTCCGACATCGGTGATGCGGCCCTCTTGCAGCAGGGCAACGCGGTCAGCCATCTGCACGGTGGATGGTCGGTGCGCGACGATGAGGCCCGTGGTCGTCGCGAGCACCCGACGCAGCGCCGCCTCGACAAGCGCCTCCGTGTCCACATCGAGCGCGCTCAGCGGGTCGTCGAGCACGAGCACGGCGGGGTTCGCCGCGACGGCGCGTGCGAGCGCGAGCCGCTGGCGCTGACCGCCTGAGAGGCTCAAGCCCTCTTCACCCACAGTCGTTTCGATGCCGTCGGGCAGGCTGTGCACAAACTCGGCCTGAGCGATGTCGAGGGCCTCGGCGAGCACGCGCTCGGCTTCGGCAGCCGCCTCAGGCGTGTCAGCCTCGGTGAGTTCGGGCCTGCCGAGCAGCACGTTGTCGCGCACACTCGCCGAGAAGAGCGTGGCGTCTTCGAACGCCATCGCGATGTGACGGCGCAATTCTTCGCGCGTGAGCTCGCGAATGTCGACGCCGTCGATGAGAATCCGCCCCGAGGTGACGTCATACAGTCGCGTCGTGAGCGCCGTGAGCGTGGTCTTGCCGCTGCCCGTGATGCCGACGAGGGCCATGGTCTCGCCGGGTTCGAGTTCGAGGGTGATGCCGTTGAGGGTTCCGGGTTGGTCGGCGGGAGCATCCTGATACCGGAAGACCACGTTCTCGAACGTGAGGCGGCCGCGCGGTACGGTGATCGTGGCCGGCGATTCGGGGTCGGTGATGGCGTTGATTTCGTCCAAGACCTCGAAGTAGCGGTCGACGGCCGTGCGCGTGTCGTAGGTCATCGAGAGCAAGAAGCCGATCGACTCGATCGGAAAGCGCAACACGGTCGCCGTGGCGAAGAACGCGAAGAGCTCGCCCACCGTGAGCTCGCCCGCGGCCGCGAGGGCAACACCGCCCAACAAGCAGAGAGCGAACGCCACGTCGGGAATCAGGATGAGCCAGAACCAAATGCCCGCGATGGCCTTGGCCTTCTCGATCTCGGTGGCGCGCAGCAGCTCGGCCTGGTCGGCAAACTTCAGCAGCGAGTGCTTGCCGCGCCCGAAGGCCTTGAGCACGCGGATGCCGTGCACGCTCTCTTCGACCGCCGTAGCGAGGTCGCCCTGCTGGTCTTGCGCACGCCGCGCGATGACGGAGTACTTGTTCTCGAAGAGGTAGCCATAGATCCAGAGCGGGATGCTCGCCACGAGAAACAGCACACCCAGCCAGAGGCTCCAGTTGATGAGCACGACGAAGCCGATGATGATCGTGATGCCGTTGACGATGAGCAGCACGAAGCCGAACGACAACCAACGCCGGATCAAATTGAGGTCGCTCACCGCGCGGCTCAGCAGCTGCCCCGACTGCCAGCGGTCGTGGAACGCGACCGGCAGGTCTTGCAAGTGCGCGTAGAGGGCGTTGCGCATGCGCGCCTCGATGTGGGTGCCGGGCGTGAGCACGAAGAAGCGGCGCAGCATGATGAAGACGGCCTCGAGCACGCCGAGCACGAGCACGGCGATCGCGGCGGGCCAGATCTGGCTGGGGTCGCGCGTCGACAGCGGGCCGTCAACGAGTCCTTGCAGCACGAGCGGAATGACGAGAGCGATCACCCCGGCGGCGAGCGCCGCAGCCATGCCGGCATAGATCCACGGCATGGCGGGCTTCGCATAAGGGTAGATACGCGCGATCGCCCGAAAGGTGCTCAGGCGGGGCTGATCTGGTTTCGTCGTCGACACGGTGCGTCCTCGATTGGCCGCGGCCGCTTGTGGCGGTCGCGGTGTGGCGGTGGCTGGCGTGCGCGGGCACAGCTCGCGCAGCCTCACCCGGGGTGGCCGAGCGAAGCCTTCCAGCCTAGGCCTTTGGTATGACGAAAGTCGAACCCGGCCCGAATTGTGATGCGGGCGTTATCGATGCGCTATTTGATCAACACGCTGAGGCACGTCACGCATCCCTCGAGCTTTTCGAACTCTGAGATATCGACCGTGACGACGCGGTAGCCGAGCGAACGAATGAGCTCCGCGCTCTGCGGGGCCGACGCTGCCATGAGCACAGCGTCATCGCTCAGCACCACCACGTGGCCGCCCTCAGCCTCGGGCATCGGCAAGAAGTTTCGCCACATCGACACGTCATCGATGAGTGACGGATGCCCGATGACGGTTCCGTCGGGCAGCGCCGTTACGGCGCTCTTGAGGTGCAGTGCTTTGGTCACGGGCACCGCGACGACATCGCGCCCGTGCCGACGCGCGATGGCCCGCAGTTGCCGAATGCCGTCGGCGTTGGTGCGACCGCCGCGGCCGACGTAGAGCACGTCGCCAATGGGCAGCACATCGCCGCCGTCGAGCGTGCCCGGCTCGACGATGCGCTCGATGCGCAGCCCCAGTTCGCGCGCGGTCTGCTCGGCCGCGTCAATCTCGGGGCGACGCGAATCGGCGCCCGGACGCGTCACGACCGCCGTGCCGCCGATCATCACGAGCGCGTCTTCGATGAACACCGAGTCGGGCAGCTCATCGGCCGGCGGCACATCGACGGGCGTGAATCCTTCGGCGCGCAGCGCCTCAACGTAAGCCTCCCATTGCGCATCGGCGAGGTCGATGTCGACCGGCACGCGCTCTTGGTGGGTGAGCTCGCCATCAGCGAGGCGCGAGCTGGGCATCCGCACGATCGCAATGCGACGGGATGCCGCGGCACTTGCCTGGCGCGCCATCCATACGCGGCGGCCCACCGTCACGACCGCGAGCACGGCGACGACCTGGAACAGGAGGTTGAAGCCAAACACGCTGATCCACAGGTAGTCGATGAGCTCGCCGCTGATGGGGTTGCCCGCCGCGACGATCGCGAGCAGCGCGCCCAGCCACGACGAAACGAAGGCCGCGAGCAGGGCCAGGCCGAGTGCGATCCAGCGGTTGTCGAGAACCCCCGCAGTGCCGATGATCGTGATGAAGATGAACAGCAGCAGCGACGAGAACCCGAAGACACCGTTCACTTGCGCCAGCACCTCAACCGTGGCGCCGTTGATCGCCGAGAACAGCACGACCGTCACGACGTGCGTCACGAGAGCGACCGCGAGCGCGGCGAGGGCAGAGTCGAGCAGGCGGCGTGCGAGAGGGGTCATGCCTTAACGCTAGTGCGGGTGCGGGTCAGCGAATTCCGACAGCCACGAAAACTCCGATGAACAGTGCCACTCCGACCAGGGCGGCAAGTACTCCGAAGGTTCTGACGGCGATCGGATCGGATGCGAAAGCCCAGTATCGGCGTGGCAGAACGCGGGAAACCTGAGTGCGGTGGAAGTCGGCAACAGGTCGGGCACAGAGACTGAGAACCAGGCCGAGAACGATCAATCCGCCCGCGGCAACGAGAAGTAGCTCACGCAGGTCGTTCATGTCGCCGATCCGCTCCGTGGCGACTGGAGAACCCGCTCCACCGACGCGCGGATCTCTTCAAGGCGGCCAGGATGCGAAACAGGGCGCAGGCCAGAGCAAATGTCGATCCAGAAGAAGTCGAGAAACGTGTCGACCGCAATCCCGTCATGAGTGGCTGGTTCAAGCTTTAGCCGGAAGAAGAGCTGCTTGCGCCCTGGCTTGTTGACGAGCACTACGTTCGTGACGCTCGCCGAATCGAGAGAAGCGAGATGCTGACGTGTGCTCCTGATGACAACGGCCTCTGGAGAGACGACGAGGACGCGGGGGTAGCCGGGTGGCCACACCCGCCAGGCACTCAGACCCTCTTGCAATGCGGCGAAGGGCGGAGGTTGTGAATGGGATTCCGGCAGAACAAGTAGAGCCAACGAATCCGCGGGCAGCGTTCGGGCGAACTTCGACAAAGACCTCGCGAGCGTCAACTGGTAGCCGCGGATTATTGCCTCGGTAGTAAACGCCCCGATGACGGCGCCAATCACGAGGGCCTGTAGCCCGGCCGCGCGGGAGATTGACGGTGAACCCTGCTGGCCATAGCCGTCGAGGAGCGGAAAGACGAACACAAGGGGCAATAGAACGAGGCCAACGATGAAGAACCAGGGCACTCGACTCATCGCCGTGGGCCTCGGCCTTCGGCCGCGAGGGGAGTCATGCCTTCCACGCTAGCGCGGCGCGGTCGCCCTCAGTTCGC
>JAAFHT010000002.1:51203-70326 GCA_013297625.1 Actinomycetota bacterium | reverse complement strand
CGCTCACGAGACTCTCGGCGAGGTCTTGACCGTATGCCCCGATGTTCTGAATGGGCGCGGCTCCCGTCGAGCCCGGAATACCGCTGAGGGCTTCGATGCCCGCCCACCCGTTCTCGACGGTGTGGGCCACGAGGGCATCCCACGACTCGCCGGCCTGCACTCGCAAGCGCACGGGACGAGCCGAGCCGGGCACGTCGGGCAGCCGTTCGATGCCGCGCGTCGCGACGCGAACCACGACGCCCTCGACACCCTCGTCACCGACGAGAACGTTCGAGCCGCCGCCGAGCACGAGCCACGGCTCGCCGACAGCGTCGGCCTCGAGCACTGCCTCGACGAGAGCATCGACGGTCGTCGCCTCGACGAACCGTTCGGCGGGGCCGCCGACGCGCAACGTCGTGAGCTCAGCGAGCTGCATGGTCACTCAGGCGAACGCGGTGACGCGAACCTGCGCCTTGCCGAGCACCGTCTGGTCGCTGTACGTCGCGGTGAGGTCGATGCGGGCTCCGGTGTCATCCACAGCCCCGACCGTGGCCGTCACCGTGACGACGGCGCCGAGCTGGGGGTCAACCACGACCGGACGAGTGAACCGCACTTGGTAGTCGCTGACCCAGCCGCGGGCATCCAACCAATCAATCACCGGCTGAACGGCGAAGCCCATCGTAAGCATGCCGTGCGCGAGCACGCCCGGCAGGCCGACCGCTGCCGCGACATCATCGCGGTAGTGAATCGGGTTGAAGTCGCCGCTCGCTCCCGCGTAGCGCACGAGGCTGTCGCGCGTGAGGGGGAAGACGCGCTCGGCAACCACCTGACCCACCTCGAGGCCGTCGAGAACGCTCATGATTCGTCTCCTCGAATGACGAGCGTCGAGATGCTCGTGACGACGTGCTCGCCCTCGACGTCGGTCATCGCCGACTCGCTCGTGACCATGCTGTTGCCGCCGAGCGACTTGATGCTCGTGACCCGCAGGGTGGCCGTGAGCTCGTCGCCCGCGACGATCGGGCGCGTGTAGGTGAAGCGCTGATCGCCGTGCACGACACGGCTGAAGTCGATGCCCGCGTCAGGCTCGGCCA
Source organism: Actinomycetota bacterium (assembly GCA_013297625.1). Classification (GTDB taxonomy): domain Bacteria; phylum Actinomycetota; class Actinomycetes; order Actinomycetales; family Microbacteriaceae; genus Microcella. The sequence goes on along the minus strand of JAAFHT010000002.1, from coordinate 69,256 downwards.
GCAACTGCTGCAGCGTCGCCTCGGCGATGACGATCGGAAACGTCGGCGGCGCCACAACGTCGGCGAAGCCCGCGGCGCGCGCGGCCTCGGGGTCGTGGTGCAGGGGCGCGGTGGCGAATACGGCGCGCGCAAACTCGCGCACCTTCTCTCGGCCCACCAGGTAGGGCGCCGTTGGCGCGAACGCTCGCTCGGTCAGTTCAGGATTCACAGGCACGCGCCCAGTCTAGGCGCGACGCTCCCGAGGCGATCGGTACGCCGGATGCCCGCGTACGGTCTAGAAGAGCGTCGCGCCGAGCAAGCGGTCGAGCATCGATCGCCCGAGCGCACGTTCGGCTGCGTGGCCCCGCGACTCGCCCCGCACGAGCAACTCGAGGCCGCGCGTCGCGGCGACCGCGCGCAGAACGAGCTCGTCGCGTTCGGTCGGCGTGCGGCCATAGCCGTGCAAGAACGCCGCCCGCAGCCAGGGCTCGTCGCGCCACGGGCCGTATTCGAGCCACAGCAGGTCGACGATGCGCGGCTCAAACTCGAGGTGCGCAAAGTCGATGAACCGCACGTGCCCGCCGGGGTCGATGATCCAGTGCCGCGGGGTCAGGCGGCGGTGGGCCGGAACGTGGTCGAGCTCACCCACGTCGAGGGCAGCCGCGACGTGCTGGCGAGCGATGTGGCGCTCGGCAGCGAATCGCTCAGCCCGTTCGTCACGGCCGTCGAGCCCATCGCCCCACAACTCGTCGGCCGCGCGGCTCCAGCGCTCAAACTCGGTAGCGATCATTGCGCCGAAGCGATCGTGGCGGCGCGGGGGCTCGGCATCGTGCAGGCGACGCACGAGGTCGCCGGCGCGCATGTGGATGTCGGGGTCGCGCTCGTGAGCGGTACCGGCTGCGGGCTCTCCGAGCAACCGCGAGAGCGTGACGAGGCGCAGGGACGGGTCGCTGAGCACAATGCGCGGCGCATCGCCCCCGAGCGCCACGGCGTAGTGCTGCAGGGCGTCGGATTCGCGCTGGTGAGGCCCCGCATCCCGATGCCACTTGACGACCGCCTGTTCGCCCCCGCGGGTCACGACGTGCAACACGCGCGAGAGGCGGTGGGCTCCCCAGTGTTCGGCGACCACATCGACAGGCCCGAGCGTGCGGTGCACGCGGTCAAGCACTTCGGCATCACTCGCCAAACGGGCGCGCGCGTCAGACGAGCGGGCATCAACGGTGATGCTCACGGTGTCCTCCTCCGGCCGGGGAAAGTGGGCAATCGGGGCCTAAGCGAAACCCCGGAGCGCCGTCGTCGGCGTTCCGGGGTTTCGGTGGTTCGTGTGTCAGCGGGCTACTGGCAGCTCTCGCACTGCAGCATGTCCATCGGGTCGACGGGCACGGCGTAGCCGCCAACGGTCTCGTTGTCGTTGTCCATGACGGACCTCCTTCTGCTGAAAACCTCCGCCCCGGGCGGCTAGGGGTCTCACTATATAACGGGAATCACAGCAATGTCATTCCCCTACATGTTGTGGTTTCGGCGTGTCGCAGGTCTTTTTTCTCGGGATGCTCGCCGCACGCCCCCGGCACCCACGCAGGCACGCGCCGTACGCTAGAGCTCTCTCGCCCACGAGTTCGCGAAGGTCGTCATGCGCTTTTGGCCCGCTCCCGCTCGTACGGTCGCGTCTGCGCGACCCGAGACGCCGCGCGACCTGTCGCACCAGATCGATGAGGGATTCATCGTGGCGCTCTCAGCCGTGCGCCTGTCGGTCAAGAACGGCGTCATCATGCGCACCGTGCGCGACGGTGCCCCGTGGAACGAGGCGGAAGCCATCGACCTCGCTCGTCGAGCAATCGAGGCGCTCATCGCCGAGCTCGACGAGACCGCGACGCGGTTGTCGCACGACAGCGACGCCGCTGCCCCCACCGAACGCGCCTCGCGCACCGCGCGGTCGAAGCGCGAGCTGGCGCGCATCCGTCAGGGTCGTGACGAGGTTGCTCGACTGAACGCGCGCAGTCGAACGCTGCGCGGAGTCGCCGAGCGCTTGCGCGGGGCGCACGATGACGAGGCGGTCGTGCGCGACCTGGCGCTTCGCGCGCGCGATGACACGCTCAGTGAGCTCATGCAAGCGCGACTCATCCCCCGCGCTGAGCGGGTGCCCCTGAGTGACGAGGAACACCGCGAGGCCATCGCGGGCGTGAAGGCCGACCTGCAAACCTTGCTCGACGAGCGCACTGGCTACTGAGGGGTGGATGGAGAGTAGCGAGGGCGGGACTCGAACCCCGTGAACGCGGACGAGCGTTCACGGCGTCAGCCCAGGCTGCGGGAGTCTCTGAAACGGTAGCGAGGGCGGGACTCGAACCCGCGACACCACGATTATGAGCCGTGTGCTCTAACCACCTGAGCTACCCCGCCGGGCAGGAACCTCGCGCGGCCGCAAGGCCACGATGAGAGAACCGGAGCCCCGAGTCAGGATTGAACTGACGACCCCTTCCTTACCATGGAAGTGCTCTACCACTGAGCTATCGGGGCGCTGCCACTGCCGCGAACGGCGATTGGCACCAGAGAAGATTAGCACCTGGCGACCGGGGGCCCGAACCTCCCGAGGTGCCACAACATCCTGAATTCTGGCGTGGAACCGATTCCACATTCGTCGAATTCGTGTCATAAGGTGGCGGAATGCCGAACGAGACCACCACCTCGACCGAAACCCGGGCCATCCACCACCAGCACTCCTCCCGACCGGGAGATGAGTGGTGGCGCTCGGCCGTGATCTACCAGATCTACCCTCGGTCATTCGCCGACGCGAGTGGCGACGGCATCGGCGATCTGGCGGGCATCACTGAGCGCTTGGGCTCACTGCGTGAGCTCGGCGTCGACGCCATCTGGCTCTCGCCGTTCTTCCGCTCGCCGCAGCGCGACGCCGGCTATGACGTGAGTGACTACTGCGACGTCGACCCGATCTTCGGCACGCTCGACGACTTCGACGTGCTCCGCGGCCGCGCCCACGACCTGGGCCTGCGGGTGATCGTCGACCTGGTTCCGAATCACTGCTCCAGTGATCACCCGTGGTTTCAGGATGCCCTGGCCGCCGGCCCCGGATCCCCCGAGCGCGACCGCTTCATGTTCCGCGAGGGTCGCGGCGAGAAGGGCGAGCTGCCCCCGAACAATTGGCAGTCGATCTTCGGCGGCAACGCCTGGACGCGCATTACCGAAGCCGACGGCACACCCGGCCCGTGGTACCTGCACATCTTTGACACCTCGCAGCCCGACTTCAACTGGAAGAACCCCTGGGTCTGGGAGCAGTTCCGTCAGATTCTGCGCTTTTGGCTTGATCGCGGAGTCGACGGTTTCCGCGTCGATGTGGCCCACGGCCTCATGAAGAAAGAGGGTCTGCCTGACATCGTGCAGGTCGCCGAGGCCAGTGGGCTCGCCGACTCGATCTCCTCGCCCGACGAGGTGCCTTACTGGGCGCAACCCGAAGTGCACGACGTCTGGCGCGACTGGAACGCCGTGCTGGCCGAATACCCGGGTGACCGCGTGCTGTGCGCCGAGGCGTGGGTCGAGCCCCTCGCGAAGGCCGCCCTGTGGGTGCGCTCTGACGAAATGCACCAGGCCTTCAACTTCAGCTACCTCGGAACCCCCTGGAACGCAGCGCGCTTGCGCTCGGTCATCGACGAGTCGATCGCGGCCTTCACCGCGGTCGGGGCACCCAGCACCTGGGTGCTCTCGAACCACGACGTCGTTCGCCACGCGAGCCGCTATGGCCTCAGTGCCACCGATGCCTCCCCCGCCACGGGCATCGGCCCGAAGTCGGCCGACAAACCCGACGAGACCCTGGGGCTTCGACGCGCCCGTGCGGCATCGGCCCTGATGATGAGCCTGCCGGGCAGCGCCTACCTCTACCAGGGCGAAGAGCTCGGTCTGCCCGAGGTCATCGAGCTCGACGACCACGTGCGCGAAGACCCCACCTTCCACCGCACCAACGGTGAGGTCTACGGCCGTGACGGATGCCGAGTGCCGATTCCCTGGGAGAGCGCTGCTCCGGCGTTCGGGTTCAGCGACTCCGGCGCGAGCTGGTTGCCGCAACCACCACTCTTCGCGAGCTACGCCCGCGACCAGCAAGCAAGCAACCCGGGGTCGACCCTCGAGCTCTACCGAGGGGCCCTTGCGGCACGGGCGCAGTTCGCGCTCGGCACGGGCTCGGTCACGTGGCTCGATGGGTTCGGCAGCGACGTGGTCTCCCTGCGCAATGGCGCCATCACGGTTATCGCCAATACCAGTGCGACCGCCGTCGAGCTCCCCGCGGGCGAACTCGTTCTTGCCAGTGGTGCGCTCGAGGGCGGACTACTGCCAGCAGACACGACGGCCTGGATCATCACCGACTAACCCGGGCCCTGCGCAAGCGAGGACCAACGAACGAGACCCGCTAGGCCGTGTTAGCGACGAGCCAGGCGAACGGATCGATGGGAACGCTGTCGACGTGAATCTCGAGGTGAAGGTGCGGGCCGGTCGAAAGTCCGGTGTTGCCAAGGGCGCCGACGATCTCGCCCGCAACCACGGGAGCACCGACCGTCAGCACCGAACTGTTGTCGATGAGGTGGGCGTAGAGCGACATGACCTTCTGGCCATTGATGATGTGCTCAACCTCAACGCGGTAGCCAAACGAGCTTGACCGACCGACAGCGGTGACGATGCCGTCGGCGATGGCGCTAACCGGTGCACCGTATCCGGCATCAAAGTCAACGCCACGGTGATACGACGAGCACCCACGACACGGAGCGACGCGGTCACCGAAGCCCGACGTGACCTTGGCAGCGAAGGGGAAGGGCCAGCGGATCGGCCCGGTACTCGACGCGTTGTACGAGTACGACAGGCTGCCGTAGCGCAACCGCAACATCTCTGCGTACGACGTGACCGTCCAGGAGTCGCGTGCTGCAGCGGTCGTCGCAAGATCGCCGACAGCCTCGGCCTCGAGAACCTGGTCTTCGAGGGCGACGGTCTCGGGCGCCTTGGCGTCGGCGATCGATGAGAGGGCGACCGACGCGGGCGGAGCATCCGGATCGAAAAGCGCGTTGGCCGGCACCGAGGTGCCGACGAGCAACGAGGCGACCGCGAGCATGACGGCCGGCGGGAAAGCCTTCTTGGCGATGCGGCGGCCCAGCGGAACCGGGGCCGAGGGTGCCGCAGCGGGCCGCGTGGGAGCCGTCGACGTGGTGGGTCGAGGCGGCGGGGCGCTGACCGCGGCGCGCGCGGAACGACGCGTTGACGGTGCAGGACTCGACGAGGCAGAACTCGAAAAGGCAGGGCTCGAGAGAGCAGGGCTCAAGACGGCCGGGCTCGAAAAGGCGGGGCTCACGGCGCTGACGGTGCTCACGGTCGCGGCGGCGAAGCCCGCTGCTGGCGCGACCTGCTCGGCGGCGGCGGTGCCGAGGAAGCCCGTCGTGGCGGGCTCGACGCGCTCGGCATCGCGCAAGGCACGACGACTCGTGGGCTGCACGGCTGGTGCAGCCGCCGGTGCGGCGGAGGCAACACGTGCCTGAGGTGCCGGAGGCGCAGCCGATTGCCAGGAATCGGGGGAGGGAGCCGGGGCCGCATTCCACGGCGCGGGCTGAGCGCTTACCGACGGCGCGGAGGCCGCGGGTTCGACGCGTGGCTGAACCGCCTCCGCCGACATCGTCGGGGATTCCTCAGAGAATCCGAACCCCAGAGCCCGAAACGGGTCTGTTTCGGCGTCGGTCGGTTCGGGGTTCGAACCTCCCGTCAGCCACGGGTTCTCTGCAGTCACGGTGTCAGTCAGCCTCAGATATCGGGTACGTATCGGTCGGTGCGGGGCCGGGCGGCCGGTGCGGTCTTCACCCGCACAAGGGGCAAGAACCGGCTCACCGCGCCCACCACGATACGCGGCGGATTATCACGGATTGATAAAGCCTAACCCGGTCTCGCGCCGAGGCAAAGTCGGGCAGGGCTTTTCGCGGCTCGCTCTTGGGCTTCACATCGGCGCCACTCGGGCTACGGCGCGGTGGGAAACGCCCCCACCTCGGCCAGCAGAGCACGCAGATCGCCGATCGATTCGGGATGCGCCGCCAGCGTGAATCGATGGTCAGCACGCGCGCCGGGCATCCCCTCGACGGCGGCTCCTGCTTCGGTCGCAATGAGTGCGCCGGCCGCGTGATCCCACGGATTCAGCGTGCGTTCGAAGTACGCGTTCACTCGCCCCGAGGCAACGGCGCAGAGGTCGAGCGACGCCGTGCCCATGCGGCGAATGTCGCGCACGCGCGGCAGCAGTCGGGCCACGGCCGCGCCCTGCTCGGCGCGCGTCTCAGCGCCGTAGGCAAACCCCGTGGCGAGCAACGACTGCTCGAGCGAGGTGGCGTCGGCCACGCGCAGTTGCTGCGTGCCGAGGTGCGCTCCCCCGCCGGCGGTGGCGCTGTAGAGCTCACCCGACGCGGGGTTGACGACCACGCCGGCGAGCGCCCGCCACGACTGCGGGTCTGGCTCACCCTCGACCACGGCAATGCTCACGGCATAGTGCGGAATGCCGTAGAGAAAGTTGACCGTGCCATCGATGGGGTCGACGACCCAGGTGAGGCCACTCGTGCTCGACTCCGCCCCCGACTCTTCGCCGAAGAAGCCGTCGCCCGGGCGCAACTCGGCGAGCCGCCCGCGGATGAGTGACTCGGCGTCGCGGTCGACCTGCGTGACAACATCCACCGACGACGACTTCGCCGCAGCGACGGAGACAGCGCCGCGCCGCGCCTCGAGAATCAGCGCGCCAGCCTCGAGGGCAACGGCGCGCGCGACCGAGAGCAGCTCATCGGTCGCGGGGAGTGAAGGAGACATGGTGGCGAGTGAGGGATTCGAACCCCCGAATGCTGAGCAGTCTGATTTACAGTCAGATCCCTTTGGCCGCTTGGGTAACTCGCCAGGCGCGCACCCGACCGGTGTGATCACCGACCGAAGACGCTCGACAAGAATACAAGAGCCACAGGGTCTGTGTAACCAACGGCGCGAAGAGTCTGCCGCAGGTTCGCGTGCCGCTCAGGGCGCGAGTGTGGCGTACCGCGCAGACGCCGTCGCCACGGCGTCGAGGTAGACATCTTCAGAGTTGTACGACGCAATGCCCGCGCGCCACGACGCCTCGTCACCGAGCGTGGGCACGGCGCGGCACAAATAGTTGGCCGCGGCGAGCGCTGCGTCGTCGATGTTGTGCGGGTCGGCCACACCGTCGCCACTCGCGTCGATGTACCAGTTGGCCCAGCTTCCCGGAATGAACTGCATCGGCCCCACGGCTCGATCAAACTCGGCGTCGCCGTCGATGGCGCCGCCGTCGGAGTCGGCAATGAGGGCGGTCGAGACACCGTCGAGCGCGACGCCGATGATGGGTGGGCTGACGGTTCCGTCATCGGCGACGGATGCTCCACCGTGGCTCCCGTGCCGCGACTCGACCCACCCGATGCCGGCCAGGGTGTTCCAGCCCAGAACACAGTCGGGGCGTTCAGCGTGCTTGGCGATCGCCGCGCCCGCGTAGGCGGCGAGCACGCGCTCGGGGATGCCCGAATCCGCAGCTACGGCGGCAACCCAGGCCGCATCGGCCAGGCCCGCAACACCCGCGCGGGTCGGAGTCGCCGCCGAGGGGGGCAGCGGTGCCGGCTCGGCCCAGCGCGGCGCGGGGGTCGCGCTCGGGGTGAGCGCAGCGTCCCGAATCGGCGCGTCGATCGGCCGCAGCAGCACCGCAATGAGTACGACGACCACCGCGAGCCCGAGCGACAAACCGACGATCAGCCGGGTGATTGCAGCAGAGCTCATAGCTACGATGGTCGCATGGCTGATTCTTCCTTCGACATCGTGAGCAAGGTCGACAAGATGGAGGCCGAGAACGCCGTCAATCAAGCGCAAAAAGAAGTGGCGCAACGATATGACTTCAAGGGCGTCGGGGCGTCGATCGAGTGGAGCGGCGAGAAGTTGCTGCTCAAGGCGAGCGCCGAAGAGCGCGTCAAGGCCGTGCTCGAAGTGCTCGAGTCGAAGATGATCAAACGCGGCATCGGCATTCGCAGCCTCGACTCGGGTGAGCCCTACCCCAGTGGCAAAGAGTTCCGCATCGAGGTGAGCCTGAAGAACGGCATCTCGAGCGACGACGCGAAGAAGATCTCGAAGATCATCCGTGACGAGGGGCCCAAGAGCGTCAAGAGCCAGATTCAGGGCGACGAGCTGCGGGTGCAGTCGAAGAGCCGCGATGACCTGCAGGCCACGATGGCCTTACTCAAGGGCAAAGACCTCGACGTCGCTCTTCAATTCGTCAACTTTCGCTGAGTGCGACCATGACCGACGACATCAGGATCAGTGGCGTCGGGGCGTGGATCGCTCTTATCATCACGCTGCTCGTCCTGGTTCTGATCGTCACGATCGCGGTCGTCTCGCTCATCGTGGTGCCGCGCAACCGGCGGCCGCAAAGCGCTCTCGCGTGGCTCCTGCTCATCTACACGCTGCCCCTCATCGGGTTCACGCTCTTTCTCATGCTCGGGTCGCGCCGACTTCCCAAGCGCCGGCGTGAGCAGCAAGACGAGATCAATACCTACATTCTCGAAACCACCGAGGGCATGGACCGCGTCAGCAAAGACTCGCCCTGGCCCCCCTGGCTCGAACCCATCGTTGAGCTCAACCGCAATCTCGGGGCCATGCCCCTCGTCGGTGGCAACACCGCGCGCCTCTTCACCGACTACACGGCGTCGATTACGGCCATGACCGAAGCGGTGCGCGGGGCGCAGCGCAGCGTGCACGTGGAGTTCTACATCATGTCGGTCGACGATGAGACCGAGCAGTTCTTCGCGGCACTCGCCGAGGCCGCTGCTCGTGGGGTTCCGGTCAAGGTGCTCTATGACCACGTGGCGTCGTTGCGCGTGAAGGGTTATCGCCGCATGCGTCGACGCCTCGATGCGATCGGGGCCGAACATCACCCGATGCTGCCCGTGCGGCCCTTCCGCGGGCAGTGGCAGCGGCCCGACCTACGAAACCACCGCAAGTTCCTCATCGTCGACGGCGCAATCGGATTTACGGGCTCGCAAAACCTCATCGAACGCGGCTACAAGCGCGGGCGCCGCCGCGACGGGTCACGGCTCGCGTGGAAAGAGCTCATGGTGCGCTTCGAAGGCCCGATCGTTGCGGGAATCGACGCGCTCTTCGCCACCGACTGGTACAGCGAGACGAACGAACTCTTGCTGCGCGAGACGAGCACGACTCCCGTGATCGATCCGGGCCAGGGGCTGGATGCGCAGGTGGTGCCGAGCGGCCCTGCCTTCGAAGGCGAGAACAACCTGCGCCTCTTCAACTCGCTCGTGTACGCCGCGCAAGAGCAGATTCAGATCTGTTCTCCCTACTTCGTGCCCGACGAGTCGATGCTGTATGCCATCACGACCGCGGCGCAGAGCGGGCTCGACGTACAACTCTTCGTCTCAGAGATCGGCGACCAGACACTCGTCTTTCACGCCCAGCGCTCGTACTACGAAGAGCTCTTGCGCGCGGGCGTGCGCATCTGGCTCTACCGGGCGCCGACGATCTTGCACGCCAAGCACTTCACGATTGACGACGAGGTCGCCATCATCGGCTCGAGCAACATGGACATGCGGTCGTTCAGCCTCAACCTTGAGGTCTCGGTGATGGTGCGCGGCGACTCGATCATTCGCGAGCTACGCGCGATCGAACAGAGTTACCGTGAGAATTCGCGCGAACTCACGCTTGACCAGTGGTTGCGTCGCCCCGCGCACATGCGCACGTTCGACGACCTCGCGCGCGTGACGGCGACGGTTCAGTAGACACCCCGACCTGCTGCGTCGTACGGTATCGCGCATGAGCCAAACGACGTTGCCGACGGATGTTCCCGTCAACGATTTCCTCGCAACTCTCGACGCCCGGCGCAGCGCCGAGGGTGCTGAGTTGGTCGCACTGTTTTCGTCGGTGACGGGTGCTCCCGCGGTGATGTGGGGGCCATCCATCGTCGGTTTTGGCACCTACGCCTACCACTACGCCAGCGGGCGCGAAGGAATCTGGCCGCGCGCCGGGTTTTCGCCCCGCAAGGCCAAGCTGTCGCTCTACGGCTTGCAGACGCATCCCGATGCGGCCGCGCTGCTCGAGCGTCTGGGCCCGCACACCACGGGCGTCGACTGCGTCTACGTCACGCGCCTCAGCGCGATCGACCTCGACGTGCTGCGCGAGCTCGTGCGCCTCGGCTGGTCGGTCACCGCCGACACCGCCGTCTGAGTGTCGGGGCTTAGTCGCGCGAGATACGCAGCATCTCGTCGCGCGGCACAACCTTGACGCGCGCACGACCCTGGGGCTCGCCAAGCGCGACCTCGTGGGCGTCGAGCCGGTGCCAGCCATCGAGGTTCGTGTAGAGCACGCCGCGACTGTCGAGCAGGTCGACGACCGACTGTTCGTCGGGGCGCTCGGGGCTCCACCACGAGGCTTGGTCGGTCACGAGGTGCTGCACGGTCTCCATGGCGTCGCTCTTGGTGTGGCCGATGAGGCCAACCGGGCCGCGCTTGATCCAGCCCGTGGCGTAGACACCCGGAACCGTCTGGTTGTCATCGCCGAGCACTTGACCCTCGTGGTTCGGGATGACACCGTGGCGCTCGTCGAACGGGATGCCGTCGAGGGGTGAGCCGAAGTATCCGACAGCGCGGTACAGAGCCTGCACCTCGACCTCGCGGATTTCTCCGGTGCCCTCGACGCCGCCGTGCCCATCGGGCCGCGTGCGCTCGTAACGGAAGCCCGAAACGCGGCCCTCAACATCCGTCAGCACCTCAAGGGGCTTGGCGTAGAAGTGCAAGTGCAAGCGATGCGAGGCCGAGCCCGTCTCGCGGGCGCGCCACTGCGTGAAGACGCGGTCGATAACCGTGATCTGCTTATTGGTTTCGATCGCCCGCTGCGAGGCCTCGTCGTAGTCGAAGTCTTCTTCGTGCACGATCATGTCGACGTCGCGCAACTCGCCGAGCTCACGCAGCTCAAGCGGGGTGAACTTCACCTGCATGGGCCCACGGCGACCGAAGACATGCACGTCGGTCACGGGTGAGGTAAGCAGGCCCTGGTAGACGTTGTCAGGAATCTCGGTCGGCAAGAGGTCGTCGGCGTGCTTGGCCAGCACGCGCGCCACATCGAGCGCGACGTTGCCGTTGCCGATGACGGCAACCGACGAGGCCTCGAGCGGCCACTCGCGGGGTACGTCGGGGTGGCCGTCGTACCAGCTGACGAAGTCGGCCGCGCCGTAGCTGCCGTGCGCGTCGATGCCGGGAATGTCGAGCTCAGCATCCCGAATCGCCCCCGTCGAGAAAATCACGGCGTGGTAGTGGGTGCGCAGATCATCGAGCGTGATGTCGGTGCCGTAGTGCACGTTGCCAAAAATGCGGATGTCGCCCGAGTCGAGCACCTCACGAAGAGCGTTGATGATGCCCTTGATGCGCGGGTGGTCAGGGGCAACGCCGTAGCGCACGAGCCCGTAGGGGGCCGGCAATTGTTCGAAGAGGTCGATCGAGACGTCGAACGAGCGCTCGTGCTTGAGCAGGATGTCGGCGGCATAGATGCCGGCCGGGCCTGCACCAACGATGGCGAGCCGGAGCTTGGTCATGCGCGTGCGTGTCTTTCTGTGGGGGTGGGGTGGAGGGCGCCGAGCGACCTACGTGGTGCGGTCGACGACCGCTTCGGCGAACTTCGTGAGGGCGAGCTTGACCGGACCTTCGGGCAGCGGCGCGAGTGCGGCAACCGCCTCGTCGGCCCAGCGGCGAGCTTCGTCGAGCGTCTCGGCCGTCACCGAGTGGGCGCGCAATTCGGCGATCGCGGCTGCCACTTCGTCGTCGTGACCCTCGACCTCGACGGTGCGCTCGATGCGCGCGAGCAGTGCTGCGGCGTCGGCATCGGTGCGGGCGGCGCGGCGCAAGAAGAGCAGCGGCAAGGTCGCGACTCCGCTGCGCAGATCGGTGCCTTGCGGCTTGCCGGTGTCAGCCTCCGGTTCGGCAAGGTCGATAACGTCGTCGATGAGCTGAAAGGCGACGCCGATCTTCTCGCCGAAGGCCACAACGGGGGCCGCGAACTCTTCGGGGGCGTTCGAGAAGATGACACCCATTTGCGCGGCTGCCGCGATGAGCGAGCCGGTCTTGTCGGCCAGCACCTGCAGGTAGTGCTCGATCGGGTCATCGTCGCCGCGCGGGCCGATCGTCTCGTGCAATTGCCCAAGGCACAGCCGCTCGAACGTGTCGGCCTGCAACTTGATGGCGCCCTCACCCAGGCCAGCGACGAGCTTGCTCGCACGGGCGAACAACAAGTCACCGGTCAAGATCGCGACCGAGTTGCCCCACACGTTTTGCGCCGACGGAACACCGCGACGCATCTCGGCTTCGTCCATGACGTCGTCGTGATACAGCGAGGCGAGGTGGGTGATCTCTACCGCTTGCGCGGCCGTGATGACAGCGTGGTTGTTGCCTTCTCCGAGCTGGGCAGTCAGCAACGTCAGCACGGGCCGGATGCGCTTGCCGCCCGCCTCGAGCAAGTAGCGCGACGTTACGTCGGCCATGTCGTCGGCAAACGCGACCTCGTTGAGCAGGCCCTCTTCGACCTCGATGAGGCCCGTCTCAATGGCTTCGGCAAAGCGGCGCTCTTCACTCGACGCAAACAGCTTCTCGCCGAGGCCGAGCGACGCGCTGAGCGTCTTGCTACGGCGAGCGAGCGGGGGAAGGCGAGTCAACGGTCTGCCGATCTGTCGAGGCGGTCGGGGCGGCTTACTGCGCGGATGCGCCGGCGGGCTTGCGCCCCCGGTGCAGGGCGACCACCCCCCACGAGAGGTTGCGGTAGCCGACCCGAGTAAACCCCGCGGTACTGAGCCACTGGCTGAGCACCGACTGCGCGGGCCAATCGCGGATCGAGTCGAACAAGTAACGGTAGGCATCGGGGTTCGAGCTCGCGGCACCCGCGATGAGCGGCATGACGTAGCGCAAGTAGGCGTGGTAGCCCGCGCGCAGCACGCGCATCGGCGGGCGCGAGAACTCGCAGATGACAACGCGGCCACCCGGCTTGAGCACGCGCAGCATCTCGGCAATCGCCACCTCGGGCTTCTGCACATTGCGCAAGCCAAAGCTGATCGTGACCGCGTCGAACTCGGCGTCACCGAAGGGCAGCGCCATAGCGTCACCCTGAATGAACTGCAGGTCGGGGTGACGGCGGCGGCCCTCGTCGACCATGCCCTGCGAGAAGTCGAGAGCGATGACCTCGGCCCCCGTTTTCGCCAGGGCGACAGAACTCGTTCCGGTGCCAGCAGCGATGTCGAGAATGCGCTCGCCCGGCTGGGGGTCAACCGCGCGCACCGTCGCGATGCGCCACAGTGCGGCATTGCCGACCGAGAGCACGGCATTCGTGCGGTCGTAGCGGCGAGCGACGCCATCGAACATCGCCGCGACCTCGCGCGGTGTCTTCGACAAATCGGCCCTCGTCACGCCCCAAGTCTAGTGAGGGCCCGCCCGGTGTTCGCCGTGAGGCGCCTGGGGGACCGTCGGGTGCGGAGTAGCCTGAGCGGGTGCCTGCCTCACTCGCGACCGGGGTCGCTCTGCGCGCCGTGACCGAGCGGGTGGCCGACCACGACGACCTTCTTGTATTCGCCGATGCTCGGCATCCGCTCGCGGCACTGCGCCGAGGCGACGGCATTGTCGGCATGGGTCAAACGCTGCGGCTGACCTTTACCGGCCACGATCGCTTGACGGATGCTGCCGCCGCGTGGCGCGCGATCGCCAGCGCCGCCGAGGTCGTTGACCCGGTTCACCGGCCCGGAACCGGCCTCGTCGCGATGGGCACCTTCGCGTTCGCCGACGCCTCGAGTGCTCCGAGCGTGCTCATCGTTCCTGCCGTGATCGTGGGGCGACACGATGGTGTGAGCTGGGTCACCCGCATCTCGGAGGTGGGGGCGACCGCTGCCGAGCAATCCCCCCAGGCCGCGCCGATCGGCGAGCGCCCGCGGGCGACCCTGGCCGCGGCCTCGTTGAGCCGCGACGAGTTCACGGCGGTGGTCGGTCGCGCCGTTGAGGCTATTCGCGCGGGCCGGGTTGAGAAAGTCGTGATCGCGCGTGATGCGACGGCGAGCATCCCGCCCGATGCTGACCGCCGCGCTCTGCTGCACGAGCTGGCCGACCGCTACCCCGACTGCGTGACGTTCGCTGTTGACGGGCTCATGGGCGCAAGCCCCGAGACCCTCGTGAGCGTGCACGGCGGCGAAGCGAGCGCTCGCGTACTCGCGGGCAGCACCGCGCGTGGAACAAGCTCGACCGACGACGCCGCAGCCGCCGCGCAACTGGCGACGAGCGCGAAAGACCTCGATGAGCACGCCTTTGCCGTGCACAGCGTGCTCGACGCGCTGCGTCCGCACGTGCGCGCCGTGACCGCGAGCGAACTTCCCTTCACCCTGAAGCTGCCCAACCTGTGGCACCTCGCGACCGACGTCGAGATGCAGCTTGCCGAATCGTCGAGCGCGCTCGACCTCGTCGCCGCCTTGCACCCGACGGCGGCCGTCGCTGGGTCGCCGACGGATGCCGCGCTCGCCCTCATCGCCGAACTCGAGCCTTTCGACCGCGGCCGCTACGCCGGGCCGGTGGGCTGGATCGACCACGACGGCGACGGCGAATGGGTCATCGCGCTTCGGTGCGCACGCATCGACGACGACGGTTTGCTCACCGCCTACGCCGGAGCGGGCATCGTCGCCGACAGCGACCCCGACTCTGAGCTCGCCGAAACCCGCATGAAGTTTCGGCCGATAGCCGACGCCCTCCGTTAGGTCGCCGCGAGCCGCGCCTTCTCGACCTCAACGTCGAAGTCGGCGAGCGGCCACTTCGGGTCGATGCGTTCGAGCGCGGCGATGAGCAGTGACTGCACCGCGAGGCGCGCGTACCACTTGTGGTTTGCGGGCACGACGTACCAGGGCGCGTGCTCCGCATCCGTTCGCTCGATCGCGACCTGATAGGCACTCTGGTAGTCATCCCACAGCAGACGCTCGTCGATGTCGCCCGGGCGGTACTTCCAGTGCTTATCGGGGCGGTCGAGGCGTTCTTGCAAGCGCGCCTTCTGCTCGTCGCGGCTCATGTGCAGCATGACCTTGACGATCGAGACGCCCTCGTCGGCGAGCCGCTTCTCGAAATCGATGATCTCGCTGTACCGCTGCTCGATCTCATCGGCGGGGGCCAACTGTCGAACTCGACCGATGAGCACATCTTCGTAGTGCGAGCGGTCGAAGACGCCGATCATTCCGGCCTCGGGCAAGCGGCGTTCGATGCGCCACAGAAAGTGGTGGGCGAGTTCTTCGTCGGTGGGTTTCTTGAAGGCCGTGAGGTTCACGCCCTGCGGGTCGACCGCACCGACGACGTGACGCACAATGCCGCCCTTGCCCGCCGTATCCATGGCCTGCAGCACGAGCAACACGCGCTGCGTCGCGCCCGAGCGGCTCGCGGCAAAGAGGCGCTCTTGCACAGCGCCGAGATGCTCAGCGCCCTCGGCCAGCATCTGTTCGGCGCGCTTCTTGTCGGCGGCGATTCCCGGGGTCGCGTCGCAATCGACGTCGGCCAGCACGAATCCGGCGCGGGCGCGAAACAACTCATCCATGGCCGGATGCTACCCGCACGCCGCACGCCGCGCGCACGGCTACGGTGCGAGCGGCACCTCGACGAGCAGCAGAGCCTCCGGAGCCGTGAGGGCGTCGTCGAGCTCGGCGCGCGTCGTCGCCCGGCGGTAGGCCCATCCCCCGGCTGCGGCGAGCGCCGCGAGGTCGGCGCGATGCGGCGTGCGCATGACCGTGGCGAAATCGTCGGGGTCGGCCGACTGGGCCACCTCGAGATCGTCGAAGATCGTGCCACCTCCGTCGTTGCCCACGAAGACGTGCACCCGCAGCCCCTCGGGCAGGGGCACGAGCAACGCGCCGGCGTCGTGCAGCAGAGCAAGGTCGCCCGCGAGCACTCGCGTCGTGCCGGCCCGAGCGTTGCGCGCCGCGGCGAGGGCGATGCCCGTGGCTGTCGACACGGTGCCGTCGATTCCGGCGAGGCCACGATTCGCGTGCGCCGTGATGGCCTTGCCCGGAACGAGCGAGTCGGCCACCCGAATCAAGCGCGAGGCCGCGAGCACGAGACGATCGTGGGGCCAGGTGGATGCCCACAGAGCCCGCGCGAGCATCCGTCGATCAATCGGCGCGCGCATGACGGCGAGCTCAGCTTTCGCGAAGGCGGCGCGAACGCCGCGGTCATCCGATACCGCGAGTGAAAGGTCGGGAGCGGGGTCATCGGGCGCCTCAGACTCGACCACGGCGCGCGACATGCTCACCCATCCCCCCACCCAGCGCCGCACGACCGCCGGATCGGGGGTGCCCAGCGCGCGTACCTCGTCGACGATGCGAGCCCGACGGCCGGGGTTGTAGTCCTCGACGCCGGGGGTGCGCACGACGATCACCTCAACGTCGGCGCGCTCAAGCAACTGGGGAACCTCGCGGCTGAGCGTCGGGTGGCCGAACACGATGGCGCGGCCCACAGCGTCACCGTGCGGGCCGCGCAACACGTGGCGATAGGCCACGACCGCGTGGCGGCCGAAGCGTGCCCCACTCGTGACTTCGGCGATGAGCGGAGCACCGAGGGCGACTGCGAGAGCCTCGGCCTGCGGCCCCGCGCCGTGCCCGGCGATGACGACGGTGGCGTCGTCGGGGTGAAGCTCGACGACGACGGGGTCGGCGAGCGCCGGCCGCCCGGGCACAGGCCCGAGAGCAAGGGCCGAGGGTAGCTCGACAGGCCCACTGAGCGGATCACGATAGGCCAGGTTCAGGTGCACTGGGCCATCGGCACTCGCCCGCACCGCGAGGGCGCCGAGGTCGCGCGCGTCGTCCGCTTCGGCCGGCGCGCCGATGGGAGCGGGCAGATCCCAGTCGGCGCGCACAATGTCGCCGAAGATGCCCGGCTGCCGAGTGGTCTGGTTGCCCCCGATGCCGCGCAGTTCAGCGGGGCGATCGGCGGTGAGCACAATGAGCGGCACCCCCGAGTGGTGCGCTTCGAGCACGGCGGGGTGCAGATTGGCGACGGCGGTTCCCGAGGTGCACACGACCGCAACGGGTCGACCGCTCTCGATTGCGAGACCGAGCGCCGTGAAGCCTGCGACGCGTTCGTCGATGCGCACGTGCAGGTCGAGGTGACCCGCACGGGCAAGGGCGGCAGCGGCGAGCGCGAGCGACTGCGACCGAGACCCCGGGCTGAGCACAATGTCAGCAACGCCTGCCCGCACGAGGCCCTCGAGCAGGGCCATCGCGGCAATGCTCGCGGGTGACGCGGCGGGGTCAGCGCTCGGGGTCAGCGGGGGTGTCATCGTCGAGATCGGCGAGCTCTTGCTCGAGGCGACGCAGCCGCTCGTCATCGGCCGCGCGGCGTGCAACCTCTTCGCTCGAGAGCGTGCTCAAGAAGGTCGGGTCGTCATCGGGCGCTACCGGCCGACGAACCCCACCCGCCGAACGGCGAGCCTTGCCAACGATGAGCCACAGCACACCGCCGAGCACAGGCAAGAGCACGACACCGGCAACCCAGACCTGTTTCGGAAAGGCGCGAACCCGGGCGCGGTCGGTCAACAACGCGTCGACGATGCTGTACACCCAGAAGGCGACCGCGACGACGGTGAGCACGACTATGACTCGAGGCATGCCGAAAGTGTACGCCGCACGCGCTCAGCGCTCACCGAGAAGGCGCTCATAGACTGATGAGGTGAGCCCATGGATTCAGTACACGTTGCTTCGCCTCGGCTTGTTCGGCGCGGCCCTCGGTGTGCTGCTCGCTCTGCAGATCGACTGGTGGTGGGCGGCCATCATGGCGAGCATCATCGCCATGACCATTTCGTACATCTTCTTCTCGTCGCTGCGCGACGCGGTGGCACTCGACCTGCACGCCCGGCGCAACCGCCCGTCGGTTGACCCCGACGCCGAAGCAGAAGACGCTGCGTCATCGACCACCCAGCCGTAAGCATCCCGTAATGCTTTCGGGGCGCGCCCCCGCCCACTACCGACCTACAGTCGATTCGACGGCCGCGGGTGCGGGCGCAGAAAG
>JAAFHT010000002.1:0-51193 GCA_013297625.1 Actinomycetota bacterium | reverse complement strand
CACAACCCGCCGCGACTGCACCCGCCGCCGTCGAACCGTCTCCCGACGTCGCGGCGAGCGATGCCGCAGAGTCGGATGCCGACGCAGAATCGGCGGCCGACGTCGGCGAGTACCTCGACTACTACGACGGCGCCATTGCCGAGACCCCCGGCCTCAAGGTGCTGTTCTTCCACGCCTCGTGGTGCCCCAAGTGCCGGGCTCTCGATGAAGACATCAACGCCAACGACATTCCGGCGGGCATGACCATCTTCAAGGTCGACTTCGACACCGCGACCGATCTCAAGCAGAAGTACGGGGTCACGCTGCAGACGACCATCGTCTACGTCGATGACGATGGCGATGTGTTGACGAAGGGCGTGCTCTACAACGACACGACGCTCCGCGCCCTCATCGCCGCGGCACCGTAGGGTCGGGGCATGGAAGGCCTTGTTGTCGTCAGTCTGCTCGCGGGCGTTCTGACGGTTGCGGCACCGTGTGTGCTGCCTCTCTTGCCCGTGATTGTGGGCGGGTCGATCGTGGCCGATGGTGACAGCCGGCGAGCACGGTGGCGGCCGTATGTGATCGCCGCGTCGCTCGCCGTGAGCGTCATCGTGTTCACGCTGTTGCTCAAGGCGACCACGGCCCTGCTCGGCATTCCCACCCAGGTGTGGCAAATCATCTCGGGTGTCATCGTGGTGCTGCTGGGCGTGAACCTGCTCTTCCCGAAGCTGTGGGAGACCGTATCGACGCGTTTGAGCTGGGGCGACCGCAGCAATCGTGTACTCGACGCCTCGGTGCAGCGTCAGTCAATCGGCGGCGACATTCTCACGGGTGCCGCACTCGGGCCGGTGTTCAGCAGCTGTAGCCCGACCTACGCGCTCATCGTCGCGACCGTGCTGCCCGTGTCGTTCGCCGAGGGCCTTCTGTACGTGACGCTCTACGCGATCGGCCTTGCCGTGCCGCTGCTCCTCATTGGCCTCGCCGGCCGGAGCGCCGCGCGGCGGCTCGGCTGGCTCGCCGACCCTCGAGGTTGGTTTCGCCGCACGATGGGCGTGCTCTTTATCATCGTCGGCATCGTCGTGATCGTTGGCGCCGACAAGGCTCTTCAGACTCTGATTCTCCAACTGGGCTGGTACGACCCCATTGCCGATCTCGAGGGCGTGCTGCAGGGTGGCTAGTTCTCCGGCGAGTGCCGCCGACCGACCGCTGGACGGTCGGCGAGTGCTTGTCGTCGACGATGATCCAACGTTGCTCGAGATTGCTGCGGCCTATCTCACGGCCGCGGGAGGCGTCGTCGACGCGGCCGCAGATTCAGTCGTCGCCCTCGAGCTCGCGGCCTCGCGACCACCCGACCTCGTGGTGCTCGACCGCATGATTCCAGGCGTTGACGGGCTGACCGTTGCGCGGCGATTGCGTGAGACCTCGGCGGTTCCGATCATCATGCTCACGGCGCTCGGCGAGCCCGAGCACCGCATCGAGGGTCTCGAGGCGGGCGCCGACGACTACCTGGCCAAACCGTTCTCGCCGCGCGAGCTCGTGTTGCGTGCCGAGAACCTCGTGCGTCGCGCACACCCGGTGGGAGCATCCGGCGGCGATGTCGTGCTCGGTCGTTTGCGCATCGATGCCGAGCGCCACGTCGTAACGCTCGATGGCACCGACCTGGCCCTGACGACGCGCGAGTTCGATTTGCTCGCCTATCTGGCCCGCCGACCCGGGCGAACGGTCTCGCGCGAGCAACTGCTCGCCGAGGTGTGGGGCTGGACCGTCGGCGACGTGTCGACCATCACCGTGCACGTGCGACGACTGCGCGAAAAGATCGAGGCCGACGCGGCCGCCCCCGAGATCATTGCCACGGTGTGGGGCGTCGGCTACCGACTCAACGCCGCCGCCCTCGGTGCGGAGGGAGCCTCATGACCGGCCCCGAATACGGGCAGATCATTCTGTCGGCCGCCGGCGCAGCTGCGGTCACGGGAGTCGCCGCGGCCGTGACCCTGCGACTCGCTCGGCGCGCGCCCCTCATCGTGCACATCGTCGTCATCGTCGTGGCTGCCGTGCTCGCGGTCGCGGGCGGCATCGCCCTGACGGCGAGCGGCATGTACATCAGCGAGTCCGATACGGCCGTGGCTCTCACCGTTACGGCGGTGAGCGGAGTGGTCGCCGTGCTCGTCGCCGTGCTGCTGGCACGAACGCTGTCAACGGATGCTCGCACCCTGGCACACGACGCTCGCGACCTCGGCAACGGCTTGTCGGTGGCCCGCACGCCCGTCTGCACCACCGAGCTCGACGGCGTGCAGCGCGAGCTCGTGAGTTCGAGCGACCGACTGCTCGCTGCACGTGACGCGGCGGTCGCCGCTGAGCTCGCGCGCCGCGAGCTCGTGACCCGCATCGCCCACGACCTTCTCACGCCGGCCGCGAGCATTCGGGCGATCGCCGAAGTGCTCGAAGACGGTCTGTCGAGCGAGCCCGAGCGGCACGCACGACAGTTGAGCGCGCACGTCGGTCGCTTGCATGCTCTCGTCGGCGACCTCTTTGAGCTCTCACGCATCGACGCCGGCGCCGCTCCGCTCGACCGTGAGCCGGTCTCGGTGCCCGACCTCGTGAGCGACCTCGTGGCCGAACATGCGGCGCTGGCGAGCGCTCACGAGGTCGAGCTCGTGCTTGCGCGCGCCGACAACGTCGTCGCCGCTCTCGATGCTCGCCAGTTCAGCCGCGCCGTCGTCAACGTGCTCGTCAACGCGATCGAGTTCTCACCGTCTGGCGCTCGTGTCGAGATCACCGTTTCGCGCGAGGCAGACACCGCGGTCGTGACGATCCGCGATCACGGGCCGGGCATCGCGGCCCACGACCTGCCCCACGTCTTCGAACCGGGGTGGCGCGCGTCAGCCGCGCGCTCGGCGCCCCGCGTCGAAGGCGCTGGCGGCGCCGGCCTGGGCCTGGCGATCACCCGCGCGGTTCTTCTCGCTCACGGTGGCGAGGTAACCGCGCGAACTACCTCACCGGGTGCTGAGGTCACGCTTCGGGTGCCGAGCGCTTCGTGAACGACGAGCCCAGAGAAGTCGCCGAGCGCGCCCCACGACGCTTGCGCTAGAAGGCGATGGCCGCCGCGAGGCCGAGGCCCGTGGTGAGCGCGGCAAGCGAGGTGAGCTTGAGCGCGAGCACGAGCTCGCCGGGCGTCTTGGCAAGCAGCACGATGAGCACGACGGGTGCCGAGATCAGCAGCGTGAAGAAGACCATCGGCGCCCACACGTAGATGAGCGCGAACGGCACGATGAATCCGTAGGCACCGAGCAGCATGACGACGAAGAGGATGCGCGCGGGCAGGTTGCCGATGCGAACGGCCAAGGTCTTCTTGCCAACCCGAGCATCCTGTTCACGATCACGGATGTTGTTGACGAGCATGATCGCCGCGGCAAAGAGCCCCGCGAGCGAACCGGCGAGCCAGGCCTCGAAGGGCACCTGTTGAATCTGCACGAAGGTCGTACCGATCGTGGCGACGAGCCCGAAGAAGATGAAGGCGACGAGCTCGCCCAAGCCGAGGTAGCCGTACGGCAACTTGCCGCCCGTGTAGAACCAGGCAGCGACGATCGCGACGGCACCGACGGCGAGCAGCCACCAGATGCCGGTGAGCACGACGATCGCGATGCCCGCGGCGGCGCCGAGGCCGAAGAAAACGAGGGCCACCGTGAGCACCGTGCGGGGGCGGGCCGCACCTGAGCCCGTGAGGCGGCTGGGACCAACGCGCTGAGCATCGGTGCCGCGCACGCCGTCGGAGTAGTCGTTGGCGTAGTTGACGCCGATCTGCAAGAACACCGCGACGCCCAGGCACAGCAGCGCGAGCGCGAGGTTGTAGCCCTGCGTGACGTAGGCAATCGCGGTACCGAGCGCGACGGGCGAGATCGCCAGGCTCAGGGTGCGCAGGCGCGCGCCGGCGATCCAGTCGCGCGCGGTCGCGCGGCGAACCTTCGCCGGGTTTCCGGATGCTGCGCTCGCCTTCGAGGGGTTCGTGCGCTTGGTTTGCTTGCTGGCGGGCTTCTTCGCGCGCGCCTTCTTCGTCGTGGCCACGAGCGTGAGTTTAGTGACCTGCGGCCGCGCGGCGGGCCAGCGTGAGCCGGTCGGGTTTTCCGCTGGGCAAGAGAGGCACAGCATCCACGGTCAGAATGCGATCGGGGCGAGCCTCGGGGCGCATCGTGGCACCGACTGCCCGGCGCAGGCTCTCGAGGTCGGGCCGAGTCGTCGTGACCACGACGGGCACTTCGCCCCACTCGGGGTGGTGGCCGGCAACGACGACGGCGTCGGCGAGGCCCGGCTGCTCGCGCACGATGCGCTCGACATCTCCGAGGCACACCTTGAGGCCGCCCGTGACGATCGTGTCGTCGATGCGACCCGTCACGCGCAGTACGCCATCGACAAGCTCGCCCGCGTCATCGGTGCGGTACCAGCGCTGCCCATCGTGCTCGACGAACGTGTATGCCGTGCGCTCGGGGTCGTCAAGGTACCCCTCGGCCAGCGTCGGCCCACCGAGTTCGACGCGGCCGTCGGTGATGCGCACCGCGGTCTGACCCACGGGCACGCCGTCGTAGACGACTCCTCCGCAGGTCTCGCTCGATCCGTAGGTGCGCGTGAGGTGCCAGCCGAGCGCAGTCGCGCGCTCGATGAGCGGTGCGGGCGTCGCCTGGCCGCCCACGAGGATGCGCGAGAACCCCGCGAGCGCGCGGCGCAAGGCGTCATCGGACTCAGCCTCGTCGACGAGCCGACTCAATTGGGCGGGCACGAGCGCGGTGTATCTCACGGGGTCATCCATGGCCGCGACCGCCTCGAGCACGCGCGCGGCACTGAGCCGGCCGGCCGGAACGGGCAGGGGCGTGCTGCCGGCCGAGAGCGAGCGCGCGAGCACGTTGCTTCCCGCGATGTACTGCACGGGCAGGGCGAGCAGCCACTGCCCCGGCCCCCCGAGGGTGCTCTCGCTCGCGGCAGCGCTCGCCCGCACGGCCTCGGCGCTCAGGGCGACGCGCTTGGGCCGACCCGTCGTGCCGCTCGTCTCGACCACGAGCGCGACGCGCTCGTCGACCGTGAGCGGTGCCGTGTGCACGGGGTTCACTCCGCCGCCGCGGAACAACACCGCCGGGCCCGTGCCATCGAGGGAGTCGCGCAAAGCGGCGAGACAGGTGAGCGGGTCAGCGGTGTCAACGACGGCGAGCGGGCGGGTCACGCGCTTACGCTACCCCGCCCGCCTGCAGTCGCGGTGGGTCAGGATGCCGCGAACGCGACCGTGCGCACCATCAACTGGTACGGCAGGCTGCGCTGCTTGAGCTGGTTGACCGTGCCGACGACGATGATGCCCGTGCGGGCATCCCGATAGAAGACCACACCCGACGCCCCGGAGTGCCCCCGGAATTCGTAGGAACGGAAGCCCGTGAAGACAGCGGGGAGGCGAAAGCGCATGACGCCCGTTCCGTATTCGAGCGGGTTGAAGATGCGGTGCCAGTCGGTCTGCATCTCATCGAGCAGGCCTGTGTCGAACAGCCGGCCGTCGAAGAAAGCCTGCACGAAGGTCACGCCGTCGCGCAGCGTCGAGACCACCGCTCCTTGACCGCCGCACGAGGCCAGCAACAGCGGCAGCCGGAGGTCGTCGTCGCCGTGGCGGATGATCGCCATCTCGTCGAAGCGATCGAGCGTCTCGGTCGTGAAGACGTAGGTGTGCTCGAGACCGAGGGGGGCCGTGATGCGCGCGCGCACCGACTCGGCGAACGAGCGACCGTCGAGGCGCTCAACGACGCCGTCGAGCAGTTGAAAGCCCGTGTCGCTGTAGAGGCCGCGGCCGCGGCTCGCGGGGGTCATCGCGCGCGTCCATTCGACGACCTCGGCCTCGCCCCAGCCGAAGTCGCTCTGCATCGCGCGCGCGAGCGTCGTCGGGCCGTCGGGGCGCTTGCCCTCGAAGTAGTCAGCGAGCCCGGCGGTGTGGCCCATGACCTCCCGCACGGTGATCTCGCCGCTGACGTCGCGCCCGTTCTCGACGGCGAGGCCGCTCAGATCGAGATCGGGCAGGTAACTGGCGATCGGAGCATCCCAGTCAAGGCGACCCTCGTCACGCAATTGCGCGAGGCACGCGACGGTGAAGAGCTTGCTGACGCTCGCGATGAAAAATGGCCGGTCGAGATCGCCGTGCACGACGTCGAGGCTGCCGTCGGGGCTCACGACGCGCCACAGCACCTCGCCCGTGCGACGGTCGGCGACGCTCTTCTCAATCTGGCGACGGATGCGCTGCTCACGTGTAGTCATGGTTCTCGTTCTCCTGGGGGTGGTCGCGGGTTTCTCCCGCTCGTGTTTACGGTGTTAACATCTGTCGCTATGTCTAGCGCATCGATGTGTACACTGTCAACATGTCGGATCGGCGGGAGACCAGCGCGGCGTCACGCGGGCGCGCTTCTGCCGGGCGTGCGGCCTACCACCACGGCTCGCTGCGCGAGGCGCTGATCGACGCTGGTGAACAACTCGCCCGCTCCGACGGGCTCGACGGCGTGACCGTGCGCCGCATCGCGGCGGCATGCGGCGTGAGTGCCGCGGCCGTCTACCGGCACTTTCCCAGCGGCGACCACCTCATCGCGGCCGTCGCGCAACGCGCCCGCGAGATCATGGCGCGCGACATGTTCGCTCGGCTCGACACCGCGGCGGGCAAGCCGGCGATCGACCGGCTGCGCGAGGTCGGCGAGTCGTACATCGCCTTCGCTCTCGCCGAGCCTCGCCTCTTCTCGCTCGTGTCGATGCCCATGACGACTCCGCCCGATCGACTCGACGACCCCAACGCCGCCGACCTCGTGCGCAACATCGTGCTCGAACTCGAGCCGCCCGGTGAGGTCGACGAAGTGCGCGTGGCGGGCCGCATGATGCTCGCGCAATCGAGCGCCCACGGGCTCGCGTTGATCCTTCGCGACTTCGTGCCCGACCCTCAGGTGCGCGAGATGCTCATTGCCGGGGTGCTCGACCGCGTGGGCGTGGGGCTCGAGGCGTGAGCGGCGCGCGCGAACATCCGTTCGCTGAGTACTCCCAGGGGCCTAGTACTGCCAGGGGAAGGGCGACCAGTCGGGCGCGCGCTTTTCGAGGAAGCTATCGCGACCCTCGACGGCCTCGTCGGTGCCATAGGCGAGCCGCGTGGCTTCGCCCGCGAAGAGCTGCTGGCCGACCATCCCGTCGTCGGTGAGGTTCATGGCGTACTTGAGCATGCGAATGGCTGTCGGGCTCTTCGTGAGGATCGTCTCGGCCCAATCGAGGGCCGTGGCTTCGAGCTCCGCGTGCGGCACGACGGCGTTGACCGTTCCCATCCCGTACGCGCGCTCGGCGTCGTACTCGCGGGCGAGGAAGAAGATCTCGCGGGCGACCTTCTGCCCGACCTGCTTGGCGAGGTAGGCGCTGCCGTATCCCGCGTCGAAGCTGCCAACATCGGCGTCGGTCTGCTTGAAGCGCGCGTGCTCGCGGCTCGCGATCGTGAGGTCGCACACGACGTGCAGCGAGTGCCCGCCGCCGGCCGCCCAGCCCGGAACGACCGCGATGACGACCTTGGGCATGAAGCGAATCAGGCGCTGCACTTCGAGAATGTGCAGCCTCGATGCGCGAGCCGGGTCGACAGTCTCGGCCGTCTCCCCCTCCGCATACTGATACCCGCCACGCCCGCGAATGCGCTGGTCGCCCCCCGAGCAAAAAGCCCAACCGCCGTCTTTCGCGCTCGGGCCGTTGCCCGTGAGCAGCACGACGCCGACCTTCGGGTTCTGCCGCGCGTCTTCGAGCGCCCGGTAGAGCTCGTCGACGGTGTGAGGACGAAACGCGTTTCGCACCTCCGGCCGATCAAACGCGATGCGCGCAATTCGGCCACTCACGTCGAGGTGATACGTGAGGTCGGTCAGGTCGTCGAACCCGGGCGCGACCACCCAGCGTGCGGCATCGAAGGTCTCAGACACAAACGGCTCGGCCATGCCGCCAGCCTACGCGCGCTGCGGTGCCAGACTGTGGGCATGGATGCTCTGCCCGAGCTCGACGACGTTCTCGCCCGCGCCCACGTGGTGCGCGTTCCGCTCGTGACGCGGTTCCGCGGTGTGAGCCACCGCGAAGCCGTGCTGCTCAACGGCCCGGCCGGATGGAGCGAGTTCAGCCCTTTCGTCGAGTACTCCGACGCGGAAGCGAGCACGTGGCTTGCCGCAGCCCTCGACTTCGGCTGGCGTGAGTCAACAGCGGCAAAGGTCAGAGAGAGCATCCCGGTCAATGCGACGCTGCCGGCCGCGCCGCTCGGCGAGATCGCGGGCGTGCTGAGCTTGTTTGGCGAGTGTCGCACCGTGAAGATCAAGGTCGCCGAGCCGGGTCAGACGCTCGCCGATGACGTCGCCCGCGTGCGCGAGACGCGGCGCCTGCTTGGCCCGGCGGGTCGGATTCGCCTCGACGCCAACGGCGCCTGGACGGTCGACGAGGCCGAGCACGCCGTGCGCGCGCTCGAGCAGTTCGACCTCGAGTACGTCGAGCAGCCGTGCGCCTCGGTGCCCGAGCTCGCTGAGTTGCGACGGCGCATCCACCGCATCGACGTGCTCGTGGCCGCCGACGAGAGCGTGCGCAAGGCGGCCGACCCGCTCGCGGTCGCGCGCGCCGAGGCAGCCGATCTGCTCGTGATCAAGGTGGCGCCGCTCGGCGGCATCGATCGCGCGCTCGCGATCGTGGCCGAGTCGGGGCTACCGGCCGTCGTATCGAGCGCCATCGATACGAGCGTGGGGCTCGCGATGGGCGCCGAACTCGCCGCTCGCCTGCCCGCCCTGCCCTTCGACTGCGGGCTTGGCACAGCCGCCCTGCTCGCCGACGACATCACAACAGCGCCGCTGCGACCCGTCGACGGCACGATCGCAGTCTGCCGCGTGCCGGTCGCTGCGGACGCTCTGCAGAGGCTCGCCGCCGACCCCGAGCGCACCGCCTGGTGGCGCGAGCGCCTCACGCGCAACTACGCCCTGCTGAGTGAGGGCTAGAGCCCGCTGTACGAGTGCAGCCCCTTGAAGAAGAGGTTGACGATCGTGTAGTTGAAGATCACGGCGGAGAAGCCGACAATCGCCAACCAGGCCGAACGGTCGCCGCGCCAACCGCGCGTCGCGCGGGCGTGAATGTAGCCCGCGAAGAGCGTCCAGATGATGAAGGTCCACACCTCTTTGGTGTCCCAGCCCCAGTAGCGACCCCACGCGCGCTCGGCCCAGATCGCGCCAGCGATGAGTGTGAAGGTCCAGAACACGAAGCCGATGACGTTGACGCGATAGGCGAGCGACTCGAGCGTCGTCGCGCCGGGCAGCGTGTCGACAAAGCGCAGCCCTTCGGTCTTGTGCGCGGCACGCCGAGAGCTCAGCAGCTGCATGATCGAGAGCCCCGCGCCGAGGGCGAAGAACCCGGTCGCGAGCGAGGCCACAAAAACGTGAATGACGAGCCATGCCGACTGCAGTGCCGGCGGCAGCGGAACCACATCGACATAGAAGTTGACCGTCACAATGCCGAGCGACAACAGGGTGAAGCCCGTGATGTAGGCGCCGAGAAACTTCAGGTCTTTCCAGAACTGCGCGAAGAGAAAGACGCCCATGCCGATGGCCGTGGCGGTGAGTCCAAACTCGAACATGTTGGCCCACGGCACACGCCCGCCCGCGAGACCGCGCAACACCGTGCCCCCGAAGTGCAGCAGCCAGCCGAGCACGGCCAGGGCGAAGGCGATGCGCTGAAAGCGGGTGGCGCCCGACGCGAGCGCAGCATCCACCACCGGACGCACCGCGGTCGCGACGCTCGCACTCGACGATTCGGCGACGGATGCGGATGCCTCGTTGACCGTTGCCCCGGCCACGACCGCCACGGGTCGGGCAGCACTGCGCTTCGCGAGGTCGAGCGTGAACATGATGAACGAGAGCGTGTAGACGCCCATGGCCGAGTAAATGGCGACAAGTGAGAGCGCGGCGAAATTCTCCATAGCCCCTTCAGACTACGCGCGCGCGCCTGAGAGCGAGGAATGACCGCGAGCTCGATTCGGGCCCTTCGGCCCTGCCTGCTCCAAGAAATCACTGGCACGCTCGCGGTATGCCTCGCACGCCGTCTTCGCCCGTGTCCACTCTGCCCAAGAAGAAGAAGCCCCCGAAGAAAGCGATGTCGCCGCGCACCGCGCAGCTCATCGCTGTGGGTGTGGTCGTGCTGTTTCTCGCCGCGATCACCGCGATTCTCGTGAGCTCGCTGCAGTCACCGAACACCGACGCGCTACCTGAGCCGACGCCGAGCGGCGACGCGCAGGTGCAACGCCCCGACTCGCACTCCCTCACGAACCCGGCCGAGCCCGAAGTGACGCTCGTCGAGTTCCTCGACTTCCAGTGCCCGGCCTGTGCATCAGCCGCCGTCGCGGTCTCTCAGATCAAGGCCGAGTACGGCGATCGTGTCGACATCATCGTGCGCAACTTTCCGCTCACGAGCATTCACCCGCATGCGGTGGATGCTGCGCTCGCCTTCGAGGCGGCGGCAGCCCAGGGCGCCACGGTCGAAATGTACGAGGCGCTCTACGCCACCCAACAGCAGTGGAGTGCCGGCGCCGGTTCGCAAGCCGCGACCTTCCGCGACCTCGCCGACCAGCTCGGACTTGACCTCGCCGAGTACGACCGTGTGGTTGCCGACCCCGCCACTCTCGACCGAGTCGCTCTCGACCGCGCCGACGCGATCGGTCTCGGCCTGCAGAGCACGCCGAGTTTCTTCATCGACGGTCAGCTCGTGCAGATTTCGTCGTTCGACGATCTGCGCGCGCAGATCGAGGCGAAGCTCGGCTAGACCCGCGCGGGCTCGGTCGGTGCGCCGAGCGCCGCTGAGTGAGCATCCGCCACGTCGGTGACCGCGCGCTCAAGACCGGGGTCATCGCCTCGGGCAAGGCCCGCATATTCGAGCGTCACGCCGTCGTCGTCAGACCGCACAACCGAGATCCACACGCGACGACGCGGCACGAAGAGGCTGATCAAGAGCCCGAGCAGCGCGAGCACTGACGAGATGAAAACGCCCTCTTGCGTGGGGTCGTGGTGCACGTCGATGCTCACGAATCGCGGCAGGCTCGTGAACTCGACCGAGCCGAGACCGTTCGGCAGGTCGACCTTGTCGCCGAGCGGCAGAACGAGTGACTCGACGCCTGACTCGCCCCCCGTGATTTGCGTGAGGTCGTCGGTGTTCAGTGAATAGACATTGCGCGGCACGCCCTCGTTGACGCCCAGGTCGCCCGTGAAGGCGTTGAGGGTGACGACCGGCAGGTCGGGCTCGGGAAAGATCGAGGTCAACGCGCCCGATTCGAGGGTGGCAGCCGTGGGGTAGAAGAAGCCGATCATGCCGAGCTGTTCGTCGAGGCCATCTGGCACCTTGACGACCCCAAGGCTCGTGAGCGTCGACGTCTGCGGCAAGAACGGCACGGGCTGACTGAAGACCGCCGTGCCCTCGGGGTCGTAGACCGTGATCCATGGGGCAAAGCCGTTACCGAGCAGATAGCTCGTCGTGCCGCCAATCGACAGGGGTTCATTGACCTTGATTTGCTCGGCCCGCTCGACGCCGTTCTCGACGACCGTGACGGATGCCGTGTAGTCGAGCGGGATGGGCGCGCCCGTCTCGGTGTTGATGTCGTAGACGGCCTCGAACTCGTCGAGGCGAATCGAAAACGGGTCGAGCCGCGTCTCGTCGAAGAATCGGCCGGGGCTAAACGAGTCAAAGCTCGTGAGCTGGTTGGTGAAGCTCTGGTCTTGCACGATCACGCGCTGACCGTTGTAGCCGAAGCCGCCCGCGAGCCCCACGGTGAGCAGCACGCCGACGAGCGCGAAGTGAAACACGAGGTTGCCGGTTTCGCGCAGGTACCCGCGCTCCGCGCTGAGCGAGTTACCGTAGCGCGCAACCCGATAACCCGCGCGACGCAGTACGCGCTCGCCGGTGTCGAGGGCGGCTGCAGCATCCACCGGCACCTGTCGCTCGGTGTGCCCGACGAGGCGTTTCAATCGTGCGGGGGTTGCCGGGGGCGCGGCCCGCATCGCACGCCAGTGGTGCCGCGTGCGCGGAATGACGCAGCCGATGAGCGAAACAAAGAGCAAGAGGTAGATCGACGAGAACCACACCGAGGTGTACGTGTCGAAGACCTGCAGCGTGTCGAGCACCGCGAAGAGGTCGGGGTTGTTGTCGCGAAACTGCACGACGCCATTGGGGTCGGCCGAGCGCTGCGGAACGAGCGAGCCCGGAATCGCCGCGACGGCGAGCAGCAGCAAGAGCACGAGCGCGGTGCGCATGCTCGTGAGTTGGCGCCAGGCAAAGCGCAGCCAGCCGACGGCGTCGAGCTTCGGCTGCGCGATGCCCGTCGACGCCGGGGTCTCGCTGTCGAAGTGATCAGAGGGGCGTAACGGTTCCACCGATCACCGCCCCGAGGCTCGAGATGAACTGCTGCCAGACCCCCGTGACCATCGCGAGTCCGATAAGCATGAGCATTGCACCGCCAATGATGTTGATGATTCGGATGTTGCGCTTGAGCCAGTCGGTCGCCCCCGCCACCCAGCGAAAGCCGAGGGCCACGAGCAAGAAAGGCACGCCAAGCCCGAGGCAATAGGCGAGCCCAATGATCGCGGCCCGCCCGATGTCACCCTCGTTGATGACGAGGGCGTTGACAGCGATGAGCGTGGGGCCAATGCACGGCGCCCAGCCGAGACCGAAGACGACGCCGAGCAACGGCGCACCGCCCAGACCCGTCGCGACCTGGATTCGCGGCGCGAGCGACCGTTGCATGAACGACACCTGCCCGATAAACACGAGGCCCATGAGCATGACGATGACGCCCGCGATGCGCGTGATGAGGTCGATCCACGGCAACAAGAGCAGGCCCGCCGTGGCGAACACGATCGAGAAGCTCACGAACACGACGCTGAAGCCGAGCACGAAGAGGGCGACGCCCAGGAGGAGGCGCCCGCGCTTCTGCTCGAGTTCGGCGCTGCTCGTGACGCCGCCGATGTAGGCGAGGTAGCCGGGCACGAGAGGCAGCACACACGGCGAGGCGAACGCGAGAAAACCCGCGGCGAGCGCGATCGGCAGGGCGAGCAGCAGATTGCCGCTCAGCACGATTTCGCCGATCGGGTTGACGGATGCGGCGATCACGCCCGCGAGCATGCTCACGAGTCTTCGGCGAGCACGTCGCTGATCATCGAGCGCAACACGCTCGGTTCACTCACGAGCCCCGCGATGCGGGCGGCCACGCGACCTTGCTGGTCGAGCACGAGAGTCGTCGGCACCGCGGTAGGGGCGACTTGCCCGGCGAAGGCGAGGCGAACACTGCCGTCATTGACATCGAGAATCGAGGGATAGGTCACCCCAAACTCTTCCGCGAACGACAGGGCCGTCGGAGCTTGGTCCGAAATGTTCACGCCGAGAAAGCTCACGCCATCGGGCGCGAACTGCTGGGCGAGCGCCTCAAGGTCGGGGGCTTCGAGACGGCACGGAGGGCATCCGGCGTACCAGAAATTGACGACGAGAACGTCGCCCCGGTAGTCGTCGCTCGAGACGGTGTCACCCGACTCGACCTCGCCCGAGAACGTGATGGGCTCGCCGCGATCGGCCTCGGCGATGACGGTGTAGGCGCCGTCGCCCGAGATGTAGCCCTGACCCGTGCCTTCGCGGTACTGGGCAGCCAGGTCGTCGTTGGCGGTGCATCCCGAGAGCACGGCGGCGCCC
This sequence comes from Actinomycetota bacterium, assembly GCA_013297625.1. GTDB lineage: Bacteria > Actinomycetota > Actinomycetes > Actinomycetales > Microbacteriaceae > Microcella. The sequence goes on along the minus strand of JAAFHT010000002.1, from coordinate 37,492 downwards.
AAGAGAGCGATCGCCACGAAAGCGGTGCGAGCTGTGCGCATGGTTACACGGCTCCCAAGTCAGTCGCGTCGGCGAGCAACGCGGCGCCGCGCTCTTGGTAGCCGACCTCGGTAAAGCGGCCATCGACGAAGGCGAACGTCGTGATGCTCGAGAGCGAGCAGCGCCGCTTGCGCGGGTCATGGTGCAGGGGCTCGCTCGCGAGCGCGCGATGCGCCATCCAGATGGGCAATTGGTGGCTGACCATGACGACTTCACCGGCGTCGACGGCATCGCGTGCGTCGGTCATGGCGGCGAGCATGCGAGCGGCGACGTCGGCGAAGGGCTCGCCCCACGTGGGCACGCGCGGATTGCGCAGCAGGTGCCAGTAGCGGGGGTTGGCGAGCGTGCGCACGTTCATGCGCTTGCCCTCGAAGCGATTGGTGGGCTCGATGATGCGCGGCTCGGTGCGAATGTCGAGTCCAAAAGCCTCAGCCCACGGAGCCGCCGACTCTTGCGCGCGCTGCAGCGGGCTGGCGAAGAGCGCGGTCACGGGATGCCCCGCCAGACCCGTCACGGCCGACGCCGCCATGCGGTGCCCGAGGTCGCTGAGCCCGAAGCCCTCGAGTCGCCCATAGAGCACGTGGTCGGGGTTGTGCACCTCACCGTGGCGCACGAGGTGAACGAGGTCGGCCGGCATGTCGCCAGTCTAGAGTTCGGTGGCATTGCGACCGCTGAGAGCCCAAGCCGCCCCACCGCGCCCTCTCGAGCGCCAGCCCGCCGGTAGACTCGACCCTCGTGACTCGCACCGTGGTATCTCAGCTCTCTGCTCTCCCCGACGGCCCCGTCTCAGTGGCCGGGTGGGTCGAGACCGTTCGCGACCAGAAAAAGGTGCAGTTCGTCATTCTGCGCGACGAGTCGGGGGCGCTGCAGCTCGTCAACCCTGCGACACGAGACCTTGACGAGAGCGCGTCAGCCGAAGAGCAAGCCGCAGCCATCCTCACCGAGACACTCGGAGCCCTCGCGCACGGCACGATGATCCGCGTCACGGGCGAGCTCAAGCACGACGAGCGCGTGAAGCTGGGTGGCCTCGAGGTCAAGATCGCCACGCTCGAGGTCGTGAGCGAGGCCCTGCCCGAGACGCCCATCGCCGACGACTCGAGCCTCGACAAGCGCCTCGACTGGCGTTTTCTCGACCTGCGTCGCCCCGAGGCGAGCCTGATCTTCAAGATTCAAACGACGTTTGAGCACGCGCTGCGCACGTGGTGGGTCGAGCGTGACTTCATCGAGATTCACACACCCAAGCTCATGGCGAGTGCCTCGGAGAGCCGTGCTGAGCTGTTCGAGATGGAGTACTTCGAGACGAAGGCCTACCTCGCCCAGAGCCCGCAGTTCTTCAAGCAGATGGCCCAGCCGGCCGGCTTTGGCAAGGTCTTCGAAATCGCCCCGGCCTTTCGTGCCGACCCCTCGTTCACCTCACGCCACGCGACCGAGTTCACCTCGATCGACGCCGAGATCAGCTGGATCGACTCGCACGACGACGTCATGCAGATGCACGAGCAACTGCTCGTTGCCGGGTTCACCGCGGTCGTTGAGAAGCACGGTGCCGCGATCGAGGCGGCGTTCGGCGTTGAGCTGAGTGTTCCGAGCACGCCTTTTCCGCGCATCCCGCTCGCCGAAGCGCGTCAGATCGTGGCCGAGGGGGGCTACGAGATTCCTCGTGCCGATGGAGACCTCGACCCCGAGGGCGAGCGTCGCTTGAGCGCATGGGTCAAGGCGAACCACGGCAGCGACTTTGTGTTTGTGACCGACTACGCCACCGGCATTCGGCCGTTCTACCACATGCGTCGCGAGGGCGATCCGACGATCACGAACAGCTACGACTTGCTCTACAACGGCACCGAGATCTCGACCGGCGCCCAACGCGAGCATCGCATCGACGTGCTGATCGCTCAAGCGAAAGACAAGGGCCTCGAGCCAGAAGAGCTCGAGTTCTACCTCGACTTCTTCCGCTACGGCGTGCCGCCGCACGGCGGCTTTGGCATGGGCTTGGCCCGCGTGCTCATGCTCATGCTGGGGCTCGGGTCGATCCGCGAGACGACCTACCTGTTCCGCGGACCGACCCGGCTGCTGCCCTAAGGGGCTTAGGTCAGGTCGACGACCGAGGCGCCGCCAGCGCCCTTCATGACCGACTCGACGGCGCTCTTCGCCGACGACTTGGCCACGTAGTTCTCGCTCACGGCGAGCGTCTGGCCGTTGGCCGACACGATGCGCCAGAAGTAGGGCTGCTTCTCGCTCTTGCCCTTGACGATCTCGAACTTCATTGTTCACTCCTGTCTGTGGACGACTTCGAACGCCGCCTCTCGAGTGATGCTAAAGGGGCGAAGCGAACGGCACCAGGTGCGCGGGCGCTTTAGACCGAGAAATCGGGTCGGATACCCCACCCGGTGTACCGCTCAAGGCGCGCCATGAGCGTCAACGCCTGCAACCGCGCGTGGTCGTCGCTGATCGACGAGTAGACGTCGATCGCCAGAGGTGGGGGTTCGCCAAACTTCGGAATCTCGATCTCGACCCATGCGCCACGGGCGAAGCCTTCGCCGTCGAGGAGCACGAATGGGCGCATGGTGCGCTGCCGTTCGACGGGGCGGTCGACGGCGAGGGCGACGATGGCAAGAGCATCCAGCTTCGTCACGGCGCTCATGACCACGATGGTGGCGCAGTACTCCGCAGGCGGCGCGGGACGGCGCAGCAACTGGCGAAGCGGCTCGAGCATGAACTCACGCTAAGCCGAGAGCCTGAGTGAGCGCCGATGCGGGAATAGCACGGTAGTCTCTATGCGTTTGCATGGATATCATCGATGTACCCCCACTAAGGAGAATCGAGCATGACCGCAACGACTCAGGGCCTGCACCACGTCACCGCGATCGCCGGCGACCCACAGAAGAACATCGATTTCTACATCACGGGCCTCGGGCTGCGGCTGGTGAAGAAGACCGTCAACTTCGACGACCCGGGCACGTACCACCTCTACTACGGTGACGAGGCGGGCCGACCCGGCACTCTCATGACCTTCTTTCCGTGGCGCGGCATCCAGCCCGGTCGCATCGGCGCCGGCCAGTCGACCTCGACCGCGTTCTCGGTGCCCGCGGGCTCGCTCGGCTGGTGGGTCGACCACTTCGCGTCGGTCGGCGCCCAGGCCCGCATCACGTCGACGAGCTCGAGCGAAGAACGCTTGCTCGTGCACGACCCCGATGGTCTGCAGATCGAACTCGTCGCGACGAACGAGAGTGACCCGCGCGACCCGTGGGATTCGGCGAGCGTGCCCGCCGAATACGCCATCCGTGGGCAGCACTCGAGCGTGCTGACCGTGCGCGACAGCGAGCAGACGATCGCGCTCATGGTGAACGATCTCGGGATGCGCGTGGTCGAGCAACACGGCAACCGCACTCGTCTCGCTGCGGGTGATGGCCTGCCCGGCAGCCTCGTCGACGTGCACGCCTCAAGCCTTGCCCCCGCGGGTCTGCAGGCCGGCGGCACCGTGCACCACATCGCGTTCCGCGTGCCCGACCAGGCGACGCAACAGCTGTGGCGCGACGAGCTCGCCTCGCGCGGCCACCAGGTGACCGCAATTCTCGACCGGCAGTACTTCACGAGCATCTACTTTCGCGAACCCGGGGGCGTGCTCTTCGAGATCGCGACCGACGCCCCGGGCTTCGACATTGACGAGCCGCTGCTCGAGCTTGGCCGTGCGCTCAAGCTGCCCCCGTGGCTCGAGCCCTCGCGTGAGCAGATCGAACACGCGGTGATTCCCATCACTGTGCCGGAGGAGAACAACCCCGAGGTGGCCGCATGAGCGCGCTTCCTGCCGTTGACCTCGGTGCGTGGCCGCACCTGTTCACGCCCGGCGAGCCGAGCGCCCCTGTGCTGCTCCCCCTGCACGGCACGGGCGGAGACGAGCGCGAGATCACCGCGCTCGCTACCCACCTCGACCCGCGGGCGAGCGTGCTCTCGCCGCGCGGGCGCGTGAGTGAGGCTGGAGCCAATCGGTGGTTCCGGCGACTGCGCGAGGGCGTCTTCGACGTCGACGACGTCATCGATCGCGCCGCCGAGCTCGCCGCGTTCATCACGGCGGCACGCAAGAAGTACGGGCTGACGGATGCCCCGCTCACGGCCGTCGGATTCAGCAACGGTGCCAACATCGCCCTGGCCACGGCACTGCTGCACCCGGGCGTGCTCACCCGCGCCGTCGCGTTCTCGGGCATGTACCCGTTCGGCGACCGTGACCCGGTGGGCGACGTCACCGGGGTCGAGCTGCTGCTGCTCAACGGCAGCGCTGACCCGATGGCCCCCGCGACGAGCGTCGACGTGCTCGAGCGCACGGCGAGCGCGCACGGAGCATCCGTCACCCGACACACGCGCCTGGGCGGCCACGGAATCGATCAGAGCGAGCTCGAGATTGCTCGCGCCTGGCTCGCCGCGGCGAGCGTCTGAGCCTGGGTCAGGCGGCGCAGCCGCGCCAGCGGTCGGCCGGGCGCTAGCATCGAGCCGAAGCCACGCGCCCCGACGGAGAAGCTCACGTGATTACCCCCGGTGAATTGACCGAAGTTCCGCTGTTCTCCGACCTCACCGACGAACAATTGGCATTCGTCGCGCGGGCTGTTGAAGACATCCACCTGCAGCCCGGCGAGTATGCGGCGCGGGAGGGCGACGACCGTGCGCTGTTTATCGTCATGGCGGGCGCCGCCGAGCTGACGAAAGACGTGCATGGCATCGAGCGCGTCATTGGCCCTCGGATGCCCGGCCAGGTCTACGGCGAAGTGCCGATGATGCTCAGCACCCAGCTGCCCGCAAGCCTTCGGGCCTCTGAAACATCACGCGTACTGCGCATGGATGCTGGCTCGTTCTTCGCGTTGGCCTCGATGGCCCCGCACGTGGCCGCGACGGTCGGAGCCACGGCCATGCGGCGGGTGGAGGGGCTCAAAGAAATCGCGTCCGAGATGACCGCGCCTGACATGACCGTGATCGGCCCGCTCGTCGACCCTCGCGTGCATGGCGTGCGCACCTTTCTCAACCGCAATCGCATCCGATTCGAGACCATCAACACTGATGCCCCTGAGCATCTCGACCGCCGAAGCGACGACGTACCGGTGATCGAGTTAAGCAACGGCGGCCGCTTGCTCGCGCCCACGGTGCGAGAGATCGCACTGGCGGGTGGGCTGTCGGTGTTTCCCGAACGCGAGTCGTACGACGTCATCATCGTGGGCGGCGGCCCGACGGGGCTGACCGCCGCCGTGAACGCTGCCGCCGAGGGCTTGAGCACACTTGTCGTCGAGCGCGTCGCCCCCGGCGGGCAGGCGGGCACGTCAACCCGCATCGAGAACTACACGGGCTTTCCGTTCGGGATCTCGGGTGACGACCTTGCCGCGAAAGCCCTCCGTCAAGCGCAACGGCTCGGCGCAGAAGTCGTCGTCACCCGCGCCGTCGAACACATGAACCCATTCGCACCCACCGTCACACTCGATGGCGGCGAAGAGGTCGCTGCGCAGATCGTGGTCATCACGTCGGGCGTCGAGTGGCGGCGCGTGAACATCCCCGACATCGATCGCTTCGTGGGCAATGGCGTCTACTACGGCGCGGCCCGCAGTGACTCGGGTCTCGCTCACGGTCGCGACGTCTTCATCATCGGCGCCGGCAACTCTGCTGGGCAGGCCGCACTGTTCTTCGCACGACACTGCACATCGGTCACGCTCATCGTTCGCGGTGAATCGCTGACGGCAAGCATGTCGACGTATTTGATCGAGCAGATCACCGCGAACCCGACTATCACGGTGCAGACTCGCTCAGAAGTGGTCGGCCTCGAAGGACCCGAAGACCTCGAGTTCATCGACATTCTCGACAAGAACACGGGCATAACCAGCCGACGAGAAGCCACAGTTGTCTTTGTCATGATCGGCGCTGATGCCGAAACAACGTGGCTTCCGCCCGAAATCGCTCGAGATGACCATGGCTTCATTCTGACCGGCCTTCACGCGAAAGCTGCCGGGTTGTGGGAAGAACAGCGCGAACCCTTCGCTCTCGAGACGGCAGTGCCCGGCGTTTTCGCCGCGGGAGACGTGCGCTCGGGCTCTGTCAAGAGAGTCGCGGCCGGCGTTGGCGAAGGCGGCATGGTCATTGCCTACGCTCACCAGTATCTGGCGCTCGCCGAATAGCGGCGTCGACGCCGCGTGCGCGTCTGACAGAGTCACTCAACCGGAGGGAATCGACATGCCGACCCACGAGACCGCCCTGCCCACTGCCGCCCTCGCCGACGCGTGCGTGCGGCTCGGCCTGCCCCTACGCCTCGGCCCGGCCTCACTGCGGCCCGTCGCGCCGCACGCGCCCATTGCCGGGCCCGCCATGCCCGTGACGCACGCGGGCAGCGTCGATGTGTTTCTCGAAGCGATCGACGATGCCCCGCCTAGCGCCGTGCTCGTGGTCGACAACGGCGGCCGCGATGATGAGGCGTGTGTCGGCGACCTCGTGACGCTCGAGGCGCGCGAGGCCGGGATGGCGGGGCTCATCGTGTGGGGTCGCCACCGCGACACGACGCAGATTGTCGAGTTGGGCATCCCCCTGCACAGTCGCGGGGCGCTGCCGCCGGGGCCACGGCGTGTTCCGCCCGCCGATCGGTCGATGCGCACGGCATGGCTAAACGGAGTTGAGGTTACGCCCGACGACATGATCGCGGCTGATGACGACGGCGTGCTCGTGATCGCCGCGGCCGAGTGGGCGCGCGTGGCGGAGGCTGCGCGCGAGATTCAGTCCGTCGAACTCGCTCAAGCCGAACGCATGCGCGACGGCGAGAGCTTGCGCGCCCAGCTCGACTTCGCCACCTACCGAGCCCGGCAGCAGGTCGAACCCGACCTCAGCCTGCGTCGCTACCTGGCTGAGCGCGGCGGCGCGATCGAGGTCTAGCGCCGCCGCGGCCAGCTTCGGTCGCGTGCCGTGGCCGAACCGCCCTACGCGGTTCGACGCCGGACGCCGACGATGACGCCGGCAACCAGCAGCACGAGTAGCCCTCCTGCGACGGGGATCCAGATCCACGCGTCGGCTCCGGCACCCGACTCGTCACGCGTCGCCGTTGGCTCGGTCGCCTCGGGAGATTCCTCGGTGCCGTCTCCAGCGTCAACTTCGTTATCGGATGTTGTCGGCAGCACGCTCGCCGGTGCATCGACCACTGCTGGCTGATTCGTCGTCGGCGCGTTCACTCGTGGCGCCCCCGCGCCCGCGCCAGGATCGGTGACGGTTGACTTGCGAGCGATTGTCACCGGGGCCCAGCCGACGAGCATGCCCTCGGCGTCTTGTACCGCGATTCGGTGCGCACCGACCAGCCCGGCAGGCAACGTCACCGCAACCGTGCCGTTCGCGGTGACCCGCGCCCAGTCGCCGATGCGTGTGGGTGCCGAGTTGGCCCACACCGAGACCCACTCACCGGCGAACTCGTCGTCGATGGTGATCGTCACGGTGTCGCCTTCCGTGGGATTGCTCGGAATACCGATTTGACCTTCAAACCCATTGATGTCATCGCCAAGGTCATCGAGGACGAGTGTCGACGGCGGGACAGCGGGTCGCGGAACCGACATCACCACATCGCGCCCCGTGAGCTGATCGCCCTCTCCGACCGTGATGATCGGCGCCTCGTCGAAGACCGTGCCGCCACCGTTGTAGGTCGTGGCGAGCGCTCGATCGCCCCCGTAGTAGTCGTAGAACTCCAGTCGGTAGTCTCCCGGGCTGAGGCCAACGAGGCTGTACTCGCCGTCTGAGTAGCTCGAGACGATGTCATTCAAGAGGGGCACTAGCATCCAAGTGTCGCCCGCACGGCGATAAGCGACAACCTCCACGATCGTGCCAGGCGCGAGGTCGACAACCGCATCGGCAGTCGCGACGGACACGCGACCAGAGATCGACGCACCCTGACTCACGCTGAAGTCAACTCCAGAGACGACCTCCCCGCCTGACAGAGCGATGACGCTTGCCTCATCGAAGTTGGCTGAACCCGTGGGCACTGAAGCCACCCAGAATGCGGGCGATACAGAGAAAGCGCCGGGGTCGAGGAACGCATTGCTTGTGCGCAGCATAACCACGTACTCACCATCAGCGAGTGCCGTCGTGAAGTAGGTGCCCGTGACTAAGTTGATCGAGCCCCACCCCCGAATCGCACCGGTTGCGGCATCGAAAACAAGGAGCTCAAGACCATACGTGCCGTCTGTCGGCACCGTGCTCAGGTCGATAAAACCCGTGATCATGTTCGCGGCGCCGAGCACCACATCAAGCTCGACCACGGGATCAAGGGCCGTGAGAGTGACGGTCAGGTCTGCCGGTGCGGTCTCGAACGAGTCGCCGCCTATCGTGACGTCCCACTCGCCAACAGCAAGCCCGCTCATCTCGAAGACACCATCAGCATCCGTCAGCACGTAACGATAGGTGTACCGGCCATCGCTATTCAGCGAAGAAGCGTTCACTGATGCCCGATAGATCGGTTCACCCAGGGGATTTGTCACAACACCCCTGATGACGCCATCTCCATCACCGAGCGGCGTGTCCACTCGCAGCGGAAGATTGAGCGTTTCTGCACCTGCGCCGATCTCAATGGGCGTCTCGACCGAGAAGTATCCCGGCGCGGTCGCAAGCACCCAGTATCGACCGGCCGGAAGTTCCTCGACACTGTAGTCGCCGTTCTCATCGGGCACGACCGGTGCGACGAGATAGCCCCCACGCTCACGGCTCAGCAAAATGTCGGCACCGGCGATTCCCGCATGGGTCTCGGCATCACGAACGCGGCCCGATAGCGAGCCCGTTCCGGCGACCACCGAGGTCAGAGTGTCGACGCGCACAACCGTGGCACCGTCGGCGATCGACACGACCGGCGAGGGCTCTAGAGAAGTCTCGAAGCGATTGCTCTCGTCGACTAGCAGATAGACATAGTCACCTTCTGCGAGGTCGGAAAACGACCACCGCCCGTCCACGTCAGTGGTGGCATTCAGAGTGCGATCTTGATATGCGAGTGAAATCAAGCGCACGCCGACACCCTCGATGGGCAGGCCCGTTCGCGTGTCAGTAAGGGATCCCTCCAGAATCCCGGTGCCGATCGGATACCGCGCGAGAACGAGGTTCTTCTCGACGGTCGATGAATCCGTGTCGAGCGTCACGAGTGACTCGGCGGGATCGATACCGGTATAGATCGGAGCGACGGAAGAGTAGCGGATCTCAAACGTGCCGGCAGTTAGCTCGCCGAGTGAGTAGCACCCCGTCGAATCTGTCGTCACGCTCAAGCTCCGAGGCGACGATGGGCCAAGCTGCACTTCCGCGACGAACAGGGTGAGGTCCGGAATGGGGGTCGAGTCTGTCTCAGTGACACACCCCGCGATGACACCCGAGCCGGTCGGCACGGCATCGAGACGCACGTCACGCACTCGACTCTGGCGTGACTCACTGAGCAAGACAAAAACGCTCGACGGGGAGTACTCGGTGATGCCGGTATCTGAAGAGTCGACCCGGTCAGCACGAATCTCGAACGACGCCAACGGCAGGCTCCCGAACGCATACGCTCCGTTCTCGTCAGAGGTGGTGGAGCGCGTCACCCCAAACGCTCCTTCATCAATGCCGCTCAACAGCACTGAGGCACCGACGATCGGGTTGCCTGTAGCGCGGTCAAGGATGACCCCAGAGATAGAGCCCGAGCCAGTCGGCACACGGTTGAGGGTGAAGTCGTAGACGGTTCCGCCCAGAGTGAGAGAAACAGTTTCGAGATGCGCCTGGTAGATCTCGGTGGCATCGGTGCTGACCGAGACGCTTGAGCCTTCAATGTCGGTAACCGAGTAGTTGCCGTTTTCGTCGGTAACGCCTTGGTGCGACCTGGAGAATTCCGCGTCAAAAACGCGCACGATCACGCCTTGTACCGGCACTCCTTCCGACGTCACGGTTCCGGTCAGCGAGTAGGTCGACGCATCCGGAACGGCGACCGAAATCGTCCGCGGCTCGGTCGCACTCAAGGCGACGTCTTCGGTCATCGCGAGTCCGGCCTCCAGCACGAGCGGGCCCCGCGATGCGGGCGCAAACACGCCCGAGTGATCAACGAATTCGAGAGTGTAGAGGCCGGTTTCGAGACCGGCGAACGAGTAGGTGCCGTCACTCGCCGAGGTGATCGAACGCGAAGCACTCTCTTCCGCGGTCGGCTCAGAGACGATCGACACCGTGATGCCGGCGAGCCCGACTCCCGTGTCCGCATCCGTAACGGTGCCGCCGATCGCCGAGCTTGCAACGGGCGCCTCAGGAACGGGAGTCGCCGACGAGGCACTGCCGACGAACAGGCTGCCGATCACCGCCGTGGTGGCGACAAAAGCCGCCATCGTGAATCCGAAGGAGCGAGATTGAGCGAGTATCGACAAAGGGGTGGCCTCTCAACACGGGTGCACCCTCAGCGTCGCCGAAACGGTTTCAGTGAGGGATCGTTGAGATCATTCACACACACTGCGCTGTGAGTGTCAAGACGAATCCTCGACGATTGCCGCCCAGTCGGTGAGGGCGCGATCTCGCCGACCGTTACGCGGGCAGGTTCGCCTCAATGAGCGCCACGATCTCGGGCGCGTCGGGCCTCACGTTAGGGCGGAAGCGGCGCACCTCGCCGCTCGGCAGCACGAGAAACTTCTCGAAGTTCCAGGTGACGGGCCCGGCCGCGCCGTGCTCATCGGGTGCCTGCACGAGCTCGACATAAAGCGGGTGACGCTTCTTGCCATTGACCTTCGACTTTTCGGTCATCGGAAAGGTCACGCCCCAGGTCGTGCTGCAGTATTCGGCGATCTTCTCTTCGCTCGATAGCTCTTGCAGAAACTGGTTCGAGGGAACGCCGAGCACGGTGAATCCGCGGTCGCCGTAGGTCTTCTGCAGTGCTTCGAGCGCGGCGTATTGCGGTGCAAGCCCACAGCGGGAGGCCACGTTGACGACGAGAACTACCCGGCCCGCGAACTCGGCGAACGAGGTTTCGCGGCCGTCGAGCATCGTGAGGGGTGCATCCGTCAGCGTCGTCACTATTTGACCGTAGACCTCAATGCTGAGCGCCGCCGGTGCGCCGCCTCGACGACTGTCGAACGAGCGCTGAGCGGCCAGACCGCGCCGCGATCGCGAGTTTTGATCGGTGAAGAGATTTGCTATGGTCGAGCCATCATGAATGCGCTGCTCTGTTGTTGCTGTTGTCGCTAGTTCCTTCTGCGAACTAGTTATCCGGTGCGCCTTCTTCGCGCCCGCCCCGACAACCACCTTCAGACGAACAGGACAAACCTCATGCGCACGCTTCCCATCCTCGACCTCTCGCTCCTCGCCGGCACCGACGACGACGCCGCTCGCTTTCGCGACGAGCTTCGCCGCGCCACGCACGAGATCGGCTTCTTCTACCTCGTGGGCCACGGCCTGCCGCCCGAGTTCTTCGACCGCATGATGGCCACGGCGCGCGCATTCTTCGCGCTGCCCGTCGAGGCCAAGCTCGCCATCGAGAACACCCACAGCCCGCACTTTCGCGGCTACACCCGCATGGGCGGCGAGCTGACGCAAGGCGCCACCGACTGGCGCGAACAGATCGACATCGGTGCTGAACGGGATGCTGTGCCGCTCGGCGACGGAGTGCCCGACTTCTGGGCGCTCGAGGGCCCCAACCTCTGGCCCGCCGAGTTGCCGGCGCTGCGAGACGTGACCGTGGACTGGATGGACCGACTCGGCGAAATCAGCGTGACCCTGCTGCGGTCGTGGGCCGAGGCGCTCGGGGCCCCTGCTGACACTTTCGACGCGGCCTTCGCGGGCAACGCGTCACCGCACCTCAAGATTGCGCGCTACCCGGGGCGCGAGCGCACCGAGGGCACGCAAGGTGTGGGCGCTCACAAAGACCTGGGCGTGCTGACACTGCTCTATGTCGAAGACGGCAAGGGCGGCCTGCAGGTCGAGAAAGACGGCGAGTGGATCGACGCCCCGCCGGTACCGGGCGCCTTCGTCGTCAACATCGGTGAGCTGCTCGAGATCGCGACGAACGGCTACCTCAAGGCCACCTTGCACCGCGTGCAGTCACCCGCAGCGGGTGACGAGCGCATCTCGGTGCCGTTCTTCTTCGGGCCCGCGCTCGACGCCGAGATTCCGACGATCGACCTTCCCGCCGAGCTCGCGGCTGAGGCCGCGGGAGTTACCCGCGACCCGAGCAATCCACTCCACCCGGTATTCGGCGTCAACTGGCTCAAGAGCCGCGTGCGCTCGCACCCCAACGTCGTCGAGGCGCACTACCCGCACTGGAGCTAGTGAGGCCCGCCCCGCGATGAGAGACATCAGCGGGGCAGGCCTCGAGCCTTAGTGCTTGTCGCTCTTCTCGTTCGCGGCGCTCTCGGCAGCGGCATCCGCCACGAGAGCGTTCTTGCGCGTCTTCAGCAGGCTCAGCACCGTCGCAACGGTGATCGTCGTGGCGATGAAGCCGAGCGAGAACCAGATAGGAATCTCGGGAACCCACTTGACCGGCTCGCCGCCGTTGATGAAGGGCAACTCGTTGATCTTGAGGGCGTGCGAGATGAGCTTGAGACCGATGAACGCGAGAATGATGGCGAGCCCCTGAGCGAGGTAGATGAGTCGTTCGAGCAGTCCGCCGATCAAGAAGTAGAGCTGGCGCAGACCCATCAGCGCGAAAGCGTTCGCGGTGAAAACGATGTAGGCCTCTTCGGTCAGACCGTAGATCGCCGGAATCGAGTCGACCGCAAAGATGAGGTCGACAAAGCCAATGGCCACGATCACGAGCAGCATGGGGGTGAAGAACCGCTTGCCGTCGATCTTCACCGAGAGCTTGTCACCGTGATACTTGTCAACGAACGGCAGGTGCCGACGGGCGAACTTGACGATGCCGATGTTCTGCGGGTCGGTCTCGTGCGAGCCAAAGGCTTGGCGGTACGCGAGTATGAGCAGCAGGGCACCAAAGATGTAGAAGATCCACGAGAAGTTGGAGATGAGCGTTGCGCCCACCGCAATGAAGATTCCCCGCATGATGAGGGCGATCGCGATGCCGATCAACAGCACCTTCTGCTGATACATCTTGGGCACCGCGAACGCGGTCATGATGAGCAAAAAGACGAAGACGTTGTCGACCGACAGCGCTTTCTCGGTCAGGTACCCGGCGAAATACTCACCGCCGAACTGCCACCCCGACACCACTCCGATGCCCACACCGAAGATCAGGGCAAGCGTGATGTAGAACACCGACCACTTGGCCGCTTCGGCGATGGAGGGCTCGTGGGGCGTACGCACGTGGGCGTAGAACTCCCAGATGAAGAAGGCGATCGTGACCGCGATGGTGATGATCCAGATGAGGGGTGTGACACCCATGGGTGCTCCTTGGTCAGCAAAGATTGACCAAGGTCTCTTCCGGCCCGCGAACAGGGCCAAGCCGCCCGGAACACGATTGCGTGTTCGTACTGACGAGTCGACTTCGAAGGAATACTCCCCTTGACCTGTTGAGTCTAGTGCGTGAGCGGGTCAAGTCAGGTTACGAGGCTCAGGCGCCGGTCGCTCACGGCCACGGTCAGCCGTTGACCCCACCCAATAGACAGGTAGTCATCTTCAATGCCGTCGCCGAAGGCCACGAGAGTGTCTGACTCCACGACGAACTGCAGGCTCTCTCCCTCGCCAATGAGCCCCGCCGTAAGCGTGCGACCCGTCGACCGCGAGGGCCACGCCTCACGGATGTACCACCCCAGCATCGCCGAGTCAGCGGCCGGCAACGCATCGCCAAGCCCGCGGTCGCTCGCGATCGACGCGGCCCAGCCCGTGCTGCCCGTGCCGGTCGTGATGATGACGCCCGACGACGACTGCCGCTCACTCTCGCCCGCCGGAGTCGTCACGACGTAACGCGATGACTGGTGCCCGTCGTCGCCCACGTAGAGCTCGTTGAGTGCCGTGAGGGTTTGGCCGTCGTCGAGTGTCGCCTGCACCATGGCTCGGGAGGCGACGGATGCCCGCCCCGCGATCACCGCAGCGATCAGCTCGGCGGCGTCGGCCGCCACGTGCGGCACGAGGATTCCTGCGTTGCGCTGCGGCTCGGGGTCGATGCCAATGACGGGCTGCCCGCTCAAATACTTGGCGACGTTCGCGACGAGTCCGTCTTGGCCCACGATGACGATGACGTCTTCGGGTGAGAACACATAGCGGTCGAGGTCGCCACGCTCGACGCGCGCCTGGCGAACCCCCTCGGGAATCACCGCCGACACCCGCGCGAGGCTCGACTGCATCGACTCGTGGCGAGCGATGACCTCGTCGATGCTGCGTCCGCGCGACGTGAGAAAGAACTCGGCTTGCCCGCGCGTCGCGTGCCGCGCGAGCAACTCGGTGTACTCGGTGCGGCGGTGCACGAGCACGACGCGAGGAGCGAGGGCCACGAGCTACTTCTCGGGCGGAGCCGCGGACTCGGTGGGGGGCGCGGGCGGGGGCGCAGCATCCGTCGTCGGAGTCACAGCGGGCGATGCGGCTGCGGGCGCCCCCAGGCGGCTGAGGGCCTGCGTGATGACGTCGGGCGTGAGGTTGATAGTGCCGATCGACGGCAAGTGATCGGCCGCGTTCTGGGCCGCGAGGGCGAGAAGCAGCGAGGTATCGGCCCCGGCGTAGCTCGCGAGGCGCGCGGCTTCGGCATCAGCGCGCGCCGACCCGATGGTGCGGGTCGACTCGGCGCTCGCCTCGGTCTCGATGCGCTTGACAGCCGCGGCCTCGAGCGCGCGCTTCTGGGCATTGGCGCCCTCTTGCGCCACGAGCAACTCTTCGCGCTTGGCGAGCTCGATGCGTGACTGCAGCTCGTTCTCGGCGATCGTGCGCTCGCGCTCGACCGCGGTGGCCCGCCGCTCGTAGGTGGCCTTATCGGCGTCTTGTTGCACTTGCTCACGCAGCGGGGTTTCGAGCGCCTTCTCGAGATCGGCGACGGGGCGGATGCTCACCACGCGCACCCCGATCACGACGATCGACGTCTCGGCCAGACGCTGGTCTTGCACGAGGCCGTCGACCATTGCTTGCCGCACGGTCGGGAGCCCCTTCGCGAGCAAGTCGACGAGGCCACTCGTGGCGACGTGCTCAACCGCGTATTGCTGAGCGAGCTCGGTGATGCGCGCGGCAACTTTGTCGAGCGGCTCGCCGAGCCATTGCCCCGTGTAGGGGTCGATGCCGAAGTTGATGCGGCGCGCGGCCACACTCGGGTCGTCGAAGCGATAGGTCACGGTGACCTGAATGGTCACGTCTTGAAAGTCTGAGGTGCGGGCGTGAAAGACGGCGGGCAGCTCGGCCTCGGCCGTCGGCACCTCGCTGATCGCCGCGTTCAGGGCGCGAAAGTAGAAGGCGATACCCACACCCTCGTGGGCGACCTTTCCGCGACGCAAGTGAACAACGTGCACGGTGGGCATCGAGCGAAGGTGTCGTACGAAAGCGACACGGCGAATATCGGCCACTTTCAGGCTCCCGTCGGGGTGGAGGGTGAGGTCAGTCTAGAGAGAGCGCCGTGCTCGCGGTAAGGGTTGCCCGAGAAACAACAAAACCCCCGTGCGCAATCGCTCGGGGGTTTTCTTGGTCTTGCTCACAGACACTGGCGGTGACGGTGGGATTTGAACCCACGGTGGGCTCAACACCCACACAACTTTTCGAGAGTTGCACCTTCGGCCGCTCGGACACGTCACCGCGAAAGAGTTTAGTACAGGCGAGAGGGCGGGTCGAACCGCAGGCGACCTGAGAGACTGTGGCAATGATGGACACGGTCACGATAACCGCTGAGCTCGCGAAGGTCACCGAGCACTGGACCCCCCGCATCATCGGTCGGGTCAACGATCAGTATGTGAAGGTTGCGAAGCTGCTCGGCGAGTTCGTGTGGCACGCCCACGAGAACGAAGACGAGCTCTTCTGGGTCATCTCGGGGCGACTGCGCATTCAGCTAGAGGGCCGCGACGAGGTCGTGCTCTCGCCGGGCGAGTTCTTCGTCGTGCCGCGGGGCGTACGCCACAATCCGATCGCCGAACACGAGGTCGAGATCGTGTTGATCGAGACCGTGACGACCACGCACACGGGCGATGTCGTCGTCGAACGCACCGTTCCAATCGAACGGCAAGTGCCCGCCGACTGATCGTGCGCGGCCCGCCGTTGCTCGTCGGTGGTGCCGCGTATTCTGAAGCCACCATGGCCAAGCCCACCGCGAACTTCGTCTGCACCGAGTGCGGCTGGACGACGCTGAAGTGGGCTGGCCGCTGCGGCGAGTGCCAGCAGTGGGGCACCGTCATCGAAAAGGATGCGCCGACGCGGCACACCGCGCCGGCCCGAGTTGCCGATGGTCGGGCCGCGCGCCCGATCACGTCGATCGAACCGCGGGGCGAGAGTCACACCCCCACGGGCATCGCGGAGTTCGACCGCGTGCTCGGCGGCGGCATCGTGCCCGGCGCCGCCATTCTGCTGTCGGGCGAACCCGGGGTCGGCAAGTCGACCCTGCTGCTCGAGGTCGCCGCGCGCGCTGCCAAGCTCGGTCAGCGCGTGCTCTACGTGAGCGCCGAAGAGTCGGTGGCGCAAGTGCGACTGCGCGCGGGCCGCACGGGTGCGCTCACGCCCGAGCTCTACCTCGCCTCAGAGACCGACCTCGCGACGATCCTCGGCCAGATCGACGAAGTGCAGCCCGCGCTGGTGATCGTCGACTCGGTGCAGACCGTCGCCTCCTCGCTCGTCGATGGGCTCGCGGGCGGGGTTTCGCAAGTGCGGGAGGTCGCGGCCACCCTTATCCGTGCGGCGAAAGACCGCGACATCCCCGTCGTGCTCGTCGGCCACGTGACGAAAGACGGCACTATTGCAGGCCCTCGCCTGCTCGAGCACCTCGTTGACGTCGTGTGCCAGTTCGAGGGTGACCGCCAAACGGCACTGCGCTTCGTGCGGGCGCTCAAGAACCGCTTCGGCCCCACCGACGAGGTCGGCTGCTTCGAGATGACGGGCGACGGCATCGCCGAGGTCGCCGACCCCTCGATTCTGTTTCGCTCGGGCTCGACCACGCCTGTGAGTGGCACGTGCATCGCCATCGCCATGGAGGGTCGCCGCGCTCTGCCGGTCGAAGTGCAAGCGCTCATCGTCGCCTCCAACGCTCCGCAGCCGCGCCGCGTCGTGAACGGCGTCGACTCGTCGCGCGTCGCGATGCTGCTCGCCGTGCTCGAGCGTCGGTGCGGAATGCCGCTCTCGGGGTTCGACGTCTACGTGTCGACGGTCGGCGGCATCCGGCTGACCGAGCCCGCGGCCGACCTCGCGATCGCGCTGGCCGTCGCGAGCGCCCGCCGCGAGAAAGCTCTCGACTCCCACCTCGCCGCCATCGGAGAAATCAGTCTCGCCGGCGAAATCCGCGCGGTGTCGGGCGCCCCGCAGCGAGCCGCCGAAGGCGCGCGCCTCGGCTACACCACGGTGATTGACGCCTCAGCGTTGCACTTGCGCGAAGCCGTGCGGCTCGCGTTCGCGAGTGCGCACGACGAGAAGCTCGACGTACCCGAGTTCTAGGCGCTCGCGTTTGGGGCCAAACGTCACGCTTGGGCCCGAACTTTCGCAGACAAACGAGACCGGTGCGGCCAAACGCGGCGCCGCTAGTCGGAGTCGAGCTGCAGCGCCTCGAGCACGTCGTGCGGGTCGGCTTGCATCGCGTGCGGGCCCGCGACGTCGAACCAGATGCCCTCGAGCACGCCGATGTTCTGCTCGAGAAACTCGGTGAGCGTCGCACGGTCGTACGGCAGCACGCGATGCTCGGGCTCGTCGGGCACCATCGCGATGTAGGTCTGCGGGCTCGAGAAGAGCAACAGCATGTACTTATCGGCCTCGCCCCGCCGAAACACCCTCACTTGAGCCGGGCCGTCGACCACAAGCAGCGGCACGATGACGTGGTCGTTGCGCAGAGCGAACGCCACGGCCGCGGCGTCTTGGCGCTCGAGGGCAGCATCCAGTCTTTGCTCGGGCGGAAGTTTCGAGGGAGGCAGGGGCGCGAGGTGGCCGGAGGCGGCGCGGCGCGGCTGCGACGAACCGGGGCGTTTCTTCGGGCTGTTGGTGGGCATCCCGAACAGCCTACGCCGCGAGGGCGAGCCTCAGTTGAGGATGAACGGGCGGTCGTCGGCGCTCGTGAACTCGCCGACGCTCACACTGAGCCGGTAGGTCGCCCCGCCCGCGATGACGGGGTCGCGCTCGGCGGAGCAGTCATCGGCGCTCGAGCGCGTGCGGCTCCACGCGAAGGGCGTGGTCGAGAGCGGCTCGCCGGGCTCGAGCGTTGCCTCGGCGGCAACGCCGGGTTCTTGACAGTCGGTCGAGGCCCAAATGCGGTCGTCGCCCGAGGTGATGACGTAGCTCTGCGCGTCCGATCCCGCCTGGATCGAACACGCCGTTGTTCCCGTGTTGAGCAGCGTCAGCGAGAGCAACGGTTGCTGGCCTGCCGGGTAGGAGTTGGAGTCGGTCACCGGGGTGACGGTCACTTGCGATGCCGCGCAAGCCTCGATCTCACCGTCGGTCGTCTCTTCACCACTTGCGCCGGGTTCGCCCGACGCGCTCGTGGTGGGCTCGGGAGTGGGCTGGTCGGCCGGCTCAGTCGCCCCGGGCCGCACGATGATGAGCACGATGATCACGATGACCGCGAGGGCGACAATCCCCACGACGATCCGTCGACGCCAATAGACCTGCGGCGGCAGCGGCCCGACCGGATTACGGATCGTCGACATGTCGCCAGGGTAGGGCCGGTTGGGGGCGGCGGGTGGATGCTCGCTCGGCGTGTGCCCGAACGCTCAGCTACCTCTACAAAACCTTGAGCATGCGCGTGTTGCCCAGAGTGTTGGGCTTGACGCGCGAAAGGTCGAGAAACTCAGCGACACCCTCGTCGGGCGAGCGCACGAGTTCGGCATAGACCTCGGGGTCGATCAGTAGTTGCTCATCGACCGGCGCGAAGCCATGGCGGCCGAAGAACTCGACCTCAAACGTGAGGCAAAACAGGCGCTGTAGGCCGAGCTCGCGCGCGTCATCCTCGAGGCTCGAGAGCAGAGCGTGCCCCACACCACGACCACGCCACGCGTCGCTCGCGGCAAGCGTGCGAATCTCGCCGAGGTCTTCCCAGATCACGTGCACGGCGCCGCAGCCGATCACCTCGCCCGTGGCATCGTCAATGGCCACGCGAAACTCTTGCAGCGACTCGAAGAACACGACGAGTTCTTTGCCGAGCAGAATGCCCTGCTGCACGAGCGGCTCGACGAGCTGTTTGATCGCGCGCACATCGGCCGTGCGCGCGCGCCGCACGCTAAACCCGTTGCTCGTCACGCTTCCAGCCTAGAGCCGGCGCAACATCACAGACCGCCGAAGAACGCGCCGAGGCCGTCGAGCACGTCGGCCGCTCCAACGGTGAGGTCGAGGTCGACCTCGGGGAGCTCGGGGAGCGCGGAAAGATCGAGACCTTCGATCTGCAGATCGGCACTCGTCGTGACGACCTCCCACATGGCAGCGTCAACCCATGCAAGGCCGTCGATGTTTACGGGCTCTCGGCCGGGTCGCTCGGCGGCATAGTCGGCAGCGATACGGGCTGCCCACTGCTTCTCGAGCCCGAATAGCACCGCATAGCCGAGCAGCTTTTCGTGGATGACGAGTGTCGACTCGCCACTCTCGTCACGACGCTCCATCGCCGAGTCAGGGCCGAGAAGCACTCGCATGCGATCGGCTTCGGCGAGCGCGATGTACTGGCGCAGCCCTTCCAGGTGGGCGAGCACGGGGGCGGCCTCATCGGTCGGAGCAACCGGCCGAGGATCCCAGAACCGCGCGAGGCGAGAGGCGAACGAGCGCTCGGCAACCAGGCCTCGCTCGATGAGTGAGGCAGCAATGCCGCGATGCGCATCGGCGAGCCGCCGACTCAGTCCTTCGTTGCGATGCCGCGTCAGCGTGACAGAAGCACCGGTCATCGCCTGGTCGCCGAACACGGCCGCGAGAATCGCTTCTTCTGCCGCCGACGTCACTGCTCGAGCGGTGCGCACCAACCGAAAGCTGCGCCTCTTGGGGCCAGGCACCATGACCACCATACGCCGAGAAGCAAAATCGATCAGTTGTGCCACGACCGCCCGCGAGTTTTGCTGCAGCAGTTCAGCCGCTTCGACCACCGAGAGACCCTCCGGCGGGCGGTACTGCACGACGATCGGGTGCGGGTGGCTCGGCGATCGCGTCACCCCGCCAGCCTAGAGCCGACGCGAACGCCGAAGCGCCCCGGCCGTGTGACGGGCCGGGGCGCTGACGGGGTGCGAGCATCCGTCGACGGATGCTCGACGCGCGTTAGTCGACGGGCGGCAGTTCGGCCGACGCTCCCGCGCCGGCCTCGACGGCCGCAAGCTCTTTGCGCGTCGTGGCGAACGTGAACGCACCGTCAACGAAGTCGACCGCGATGTGGTCGCCCGCGTTGAGCTCACCGTGCAAGATGCGCTCGCTCAAGGCGTCTTCGATCTCGTGCTGCACGGCTCGCCGCAACGGGCGCGCACCGAGCGTGGGATCCCAACCGACCTTGATCAGCTGCGCCTTCGCCGGGTCGCTCACCTCGATCGTCATGTCGCGGTCGAGCAGACGCTCGCGCAAACGCTTCACGAAGAGGTCGACGATCTGCAGCAGCTCGTCTTGGTTGAGCTGCGGGAAGACGATCGTCTCGTCAACACGGTTCAAGAACTCGGGCTTGAAGTGCTTCTTGAGCTCTTCGACGACCTTCGCGCGCATGGCCGAGTACGACGCCGCGGCGTTGCCCTCGAGCGTGAAGCCCACGGGGCCACCCGTGATGTCTTTCGTGCCGAGGTTGGTAGTCATGATGATGACCGTGTTCTTGAAGTCGACGACGCGACCCTGACCGTCGGTCAGGCGACCCTCTTCGAGCACCTGCAACAGCGAGTTGAAGATGTCGGGGTGCGCCTTCTCGATCTCGTCGAAGAGCACGACGCTAAACGGCTTGCGCCGCACCTTCTCGGTGAGCTGGCCGCCCTCTTCGAATCCGACGAACCCGGGAGGGGCACCGAAGAGACGCGAGACGGTGTGCTTCTCGCCGTACTCCGACATGTCGAGCGCGATGAGCGCGCCCTCGTCGTCGAAGAGGAACTCGGCGAGCGCCTTGGCGAGCTCGGTCTTTCCGACACCCGTGGGGCCGGCGAAGATGAACGAGCCGCTCGGGCGCTTCGGGTCTTTCAGGCCCGCGCGCGTGCGACGAATCGTCTTGGCGAGCACCGAGATCGCTTCTTCTTGGCCGATGACCCGCTGGTGCAGGGCCTTCTCCATGAAGATGAGGCGGCTCGACTCTTCTTCGGTGAGCTTGAACACGGGAATACCCGTGGCCTGCGCGAGCACCTCGGCAATAACGCCCTCGTCGACGGTGCCGCTCGCGGCAACCTCTCCGGCGCGCCACTGCTTCTCGAGGCGAAGACGCTCACCGAGCAGCTTCTTCTCGTCATCCCGCAGGCTCGCGGCCTTCTCGAAGTCTTGGTTCTCGATCGCCAGTTCTTTCTCGGTGCGCACGCCGGCGATCTTCTCGTCGAACTCGCGCAGCTCGGGCGGCGCCGACAGAATCGACAGGCGCAAGCGCGCGCCGGCCTCATCGATCAGGTCGATGGCCTTGTCGGGCAAGAAGCGGTCTTGCACGTAGCGGTCGGCCAGGTTCACCGCGGCGACGATCGCGCCATCGGTGATCGACACCTTGTGGAAGGCCTCGTACTTGTCGCGAAGCCCCTTCAAGATGTTGATCGAGTGCGGCAGCGAGGGCTCGTTGACCATCACCGGCTGGAAGCGGCGCTCGAGCGCAGCATCCTTCTCAAAGTGCTTGCGGTACTCGTCAAGAGTGGTCGCACCGATGGTCTGCAGTTCGCCACGCGCCAACAGCGGCTTCAGGATGCTCGCCGCATCGATCGCGCCTTCGGCAGCGCCCGCGCCCACGAGCGTGTGGATCTCATCGATGAACACGATGATGTCGCCGCGGGTGCGGATCTCTTTCGTGACCTTCTTGAGGCGCTCTTCGAAGTCACCGCGGTAGCGGCTACCCGCGATGAGCGAGCCGAGGTCGAGCGAGTAGAGCTGCTTGTCTTTGAGCGTCTCGGGCACCTCGCCCTTGACGATCGCCTGGGCGAGGCCTTCGACAACAGCGGTCTTGCCGACGCCGGGCTCACCGATCAGCACAGGGTTGTTCTTCGAGCGGCGCGACAGAATCTGCATGACGCGCTCGGCCTCTTTCTCGCGCCCGATGACCGGGTCGAGCTTGCCCTCGCGCGCTGCGGCGGTGAGGTTGCGGCCGAACTGGTCGAGCACCTGCGAGCCCTTGTCAGGGCTCGGGCTGTCGCCACCCACGGCGACGGCCTCTTTGCCCTGGTAGCCACTCAGCAGCTGAATGACCTGCTGACGCACGCGGTTGAGGTCGGCGCCGAGCTTCACGAGCACCTGCGCGGCAACGCCCTCGCCCTCGCGAATGAGGCCGAGAAGGATGTGCTCGGTGCCGATGTAGTTGTGGCCGAGTTGCAGGGCTTCACGCAAGCTCAGCTCGAGCACCTTCTTGGCACGCGGCGTAAAGGGAATGTGACCGGTCGGCTGCTGCTGACCCTGGCCGATGATGTCTTGCACTTGCTCGCGCACGGCGTCGAGCGAGATGCTCAGCGACTCGAGCGCCTTCGCAGCAACACCCTCGCCCTCGTGAATGAGGCCCAAGAGAATGTGCTCAGTGCCGATGTAGTTGTGGTTGAGCATCTTGGCTTCTTCTTGCGCCAAGACCACCACGCGACGGGCGCGGTCGGTAAACCGTTCGAACATCTCGCACTCTCCTCACGCGGCGCCGTCGACAGGATGCGGGGCCGCTGTATTGAGGGTAACCAGCGCACCCTGCGTTAACTGCCCCTGTTCGCCGTAGGCGTGACCGAGGTTGCACTCTGCCGCGAGCATCCGTATGTTAACGACATTCGATAATAACGATGAACGATAAGGATGCTCATGCCGACCCCCACCTCCGAAGCGGCCGCACCCCTCGACCGGTACGACCGATTCGCCATGGGCGCCCTGGGCGCCGCCTCGCTCGCAGGTGGAGTTGTGTGGCTGATCGGCGCGCTCTACGGGCTCGCTCGATACGCCACCTCTGCACGAGCGATCTCGCTTCCGGCGACCGTGCTCAACCCGCGCGTCGATCCGAACCCGGGTGCCGGTCTCAACACCATTGCGTGGGACGGTGCGCAGGTCAACGTCGACCTGGATGCTCTCGGACCGGTCACATCTGTTCTGCTCCTCGGAAGCGACGCTGTCTCGCTTATCGTCGGCGCGGTGGTCATCGGTGCGATCGGCATCGTGCTTCTGCGGCTCGCCCGCCGGTCACCCTTTCACCGATCGCTCTTCGCAATCGCGATGGCCGCTGGCGCCGCACTCTCAATCGGCAGCGTGATCGCGTTGGGTTCGCACGCGCTCGGTTCTTTGATGGCATCCGACCGGATCAATGAGCTACTCGGCAGCGACGTTTTTGCCATCGACGCGACGATCGATCCACTCCCCGTGTTCCTCGGAGTGGTGGTGATGGCAATGGCTGTGGTGTTCCGCATCGGCGAGCGGCTGCAGAACGACACGAAGGGGCTCGTCTGATGGATCCATTCTCGATTGTGCTGCTACTGATGCTCGGATTCGCCGTGCTTCTCGTCGCCGGTGTCGGCAGACGCGGGCTGCCTGGCGTTGAACCGTTGCCGCTAATTCCCCGGCTGGTCGCCGGTGGCGCCATTGTCGGTGCCGGGATGGCCGCACTCGTCAGCGTCCGCACCATCGTCGAAACCTACGTTCGTGACAGTGTGACCCTCGCCGTGCCGGTAAACGTGAGCATCGACAGCGTCCCGACCGAGCTTCGCGAATCAATCGAAGCCGCGGTCGTGAGCGGAACGACGCAACAAACGACGTTATCGCTGACAGTCTCCGGGCTCGACAGCGTCACGCTTTCACTCGTGGCAATGCAGAGCGTGGTGAACTCTGCCGTCGTCATCACTGTGCTGATCATGATCGCCAAACTCGCGCGTCAATCGTTGTCAGAGACCCCATTCGCCTCGAAGCTGAGCGCACTCTTCGTTGTGAGCGGGGGCGCTATCGCGATCGGGGCCACAGCAGCGCAGCTAGCGGGCCTTCTCGCGGGTGCGCGAGCTCACGAACAACTGTTCTTCCTGAGCGATGACGCGATCGACGGTGGCGTGAATGTTGCGCCTACCTGGGTGATCGAGGTCTGGCCTCTTGGCGTCGGACTCGTGTTGATCGTGATCGCCCGACTCATCCGCGCGGGCGAGCGCATTCAGAACGACACGAAGGGGCTCGTCTGATGAACGTTGTCATCTGGAACGTGTTGTTCGGCGCGATCCCGCTCATCTTGGTCATCGTCATCGGGGTGGTGCTCTTCGTGATCGCACGTCGACGTGGGGCGGAGTCGGCGGTGGGTGAAGGTCAGCCTTCACGTACCGCTGGCATCGCGCGCGTTGTCGCTGTGTTGGCATTTGTGTATGGCTTGGCCGCGGCCTTCGCATCGTTAATGACGGCGGTCGTCGTGTTCTCGTCGGCCGCGCAGGGCTCTCAGGGCGGAAATGCGGTCACGCTGCCCGTGCCTGCGTCGGCGACGACGGCGATTCCCGACAGTGTGCTCCCGCCTTTCGACGTGGGCGGAGAGCTCGTGAGCTACGGCCACTTCAGTGAGGTGTCGATCACGGGCTTCGGTATGAGCAGTGGAACGGCGTTGCTCTTCTTCGCACCCATGATTCTGACGCCGCTGCTGCACGCGATCGTCGCATTCGGCATCGCATCGCTTGCGACACGCATTGAGCGCAATGAGGGGTTCGCGCCTCAGCTGGCTACGTCTGCGGTCGTCGTCGGCATCTCGCTCATCGTGATCGGCTCGCTCTCGCAGGTACTGGAAACGTACGGCACGAGCCTCGCGCGGCACGAGATACTCGGCGGTACCGAACTCGGCGGCTGGATCGGCCCCGGCCCGATCGACCTGACGCACGTCGCGGCCGGCGCCGGGATCCTGCTCGTGGCGGTACTGCTCAAGCGCGGCGCGCTATTGCAGAACGACACCAAGGGGCTGGTGTGATGAGCCCGGCGGTCTCCGAGGACGAAGAGACGGGCATCCACTGCCGGCTCGACGAGTTGCTCGAGCAACGGGGCATGACGCTCACGCGGTTGAGCGAGCTCGTCGGCGTGAGCATCGTGAACCTCTCGGTGCTCAAGAACGACCGGGCCCGGGCGATCAGGTTTTCGACGCTGCGCGCGATTTGCGAGGCGCTCGAGTGTGAGGTCGGCGACCTGCTCGTCGCTGAGCGCTGAGTGCGCGAGCACTAACGTCTGCAGAATGCGGCGGTTCTGAGGAAATTGGGCGTGCCCGCAGATTCTGCAGACGTTCGTGCCCAGGCTCGCGATCAGAGCGACTGAGGGGGCAGCGACAGGGGCGGGAGCGGCGCGAGCGACCGGGCGGGCACGCCGCGCGAGCGGGTGACCAGGCAGACACTGGCGCGCAGCACCCGTCGTAGGGTGGGGGCGTGAGCAACCTCGAGGCTGAGCCTGCCGAGCTCGTGTGCACCGACCGACCTGCAGTGGGCATCCACGTGCTCGAACCGCGCGAGGTGCCGCTCGGCGGCCCGCGCGCGATGACCGTTCGCCGCACGCTGCCGCAACGCGAGCGCAGCCTCATCGGCGCCTGGTGCTTCGTCGACCACTACGGGCCCGATGACGTGGCCGAGACGGGCGGCATGACGGTGCCGCCGCATCCGCACACGGGCTTGCAGACGGTCAGCTGGCTGTTCGAGGGCGAGGTTGAGCACCGCGACTCGAGCGGTGCGCACGCGATGGTGCGACCGGGCGAGGTCAACCTCATGACGGCGGGCGCGGGCATCCAGCACTCTGAGGTGTCGACGCCCGCGACGACGCGCCTGCACGGCGCCCAACTATGGGTCGCCCTGCCCGACCGCGACCGGCACGTGGCGCCGTTCTTCGAGCACGCCGAGACCGAGCCGATCACGGTGGGCCCGGCAACCCTGCGCGTCTTCGTGGGCGAACTCGCGGGCTCGCGCAGCCCCGTGCGCACTTTCACGGCGTTGCTGGGCGCGCAGCTCGATCTGCCCGCCGGTGCGACCGTCGACCTCGCCGTCGACGAGCGCTTCGAACACGGACTTCTGGTGGATGCGGGCCTCGCCCACCTCGACGCCACCGAGGTGCCCCGCAACCACCTCGGTTACGCGGCCCCCGGTCGCTCGTCGGTGCGGATCGCAGCCGGAGGCACTCCCCTGCGCGCGCTGCTGCTCGGCGGCGAGCCCCTCGGCGAACCCATCGTCATGTGGTGGAACTTCATCGCGCGCGATCACGACGAGATCGTGGCGTTGCGCGAGCAGTGGCAGGCCGAGGTGATCGAGGGCGCAACCGATGCCGGTCGGTTCGGCATCGTCGCGGGCTGGAACGGTCGGGCGCTACCCGCACCCGTCATGCCCGACGTGCGGTTGCGGCCGCGCGACTAAGAACTACTCGTGCGGGTCAGCCCGGCGCGTGTTCGCCTCAAGCCGCGCGCGCTCTTCGGCTTCAACCTCGCTGAAGACGTCGCGCTCGGAGCGGTCAGCGCGAATGATCGCGCGCATCGCGAACCAGAAGATGAGGCCGATGACGATCGTCGGCGTCACCGAGAAGATCGCGTTTCCCCAGAAGTCTTCGGGCATGGCTTAAGGATACGTCGGTGCGGCTGAGCGCGGCATGCACCGGATCACGGAAGGGCTAGACGCCGGCGCGGCGCCGAGCAGCAAACCCGAGCGCGAGGACACCGATTGCGAGTCCCGCCGTTGCGGCGAGCACCACGGGGCCGAGCGCCGAGAGGTCGCCGAATCGTGACGGGGTCGCGACCGCTTCCACCTCTGCACCGAGTGCTTGGGTGGGCAACTGCACGCCCTCGAACGAAGCGCCGAGCTCGGGCGAGTTGTCCACCGTGATGCCGCCCAGCACGGTCGACAAGCGCCCGTCGTCGGCCATCGCGATGAGGCAATACGACCCATCGGGCACGGCCGTGGTTTGCACGCTGCCCGAGAAACGGCTCGCATCAGTCGCCGCGGTGCTCTGCGCCATGGGCTCGCCACAATCGACAAGTGTTTGCGGGGCGAGCGAGAGTGTCACGAGTTGCAGGTCGTCGCCGAGCGTCGAGCCTTCGACGAGAAGCTCGCCCGACACGGTGGATCCTGACAGGTTCGAGTTGATGACCAGTGAGTCGGCCGCGAAACCCGGGCTCGCGATGAGAATGGCCGCCACGGCAAGCACCGGCACGCCAGCGACTACGGCGCGGAGGCGGTGAGAGATCACGTCGATCGCCGTTCGGGTCGGACGATTCGCGGGGTGCCGGAGGGCATCCACGAGGCATGCGGATATCGGGTGCGCTAAGGCTATTCCGACGCGACCACAGCGTCTCGCCCCCGTACGGGGGCAAAGTCGCTAGCCCTTGGCGATGATGCCGATGATGCCCGAGAGCAAGAGATAGGCGCCGATTGCGCCGACAACGAGCCACAGGGCCAGTCGGTTCATACTGATCTCGGGCTTCTTCTGGTCGTCACCCGGAAGCTTGAGTTCGTCTTTGGCCATGTCGCGACCCTACTTCACCAGCGGAAAGAGAATGGTCTCGCGAATGCCGAGGCCCGTGAGCGCCATGAGCAAACGATCAATGCCCATGCCCATGCCACCGCTGGGCGGCATGCCGTGTTCGAGCGCGGTCAAGAACGCCTCATCGAGTTGCATTGCTTCGAGGTCGCCGCCCGCGGCGAGCGCCGCTTGCGCCACAAAGCGCTCGCGCTGCACGACGGGGTCGACGAGCTCGGAGTACGCCGTGGCGAGCTCAAAGCCGCGCACGTAGAGATCCCACTTCTCGACCACGCCCGCAATGCTGCGGTGCTCGCGCACGAGCGGGCTCGTGTCGACGGGAAAGTCCATGACGAAGGTCGGGCGCACGAGGTCGCCCTTCACGAAGTGCTCCCACAGCTCTTCGACATACTTGCCGGGCAGCGGGTGGTCGATCTCGATCTCGACGGCGTCGGCGAGCTTCTTGAGCTCGGCCATCGGCGTCTGCGGCGTGATCTGCACTCCCGCGGCGGCGCTGAGCGACTCGTACATGCTCAGGCGATCCCACTCGCCGCCGAGGTCGTACTCGGTGCCATCGGCCCACGTCACGACGTGCGAGCCCGAGACGGCGACCGCTGCGTTCTGGATCATCTCTTGCGTGAGGTCGGCCATCTGGTGGTAGTCGCCGTAGGCCTGGTAGGCCTCGAGCATCGCGAACTCGGGGCTGTGCGTCGAGTCGGCACCCTCGTTGCGGAAGTTGCGGTTGATCTCATAGACCCGCTCAATACCGCCCACGACGGCGCGCTTCAAGAACAGCTCGGGGGCGATGCGCAAGAAGAGTTCGGTGTCGAAGGCGTTCGAGTGCGTGACGAAGGGGCGAGCGGATGCTCCGCCATGCATCGTCTGCAGCATGGGCGTCTCGACCTCGAGGTAGCCGTGGCTCGCAAACGTGGTGCGCAAGCTGGCAACGGCCGCGGCGCGAGCGCGCACGGTCACGCGCGCCTGCTCGCGCACGATCAAGTCGAGGTATCGCTGGCGCACGCGCGTCTCGTCACTCAGCTCGTTGTGCAGGTTGGGCAGGGGCAGAATCGCCTTCGCGGCAATCGCCCACGTCGAGACCATGACGCTCAGCTCGCCGCGCTTGCTCGTGATGACCTCGCCCTCGACGAACACGTGATCGCCCAGGTCGACGAGATCTTTCCACTGGTCGAGCGCGGCGTCGCCCACCTCAGCGAGGCTCAGCATGACCTGAATGCGGCTGCCCTCTCCGGCCTGCAGGGTGGCGAAGCAGAGCTTGCCGGTGTTGCGCGAGAAGACGACGCGGCCGGCGAGAGCAACCCGCTCACCCGTGGCGGTGTCGACCTCGAGGTTCGGAAACCGCGAGCGAACATCCGCAATCGTGTCGGTCACCGTAAGGCCCACGGCGTAGGGCTCGATTCCGGCGTCGAGCATGCGCTGCCGCTTGTCGAGCCGAACCTGCTTTTGCTCGGCGATCTCGTCGCTGGTCGGCTCAGCGACGGTGGGGTCGGCTTGAGCAGTCGTTGCGGCGTCGGTTTCGGCGTTCTCGGTCATCGGAGCCAGCCTACCCGTGAGCGGATTCGGGGATGCTCGCGCACCCCGCCCCTCACGCCAAGTGCAGCAGCGTCGTGTCGATGAGTCGCGTCGTGCCCACGCGTGCCGCGATGAGCGCCCGCGCGGGCCCGTGGTAGTCGTCGTCGATCGACTGGAAGGTGTCGGGGCGCACGAGCGCGAAGTAGTCGAGCTCGACCTCGTTCGAGCCCATGAGCACGCCTTGCGCGGCCGCGATGACAGCGTCGATGCCTCGGTCGGCGGCCGACTCGGCGGCTTCGAGCGCATCGGGAATCGTGCGGGCGGCGCGGCGGTATCGCTCGTCGAGGTAGGCGTTGCGGCTCGAGAGGGCGAGGCCGTCGTCGGCGCGCACCGTCTCGACCACGTCGATGCGCGTGCGCATGTCGAGATCGCGCACCATGCGCTGCACGAGAAAGACCTGTTGGGCATCCTTCTCGCCAAAGACAGCAATGGTCGGCTGCGCGATGTTGAGCAGCTTCGCCACGACCGTGAGCACGCCATCGAAGTGGCCGGCGCGCGAGCGGCCCTCGTACATGCCGCCGAGGTTGCCCGCGCTCACGCGCGTCGCCACCGGGCCCGAGGGGTACATCTCGTCGGCACCCGGCGCGAAGACGGCGTTGACACCGTGGCCCGACAGGGTCGCTCGGTCGGCCTCGAGGTCGCGCGGGTAACGCTCGAAGTCTTCGGTCGGCCCGAACTGCATGGGGTTGACGAACACCGAGACGATGACAACGTCGGCGACCTCACGCGCGTGCTCGACGAGCGCGAGGTGACCCTCGTGCAGCGAGCCCATCGTGGGCACGAGGGCGACGGTGGAACCGGCCGCTCGAGCAGCGTCGAGGCGCGAACGCAGCCCGGCGATAGTGGTTTCGACGTCGGGCAGGGTGGAGGCACTCACCGGTCGATGCTATCGACAGC
Source organism: Actinomycetota bacterium (assembly GCA_013297625.1). Classification (GTDB taxonomy): domain Bacteria; phylum Actinomycetota; class Actinomycetes; order Actinomycetales; family Microbacteriaceae; genus Microcella. The sequence continues at coordinate 7,390 of JAAFHT010000002.1, read as the reverse complement.
GGCAGACTGCAATGCGTTCTCGACCGCCGAGCGCACGACGCCGCCGAGAAGCCGGCCGGGTTCATCCACTCCGATCGCACGTAACGCCGCGACCGACTGCGTGATGATGGCGGTCGAAAACTGTGAGGCTGCGTCGATGGCATCGGCGTAGGCCGGCCGATCATCGTCGCTAATGACCACGGGCTCGGCGCCCATCTCGACCACGAGTGCCTGCGCAATCGGCAACACGGGGCCGGGAGCCGTCACGGCGCACCACGCGTCTCGCAAGCGCGCGAGGTCAACGCTCGTGCCCGTGAACGCGATGGCCGGATGCACCGCCAACGGAATCGCCCCCGCAGCCCGCGCGGGGTCGAGCGCCGCCAAGCCGTGGCGGGCCGAGGTGTGCAGCACGAGCTGGCCGGGCTGCCATGCGCCGAGAGCCGCGAGGCCCGCAACGAGTTCGACGAGCTGGTCGTCGGGCACCGCGATCACGACGAGCTCACTGCGCTCGACGATCTGCGGCACGGTGAGCACGGGAACCGCGGGCAACATGCTCTCGACGCGATCACGCTCGTCGTCGGTGCTCGCCGAGACCCCCACGAGAGCGTGACCGGCGCCCGCGAGCGCGGCGCCGATGACCGGGCCTACCCGGCCTGCACCGACGATGCCGACACCGAGTCGGCCGTCGCGGGCGTTCACCGCTGGCGCCAGCGGTGACTCGTGTCGGTCGCGGCCGCGCGCAGCGATGCCGCCGCAACCTCGTCAAACAAGCGCACGGCGTCATCGCGGTCGAGCGCGCCGATCGTCGGAACGATCGGACCCGCGACCGTGTGCACCTGCACCCACCCGAGGCGCAGCGCGCGCAGCAGCGGCCCTTGGTACACCGACACCGACTGCGTGCGCGAGTAAGGCACGGCGGTGAGCGAACGCCAGATGGCACCCCGACGCAGCAGCACGGCCGTGTCGGTGAGTGCGAATCCGTTGCGCGGTTGCGAGAACCACCGCAGCACGCGCGCGCGGCGCGGTGAGACCGTGAAGCCCCCCTCGGTGCCCGTGCCGCTGAGGCCCAGTTCGAGCACGGGCATGCTCGCGTCGTTCGCCACTTCGGGCAGCAACAGCCTCAGCACCGCGCGCACGTCATCGAGATTGCCGACGGGAAGGATGCTCGTCTGCTGTTGACCCGCGGCACCGTTTTGCGACGAGCGCGAAGCCCGGTTGACCGCGACCTGCCACCAGCCGAACGGCCGCCACAGTAGGGGCTGACTGACCTTGATCGAGTGGATGCGGCCGGGAGGCAAAGTCTCGTTGGTCGTTGAGAGCAACCCGAAGCCCACCCGCACGCCATCGGGCGTTGCGGCGATCGAGTAGCGCAGTGAGCGCGTGACGCGCGCGATGAGAAAACCGCCGATGCCGATGACGCCGGGGAACATCGCGACGAGCAAGAAGAGCTCACCCGTCACCACGCTCGTGACGACGATCGCCGCGAGCATCGCGACGAGAATGATCATGGTGTCGCTGAGTACGGTCGAGCCGATGAGCCGGCCGGGGTTCATGCGCACGATCGACGTGGGCGCCACAAGGTCGACGTCGAGCTCGGGAGACAGCAGTTCTGAGACGCGTGCGTCGAGCATCCCGCCCATGCCCCCCGCAGCAGCGGCCGGCTCGGCTTCTGAGCGCTGTGCCCCCGAGGCGAGCAGCAGGATGTCGCGGCGCAGAGCGTCGGCGTCGGCCGAGCGCAAGTAGGCGAGGGGAACGTTGGCGTCGTTTCCGGCCACCGAGATCTCGAGCTTGGCGGCGCCGAAGAGGCGCGGAACAAATGGGCGGCCGATGTTGATGCCCTGAATGCGGTCGAGGCGCGCCTTGCGATTGGTGCGGAACAGGATGCCCGAGCGCACTTCGACGACCTCATTGGTGATGCGGAAGGTGTGCAAGCGCCATGAGAAGTAGAAGCCCGCGATGAGCAACAGCAACACGCCCATGGCCGCGAGCAGCGCCACGAGCACGAGCTCTTCGCGCACGATGTAGTCGATCGCGTCGGCCTCGAGGTCGCCGCCCGAGGGCGGCAGCGGAACATCCCCCTCGTCGAAGAAGATCTCGAAGAAGCGGTCACGCAGGTTGACGATGAGCACGCCGAGAATGGCGAGGAACGCGAGGCCGCCGCGGAAGAGCGGGGTAGCCGGGTGCAGGCGGTGCCACTCGCCGTCGGCAAAGTCGGTGTTGACCGCCGCAGGTCGCTGCGGTTGTGCGACGGGCGCCTCCGGTGCTGGCGGGGCGACCGGCGCCGGCCACTCGTCGCGCGGCTCGGTCACAGCCCCGCCCGGCGCGTCTCGGCCACGGCAACGAGGTGGTCGCGCAGCTGCTCGGCCTCGGCGAGCGGCAAGCCGGGAATGAGCACGCCACTCGAGGCCGCCGCCGTCACAAACTTGAGTTCGGCAAGGCCAAAGGCGCGAGCGATGGGGCCGCGGCTGATGTCGACCAGCTGCATGCGGCCATAGGGCACGGCCACGAAGCGTTGGAACATGATGCCGCGGCGAAAAAGCAAGTCGTCATCGCGCAACTGGTAGCCGATCGCGCGCACCCGGCGCGGCGTGAGCGCGAGCGTGATGACGAAGATGGCCGCAACGCCCAGCCCGAGCAGCCAGCCCTCGGCCCAGCCCACCCAGAACGGCACGAACGCGATCGCCGTGGCGATGGCACCAAAGATGAGCGTGCCAATCATGTCGACGGGAATGTACTTGAGCGAGACGCGCTGCCACTCTCCGGCGGCGATGTCGAGGCGCGAGGGCGAGGCGGGGCCCGCCTCGGTGCCACTCGCGTCGGTGCCGTTTGCCTCGGTGCCGGTCGGTTCGGGGTTCGTCACGGGGCGGTCTCCTCAGTCGGATCGTCGGGCGGCAACGCGCACCAGTATTCGGCGACGAGGGCCGCAGTCACGAGCGCTGCGGCGGCAACCAGGGTTGCCCCCGCGGCCAAAGTTGAGCCTAACGGCACGACCGTGCGCGTGAGCAAGTAGATCAGAATGCCCGCCGCTCCACCCGCGAGCAGAGCGCCAGCGAGGGCGCTCGCCTTCGCGAGCACCACGGCCCGCACGGCATAGAGCGGGTCGATGCGCCGCTCACCCTTGGCGGCGCGCCGCACGGGCCAGGCAAGCGCCAACACCGCGGCCGCGATGAGCACGAGGGCGACGGCGAGCGAGACCGGGGGCACGAGCACGGCGGCTCCGCGCATGGCGAGAAAGAGGTCGAGCGCAAAGGCAATCGCGAGCCCGACGAGTGCCGCGATGAGCAGGGGAAGCGGGCGCGTGCGGGTCACTCGGCACCGCCAGACTGCAGCGCCGCGAGCAGAGTGGCGACGTCGCCGTGGCCGGTGAGGCGAGCATCCGGCTGCACCTCGAGCCACGGAGCGAGCACGAAGTCGCGCTCGTGCGCACGCGGGTGCGGAACCTGCAACACGTCAGAGTCGATCTCGAGCTCATCGAACGCGATGAGGTCGAGATCGAGCGTGCGGTCGCCCCACCGCTCGACCCGCTCGCGACCGTTCTCGGCTTCGATCGCGCGCAAGGCATCGAGCAGCGAGTAGGGGTCGAGGTGCGTCTGCAGCAGCGCGACGCCGTTGAGGTAGGCGGGCTTCTCGGGGTCGAGCCCGTCGACCGTGAGGGCGACCGTTCCATGCCACGACGAAACGGCGAGGATGCTCGACTCGGGCAACCCGTCAAGCGCCGCCACCGCGCGCTCGAGTGTGGCCTCGCGGTCGCCGAGGTTGCTGCCGAGCGCGATGACGGCCGTGGCCGGGTGCACGACGGTCACGACCGACCCCGCACGATCGTGACGCTCACGTCGGCGAACGGCACCGTGATCGGTGCCTGCGGTTTGTGCACGGTGACCTCTGTTTGCCACACCGCGCCGTGGCTCAGCACGACCGCGGCGACGCGTTCGGCGACGGTTTCGATGAGGTCGACGGGGTCGGCTTCGACGGCGGCCACAACCTGTTCGGCGAGCACGCCGTAGTGCACGGTCGACGCGAGTTCGTCGTCGCTGCCCGCGCTGCGCAGGTCGAGGCGCGCGACCACGTCGATCACGAACTCTTGACCGTCGCGCCGCTCGTGGTCGAAGACGCCGTGGTGCGCAAAGGCGCGCAAGCCCGTGAGCGTGATGGCGTCGCCGCGCGCGTGACGGTCGAGCGGCGGGCTTGCCACATACGAGGCGCGATACGCGGGGGCCGAGTCGGCCGCGGTGGCGATTGACTGCCACACATCGAGGGCGCGGGCGCTGGAGCGCACGTCGTGCACGCGGAGGGCATCCACGTGATCCGCCGCCAGCGCCGAGACAACCGCGGTCAGCAGGTCGCGCTCGTCAAGGGGCGTGCCGTCGGGCAGCAGTGAGCCCAAGAATCGCTTGCGCGAGGCGCCCACGAGCACCCGCGCACCGATTGACCGCAGGGTGCCGAGTTCGGCGAGCAGCTGCCAGTTGTGTTCAGCACGCTTCGCGAACCCCAAGCCCGGATCAACCCACAGCCGCTCCGGCTGCACGCCCGCCTCGAGCGCGGCGTGCCAGCGGCCCATGAGCTCGTTCGTGACATCCTGCGGCGCCCACGCGTAGTCGCTCACCGAGTCCCACGTGTCGCTCGGCCCGCGCCAGTGCATGATGACGTACTGGCTGCCGAGCCCCGCCACGGTCTCGAGCATTGCGGGGTCGGCGAGGCCGCCACTCACGTCGTTGACGATCGCGGCCCCTGCCTCCACTGCGGCCGCCGCGGTGCTCGCATTCATGGTGTCGATCGACACGCGGATGCCCTGCCCCACGAGCGCCGCCACCACGGGCAGCACGCGCTCACGCTCGACCTCCGGCGCCACGGGCTCGGCGCCCGGCCGAGTCGACTCGCCGCCCACGTCGATGACGGACGCGCCCTCGGCCACCATGCGCAGCCCCTGCCCAAGAGCAGCCTCGGTGTCGACGAAGCGGCCACCGTCGCTAAACGAGTCGGGTGTGACGTTGAGCACGCCCCAGAGTTGTGGCCGTTCGCTCACGCGACACCCGCCCCGATGAGCGCCATCACCTCGGCGCGGCGCACGGGGTCGGCAAGCGCCCCGCTCGCGGCCACGGTGACGGTCGTGCTGTCGGCTTGGCGTGATCCGCGCGAGGTCACGCAGCCGTGGCGTGCGTCAATGACGACGAGCGTGCCGAGCGGCGCGAGGGCCGCGTCGAGGGCCGCAACGATGTCATCGCCGAGGCGCTCTTGCAACTGGGGCCGCGAGGCGAGGGTCTCGACCGCGCGCACGATGCTGCCGAGGCCCACGAGTCGTTCGTCGGGAAGGTAGGCCACGTGCGCGACTCCGGTGAAGGGCAGAAGGTGGTGCTCGCAGATCGAGCGCAACGCGATATCGCGCAGCACCACGATCTCGCCGCGGTGCTCGGGCGCATCCTGCGTCGCGAGCTCGTCACGCAAGAGCGGCACGGGGTCGACCCCGACGCCGGCGAAAAACTCGGCGTAGGCCTCCGCCACGCGGTGCGGCGTGGCCAGCAGGCCGGGTCGCTGAGTGTCTTCGCCGATCGCGGCGAGAATCTCGGCGACGGCCGCCTCGATGCGTCCGGTGTCGATCGGGGCCATGGTGCGGCTCAGTCGCGCGTGCTGTCGGTGGGGCTGTCGGTGGTGGTTCCGGCAGTGGTGTCGGCCTTCTTCGCACGCGGCGCGCGCTTTGCCCGCGTGGGCGCAGCATCCGCGGTGTTCGCCAGAGCGGCAGCCTCGATCGGCGGCTTCGCGGGCATCTTCACCGGCGGGATGTTCGGCAGCGGTCGCCCCGTGCTCGAGAGCCACTGCGGGCGCTCGGGCAGCTTCTTGACGTTCGTAAAGATCTCGGCGAGCTGAAGGTGGTCGAGCGTTTCTTTCTCGAGCAGCTCGGTGGCCAGGCGGTCGAGAGTTTCGCGGTTGTCGTTAATGACCTGCCACGCCTCGTTGTGGGCTTGCTCGATGAGCGCGCGCACTTCGGCGTCGACGCGCTCGGCGAGCTTCTCGCTGTAGTCGCGCTGGTGGCCCATGTCACGGCCGAGAAAGACCTCGCCGCTCGACTGGCCGAGCTTGATGGCGCCCACGTCGGTGCTCATGCCGTATTCGGTCACCATGCGACGCGCGATGGCCGTGGCCTTTTCGATGTCGTTGCTCGCACCCGTCGTCGGGTCGTGGAACACGATCTCTTCGGCCACGCGCCCACCCATGGCGTAGGTGAGCTGGTCGAGCAGCTCGTTGCGCGTCACCGAGTACTTGTCGTCGAGCGGGAGCACCATCGTGTAGCCCAGGGCCCGGCCACGCGGAAGAATCGTGACCTTCGTCACCGGGTCGGTGTTGCGCATGGCCGCGGCCGCGAGCGCGTGGCCACCCTCGTGGTACGCCGTGATGAGTTTCTCGTGGTCGCGCATGATGCGCGTACGGCGCTGCGGGCCGGCCATGACGCGGTCGACGGCCTCGTCGAGCGCTTCGTTCGTGATGATCTCTTCGCGAGCACGCGCCGTGAGCAAAGCAGCTTCGTTGAGCACGTTGGCGAGGTCGGCGCCCGTGTAGCCCGGCGTCTTGCGCGCGAGCACTTCGAGGTCGACGTTCTCGGCCATGGGCTTGCCCTTGGCGTGCACCTGCAGAATCTTTTCGCGCCCCTTCATGTCGGGAGCATCCACCTGAATCTGACGGTCGAAGCGACCCGGGCGCAACAGGGCGGGGTCAAGAATGTCGGGGCGGTTGGTCGCCGCGATCATGATGACGTTGGTGTTGGGGTCGAAGCCGTCCATCTCGACGAGCATCTGGTTGAGCGTCTGCTCGCGCTCGTCGTGGCCGCCGCCCATGCCGGCGCCGCGGTGGCGACCGACGGCGTCGATCTCGTCGACGAAGATGATCGCCGGAGCGTTCTCTTTGGCCTGCGTGAAGAGGTCGCGCACGCGGCTCGCGCCGACACCCACGAACATCTCGACGAAGTCAGAACCCGAGATCGAGTAGAACGGCACGCCCGCTTCGCCGGCGACCGAGCGCGCGAGCAGCGTCTTGCCCGTGCCGGGAGGGCCGTAGAGCAGAACACCCTTGGGGATGCGCGCACCCACGGCCTGGAATCGCGTGGGGTCTTGCAAGAAGTCTTTGATCTCTTTGAGCTCTTCGATCGCCTCGTCGGCGCCCGCGACATCGGCAAACGTCACTTGCGGGGTCTCTTTGCTGACGAGCTTGGCGCGCGACTTGCCGAACTGCATGACGCGGCCACCGCCGCCCTGCAGGCGCGTGAGCAAGAAGTAGAAGATGATGCCGATGATGAGGAACGGGATGATCAGCCCGAGCAGGCTCACGAAGAAGTTCGTCTGCGGAACCTCGTCGGTGAACTTGTCATCAACGTTCGCCGCGTTGACGGCCTCGATGACGGCCGCGCCACGGGGTGCCACGT
>JAAFHT010000109.1 GCA_013297625.1 Actinomycetota bacterium | reverse complement strand
GCCTCGAGCGCCGCGCGCATGCTCTCGAGCGTGCGCGGGTGGCACCGGTTTCTCGCCGAAGAGGGCATCGTCGCGCGCGATGTCGCGGCGGAGCAGCGCCCGCCGAAACAGGTCAAGCGTTTGCCCAAGGCGATCTCGATCGACGAGGTCGAGCGACTGCTCGACGCGTGCAGCGGTGATGATCCGATCGCGCTACGCGATCGTGCTCTGCTCGAGCTGCTCTATGCCACGGGTGCCCGGGTGAGCGAGGCGGTTGACCTCGCCGTTGATGACGTCATCAGCGCGAGCGGGTCGACGGTGGGGGTCGAGGTCGGCGATGCCGTGCGACTTTTCGGCAAGGGCCGCAAGCAGCGCATTGTGCCGCTGGGGCGCTATGCGCGCGAGGCACTCGAGGCGTACCTCGTGCGGGCGCGGCCCCTACTCGCGCCCCGAGGTGCGTCGACGCCCGCGCTCTTTCTCGGTGCCCGTGGCGCCCGGTTGTCACGGCAGAGCGTGTGGCTGATCATTCGGGATGCTGCAGCCCGGGCATCCCTCACCGCCGAACTCTCACCCCACACGCTGCGGCACTCATTCGCGACCCACTTGCTCGAAGGTGGAGCCGACGTGCGCGTCGTGCAAGAGCTACTGGGCCACGCGAGCGTCGCGACAACACAGCTCTACACGCTCGTGACGGCAGATGCCGTGCGTGAGGTCTGGGCAACGGCGCACCCGCGCGCGCTCTAGCGCACCCGAGTGGGCTCAGGCGCGGGTCGGCGCTACCCGACGAGCACGCTCAGTTCGCCGCTGGCCGCCCAGGACACGGTGATCGTCCGGCCGAATCGCTCGAACCCCAAGAGAAGTGGCGATCGACTGAAGTCATCGACCGTGACACAGTCGGTTTCGGCCTGTACCCCGTCGGTCAATACGCCGATGCAGACCACCCGATCAGAGCCGTCGGGCAGCACCGCGGTGTAGGCGGCGATCCATTCACCGCCTTGGAGCTGGGCATCAGTGAGCACAGTTCCCGGTTCAGCGAGCAGTCGCGCAAGGGGAAACGAGTTGCGCATGTTCTCGATCAGCAGCCCGGACTGGGTGAGCAAGGGCTGCTCGGTGATGTACCAATCATCGAGGTCGCTTGCCGGAGTGTCGATGAATATTGACTCGAACCCTGGATCCATCGCGAGACGTTGGGCTTCGCTCACGCTGACCTCGATGACGGCGTCGCCGCGCGGCCCCCACGAGACTTGGTAGGTTCCACCGAGGCCGACGAGCGTAACCTCAGCGCCCTCCGATTGCACAAGGTCACGGTCGACGCACTGCCAATCGGCAATCTGCAGAACCTCGAGACGCCGATCGAACTCCGAGACCGCAAGACACACCACATCGCGGTCGGGAGCGACAGGGTTTCCTGTGATCTGCCGATAGGCCATGACGGTGCCGAACTCGGCCACGCCGAGCACTCGCGGTCCCACGCTGACGGTTTGGCCCTTGCTTTGCAGCAGGCGAAGCAGATCCCGTTCTTCACTCGTGAATGGCCGCTCGAAGACGTCCAGCGAACCCGGTGGGCCCACACGCAAGAGCGGCTGTGCGACGAAGACTGCGATGACGAGTGCGGTGATGACCGCAATCGCCACGACCACCCGACTGCGGCCCGACATGCCGCGTGGGCGGGCATCCGTCTCGCTACCGTCATCGTCGTCATAGCTCGCACTGTTGTCGTCGGCCGCCGGTGCGCTGGCGGAAACAGGAAGGCTGAGCCGGGCCAGGTGCGTCTCAGTGGCAGCGACTTCGCGAACGAGGGCGGCCCGCCGGGCCAGCTCGCGCAGGGCCGCTTCGGCGAGTTCGCGATCGGTGACGACGCCCTGACGCCCGAACGCCCACACCTCGAGTTGCTGCTGGGTGGCGGTTGAGAGATCGTCGCTCATGACTCGCAGTCAACCACGTCGACCCGCCAGCCGACGCGAATAGCCCTCAGCGGTACGAGTCGAGCGTGATTGCAAGAGCCTCGTCAATCGGCGTCGCGTGCACACCGAGTTCGGTCGCGATAGCCGAGCTGTCGACGATGAAATCGGCCTCGAACTCATACGCCATTTCGACGACCTCGCGAATCGTGCGGTCGCGCAGGCCGAGCAGGCGAAAGATCCAGGTCGGGGTGCCGGCAATGCGGCCCGTGGTGCCGGCGAGCCGAAACGCAGTCTGGGCCATCTGGCGCGAAGTCTGCGCATCCGGATCATTGGGTAGGTGCCAGACGCGACCGATCGCACGCGGGTCGGTGCCGAGCACCGCGAGACCCTCGCCAATGTCGGGGATGAACGTATAGGTGTGCTTCACGTCGGGGGAGCCATAGAGGCGAGCGGTGCCACCGGAGAGCACGCCCTCAAACACGAGGTCGCCCATGGGCGAGGCCATGCCGCCACCGGGGCCGTAGTAGTCCGAGGCGCGACCCGTCGTGACGCGCACGCGCCCGCTCTCGTGGGCTACGCGCAATTGCTCGGCCATGCCGTTGCGCAGGCGCCCCTTGCGGGTGTGCGCGTCGAGCGGCGAGTGTTCGGTGAGGGGTTGGCCGTTCGGGCGACCGTAGCCGTAGACGTTCTCCATACTCACGAGCAGGGCGTCATTCGACTCGGCGGCGGCGAGTACGCCGTTCTGCAGGGCCGGAAAGACTTCGGTCCACTCGTGGTACTTGGGGTTGAGGCACTGGTAGACGACGGATGCTCCCGCCGCAGCCCCCCGCGCGAACTCGGCGTCGCGCGCATCGCCCGCGAGCACCTCGACCCCGGTGGGGGCGTCGTCACCCGGAAACCGCCCCGAGCGGTTGACCATGCGCACGCGCAGGTCGCGCCGCAGCAACGACTGCATGGTGGCGCGGGCGACGGGGCCGGTGCCGAAGATGACGTGAAGGTCGGTCATGGGAGAAGCCTTTCGCGCGATAACTCTGCACGCTGTACAGAATCGAGGATGCTCGTTACTGTACAGTGTGAAGTGATCGAGAGCAAGGAGCAGCCGTGGCCCCGCCAGGACCAGCACGTCGACTGAGCGAGAGCACCGTGCTCGACGCGGCTTTCGGAGTCGTCGTCGACCAGGGTTTCGCGGCGCTGTCGATTCGCCGCGTTGCGGCCGTGCTCGGGGTGAGCCCCAACGCGCTCTACACCTACGTCGCTGATCGCGCCGACCTGTTGCGCGGCATGGTCGAGCGGGTCATGACAGCGATCGACCTCGGCCCGCTCGCGAGCACAGCACACACGCCCGCCGAACGCCTCGAGCAGTTCGCCGTCGCCATGCGGCGCACTCTGCTGGGGCATCCCGGTGGCGCAGCGCTCATCATGTCGGGGCCGATCGACGGCCCGCACTCGCTGCTGCTCAACGAAGCTCTCTTGCGCACCTTCGTCGAGGCGGGGAAGTCGCTCGACGACGCCGCGCGCGGGGCCTACGCCCTGCAGGTCTACGTTCTGGGCACCGTGATGCTCGAGGCGGCCGACGGCGGCACGGGCGACCCCGAGCGAGAAGAGACTCTCGCGACCGAGCGCCGGGCCGCGCTCGAGCACGTCGATGTGAGCGGGGTGCCCCTCTCGGCCCAAACCGCCGACATCGTGGCGCGCTACAACACGACCGCGCAGTTTCGGTGGGGCATCCGTCGCCTGATTGACGGGATGCTCGCCGCAGGCTGACCGTGACGCCAGCCGCCCGGTCACTACACTGGGGGCATGAGCGGCGACAACACCAGCGGAGCGGAGCTTGCGGGCTTCTCTGAGCTGATGGCGGGCCCCACGGGTCGCCCGTTGCGCGAGTTTGCCGAGCCGCCCGTGCTCAGCAGCCACGGCCCCGCTCGCATCATCGCGCTCTGCAACCAAAAGGGTGGCGTCGGCAAGACGACGACGACCATCAGCCTGGGGGCGGCCCTCGCCGACTACGGCCGCAAGGTGCTCGTGATCGACTTCGACCCGCAGGGCGCGCTTTCGGCGGGCCTCGGCATGCACAGCCACGACGTGCCGACGGTCTATGACCTTCTCTTGGGCCGCGAGACCGATGCGCGTAAGGCCGTGCAAGCGACGGCGACCAAGAACCTCTACTTGATTCCGGCCAACATCGACCTGAGCGCCGCCGAAGTGCACCTCGTCAACGAGGTTGCCCGCGAGCACATTTTGGCGCGCGTGCTCAAGCCCATCGTCGACGACTACGACGTCATTCTCATCGACTGCCAGCCAAGCTTGGGGCTCCTGACCGTCAACGCCCTGACTGCTGCACACGGAGTGCTGATTCCGCTCGAGTGCGAATACTTCGCCCTGCGTGGTGTGGCCTTGCTCGTCGAGACGATCGATAAGGTTCGTGACCGTCTCAACCCGGCCGTGCAACTCGACGGCATTCTCGCCACGATGTATGACGCTCGCACGCTGCACAGCCGCGAGGTGCTCGAGCGCGTGGTCGAAGTCTTTGCCGACAAGGTGCTCGAGACCGTCATCGGTCGCACCGTGAAGTTTCCGGATGCCTCGGTCGCCGGCGCCCCCATCACGAGTTTCGCCCCTGAATCTCCGGCGGCCGGCGCCTATCGCCAATTGGCTCGAGAGCTGATCGCGCGTGGCCAGGTCGCCTGAGCCGGAGGCGGGTGCGGCGACATCGAGCGGGTCGGCGGCGGTCGCGCGGGGGGCCTCCACCGCAACGATCGAGCCGGATGCTCCTGCCGCGGGCTTTCGCGTCACGCTCGACGATTTCGACGGTCCGTTCGACCTGCTGCTAAGCCTCATCACCAAGCGCGAGCTCGACATCACCGAGGTGAGCTTGAGCGTCGTGACCGACGAGTTCTTGTCGTACTTGCGAGCGATGGAGCACAACGGCTCGACCGATGCCCTCGACCAGGCGAGCGAGTTTCTCGTCGTCGCCGTGACGCTGCTCGACCTCAAGATCGCGAGCTTGCTGCCCCAAGGCGAACTCGTTGACGCGGAAGACGTGGCGCTGCTCGAAGCGCGCGACCTTCTCTTCGCGCGACTGTTGCAGTACCGCGCCTTCAAAGAGGTCTCGGCGTGGTTCGCCCGCAGTATGGCCGAAGAGGCCGAGCGTCACGTGCGCTCGGTGCGCCTCGAAGACCAGTACCGCGAGACGACGCCCGAGCTCAAGTGGACGCTCAGTGCCGACGACTTCGCGGCCCTCGCGCTGCTCGCGCTCACGCCGCGCGAGATCCCCGTGGTCGGGCTTGACCACTTGCACGCGCCGCTCGTGTCGATTCGCGAGCAAGCCGCGCACGTCGTGGCGATGCTGCGCCAGGGCGAACCCGTGACCTTTCGCCAACTCATCGCGGGCGCTGAAGGCAAGGGCGTCATTGTGGCGCGCTTTCTCGCGTTGCTCGAGCTCTACCGCAACGCCGCGGTCGGTTTTGAGCAACTCGAACCGCTCGGCGAACTCACCGTGCGCTGGACGGCCGAGAACTGGAGCGACGAAAACCTCGTGAACCTCGGAAACGACTATGGGCAGTGAGAGCGTGATGAGCGACGAACAGATGACGGATGCGGAGCTCGCGTCGAGCGACGCCGCAGTGATGAGCGACGCCGAGCCGGGCAGCGCGGAGCCCGGCGACGCGGATGCTGCCAGTGCCGAGGCGCCCGCGGCGGGCATCCCGGACCACATCGATGTGGCGCGCGCGCTCGAAGCGATTCTCATGGTCGTCGATGAGCCGCAGAGCGTTGTCGGTCTCGCGAGTGCTGTGGGTCGACCCGTGAAGGCCGTGCGCGCGGCGATCGCCGAACTCGTTGCCGACTACGACGGGGCTGCGGGCGGGCCGCGCCGCGGATTTGAGTTGCGCGAGGTTGGGGGAGGGTGGCGCATTTACGTCCGCAGCGAACTCGATGCGGTGGTGCGCGACTTCGTGCACACGCAGAATCCGTCGAAGCTCTCGCAAGCGGCGCTCGAGACTCTCGCCGTGATCGCCTACAAGCAGCCCATCAGTCGCGGGGCGATCGCGTCGATTCGTGCGGTCAACGTTGACTCGGTCGTGCGCACGCTGCTCGGTCGCGGACTCATC
>JAAFHT010000027.1 GCA_013297625.1 Actinomycetota bacterium | reverse complement strand
GCCCGTGAGCGTGAATGGCGTGCGATCAACTCCCGCACTGGTGAGCAGTTCGATGGGCTCGGGGTCGTGCAGGGTTCCCGCGCCATCGATATCGACGGTACAGGCGAGATCGATCCGCACGGTCGAGGGAGCAAACGAGGCGCCCGCGCCGGTGATGACCTTGGCCAGGTCGACGGCTCCGGTCGCGAGCGCAACACCCACCTTGCGGGGTTCCGTCACGAATCGGTACGGCAGGTCGTTGATGCCGTCAAAGCCACGAGCGGCGCCCGCAAGCGAGTTGTAAGCGATCGAGTCGCGCGCCAAGTTCGGTGTGGTCTCTCGCAACACGGGCTCGAGCGCCGTGCGCGTCTCGTACGCCACGGTCACCGACTCGCCCGGCGCAAGGCCGACGGGCGTGACGCCGCCGTCTTCGAAGTCGATGACGAACTTGAGGGCAACGACGCTTTCGAGCAATGCTGTCGACGGCACTGCGGGCATGACCTGCCAGCCCGTCGCCGGGTTCGCTCGGTCGGTGAGGCCACCTGCCGCAGCGCTGCTGACGCAGGGCCAGTAGGCCTGAACCATCGGCGGGTCACTCGAGGGGCTCATGCCCAGGTCGTTCTGAATGTCGGCGCCGTTACACGTGGGCGTCGCCAAGTCGAGTCGGCTCGTGTAGTAAACCGTCAAGGCCTCCTCGGGGTAGCCGATGAGGCGCGGACGCTCGAGCAGAACGGGCGCCCACTTTGAGCTACGCGGATCGTTAATGATGACGCCGCGGTCGTTTTCTCGCGGCAAAACGTCGATCGACGAGATCTTGTACACGCGCACGTTGCCCGCATTGAAGAAGTAGCCGACCCACTCTTCGGTGCCGCCGGGGCGGGTGATGGGCACGCAGGGGTAGCGGTAGTACTCATTGCCCGCAACAGCCAAGGTGGGCGCACTGCAGTCAGCCGGATTCGCGGCGACGGTCTTAATGACCCCAAGGTCGTCATAGGGGTTGCCCGTGAGGGGGTCGATGAGAGGCGTGCCGTTCGTGTCGAGCGGGCCTGCTTCAACCCCCTTAACGCCCTTGATGATCGTCATGGGGGCGCTCGGCAACGCCCAGACGCGGGTGGTGGCGGTGCACGAGGCGACCTCGAAGATCGTCGGCTGACCATTACCGTCGCGCCCAGGAGTGCACTCATCAAACGGCTGATCTGACGTGACCGTCGCCGAGTTGAGCACAAAGTTGTCGGTTTCGCTTCCGGCCTCGAAGAACTGCCGGAAGAGCATGGGCGCATTGATTGTCATTGACCAGCCGTGCTCGAGCACGAAGCTGGGGTCGATCGTTATCGTGAGCTCTTGACCGGTGAGCTCGACCGTACCGAGCACCGCCGTAAAGCTCGGCGCCGTCACGGGGTTGTTCGCCTCATCGATGACCGTGAGCGTGATGACGTCATTCGGATCGAACGGCAAATCGGTGTCGGGGTCGATCGGCAAGACGAGTTGCGGCCCCTCGGGGTTGTCAACCGGAATCAGGTCAACGATCTCGAGACCGGTGAGCTGCTTGTCAAGCTCCGTACCGCGGTTAGTGACCTCGATCTCGAACGGGATGGGCGCGCCGAGCGTGAGCGGACCAAAAGGCGTTTTGACGATTTGCACCTTGGCGGGTCGGTGCTGGAACAAGATCTGCTTGGTGTCGTCATCGGTGGCTTGCCAGCGCGGAGCATCCACCCCGTTGTCGGCCCACGACGTGACCGTGAGGTCGTTCGTAAACACGCCGACCGTCGCCTCACCGGGAGCGGGCTGAGTGAAGACGTACAGAGTCGAGGGCACAGGCTCGCCGACCGGCGCGACAAGCACGTCGCGGCGCGTTGCCGTAAAGCGGAGCGTCTGAGTCGGGTTGAACGGGCGCTCCCACGTGGCACCGTCGGCACGCGTGTATTGCGCGCGAATTCCGCGGATATCGGCCGTCGTTGCACCGGGCGGCAGGGTGGGCAACGTGAGCGAGTTCGCGAACGCGCCATTGACCCAGCAGGCGTCGAGGGTGGCACTGCCGCCGCACTCAACGCTGATGTCTCCCGTGAGGCCGTCAATGACGTAGTTGACGCCGAGAAGAACGTCGAGCTTCACGCGGTTGATGGGCGTTGAGAAGGAGTGCGAACCGAGGGCCGTGAAGTTGTACGCGTTCCAGAAGGTCGGGCTGATATCTTCGACCACCATGTCGGTTGACCGCACGGTACCCGACGGCTGACCCGTGAGCGTGATCGCGGCTACGCGCGAGTTGCCCTCGATCTGGGTGGCCGGGGTGCCTGGCGTTGCCGTCGTGTCGGCGACGATGCCCTTCGTCGCGGTGACGCCGTAGGTGTAATCAACGACGGCCACGGACGCGGAATCTTGTGCCGTGACGGTGTTGTCGGTTTCACCGAGGGCGGGGACCGTGACCCCGCCAGGGTCGACCACACGCGCTTCAGCCGTGTTCTCGACGACCGCGCTGCTGACCGAGTTGACGATCGTGCCCGGCGCGCTACGCAGCTCGGCGCGCAACTGAGTGTCGAGCACAATGCGCGTACTGGCCTGCACGTCGATTCGGCCGGTGTGCACGACCTCGATTCCGACGACGTCGGCAAGTTGCGCGGTCGTGAGGGCAAGGGCTGCCGTGCGCGTGAACAGGTCAATAGCGCCACTCTCTCGCTCGAGGCGCACCTCGGTTGCCGTCGCACCGCTGGGCACTGTGATCGTGACGATGTCGAAGACGTTGACGGCGTCAAATGGATTAGTGCCTGCGACGGGGTCGGCAATGGCGAGCTCGTTGACCGCGATCACCGACTCGTTGGTCGCATCGATGGTCATGCGCGCGCGGGGATACAACGATTGGGGGGTGCCAACGGGCGGAGTTCCGAGCGGGCCGTCAACCCAGGTCTTCGAAACCGACACTGTGAGCGGCGAATCGAGGATGAGAATGTCGTCGCTCGCCGTCTGAGTGAAGACCACAGCATCCGTGCCATCACGACCGTCGACGCGGGCGGTATTGCGTACGGTGCCGAACTCGCCGATGACGTTGTAGATCGCCTGACGAGTGGTGCCGAGCACGGCAACGGAGGGGTCAGACCGGCGTTGGTCGCGAACCTCGAACGTGAGGTCGAACTGGCGGTCGAGAGCAACAGACGGCGCGACGCCAGAGCCCACGGGTGGAGCGTCAGGGTCGGTCAGCGCAAGCGTCGACCGAGTGGGGCTCTCTTCGAAGACGAGGCGAACGCCCGTTGCCGCGGCACTCTCGGCCGCGGTCAGGGTGTACCCCGGGAAGGTTCCGTCACAGGCACCTGCGGCACAGGGGTTGGTGGTCGTGGCGACCCATCCTGATCCGGGAACGTACAGCTCGACCTCAGTGACCTGGTCGTAGACCAACAACGGATCGAGTGTCGACGTGATGGGGTTGATGCGAACGAGGTCGAACGCGTCGAAGACGGTATCGGCGACCGGGGTCGTTGAGGGGTCGTCGGCCGTGTCAGAGACCATGATCGAGTCGAAGGGAACACCGCCCGTGCCCCAGCTGATGCGCGCGGTCGCACGGTCGGACGACCGCGCGTTGACGGCTTCAATGCCGGTACTGGCGACCGGCAGCCACCTCTTTTCAATTCCCTCAACGTCCGCAATCGGCAACAGCTCAACGCTCGCCGGATCGTCGTCCGTGGCCTGGTTTGGGTCGGCAAGGGGGTTCACAACGCGGCTCTGGGCCACGTTGTCGATGACGATCGGGACGACGCGCGTAGACGACGCTGCTTCGCCGGTTCCGTCGCGCAGCTGGTCACGCAGCGACACGTAGAGATTGGGCTGCACGCTGAATCCGGGGTTGAGCAACGTGCCGAGAGTGTCATACGTGGCGTGACGGAAGATAAAGCGCACACCCTCGATGGTGTCGCGCAGCGCGGGATTGATCGTCGTCGAGTAATAGGTCGGTCCGGCAACGTCGGTGGCGCCGGGCAGGGCGAGCCAGTCGGTGCCGTCGTAGTACTCGACGGTCATGAGGGTGTTGCCCGGCACCGCCGTGGCGACGATCGCCGACAGGTTGAACCAGTTCCAGAATTCATCCGTCGTGGCATCAAGCGGGTCGGTGACGGTGAGCGAAGTGGCCCCGACCGTCGATGCCGTGGGGTCGATCGCCGACGTCGGAAGCGGTGTGATGCGCGCGGGAATCGACAGGAGCGTTGTTGCACCCGGGAACGAGTACAACTGCGAGGGAGTCGCGACCTTGTTGACCTCGGTGTTCACGCGTAACGTGCGACGAGTGAGGTCGTCCGTCGCGACCGCGAAAGCGGTCTCATCGGTCAACGTGACGACATCGACCCGCACCTCGTTGACCGTCGTGATGTCGCTGACCACGGGGTCGCTCATCGCCAAGAACGGCAGCACGGTGTACTGCCCCGGTGCTATGCCCTGCGGCAGAGTGCTGAGGAATGTCACGCGAATGTCGGTGACCAGAGCCGGGTCGACGGGGTCGGGCAGCGTGTCAGCTGTCGTTGTCGAAATGGGCGCGGTGTAGTCAAGGTCGCCCACGTACTTGTAGCTGACCTGAGCGCTCGTCGCCCCGATGGGCCACTCGATGTCGGCGTCAACCCAGCCGTCGAAACTCAACCCTTGCGCCGCAAGCGATGTGGAGCCGGGCGAGGGCTCGGTGATCGTCATTGCCTTGAGGCCGAAGTCGCCGCCGATCGAGCCCCCCAGCGTGACGAGAACCTGATCGCCGCCAATTACGGAGGTGGCGCCGAACTGCTTGGTGGCGACCGGGCTGATGCTCGGTGGGCCGATAACGATGGAATCGCTCGCCTGCACTGGCGGGGTGCTGTCGGCCGCGTAGGTCACCCATGATGACGCGGTATTCACGACCGTGGTGGGCTCAGTGACGAGGGCGGCCGAGGCCGAAAGCGCAGCATTGACAGTGATAGCAGCCGTGCCGCCGATCGCGATGCGGCCGCCGGTCGAGCTCGTGAACGTGAAACGCAAGCCCTGGATATCGGCAGTCGGAACCCCGCTCGGCAGCGCGGCAGTCGCCGACGCCGTGCCCGTGGTCCACGTCGAACCGTTGTACCAATCGACGCGGATACGGTCCGCACCCGCGGGGAACGCGACGCCGCTGAGCCCCGTGACCTGCAACGTGTCGAGCACCGTTGACGATAGGTTCGCCGGCTCTTGAATAACGAGGGAGTCGACGGAGCCGTTGCTCGCGTTGGTCGCGCCCAGGGAAATCGTGACAGGGGCGCCCTCGACGGCCGTTGCCGAATCGGGGGTGATCGTTTTCGTGATCTGCGAAGCGAGCGTGCGATCAACGGCGAGGCGCACCGCGGCGCTGGAGGGAATGGTGGCCGGTCGCGGCGGGTCAAGGGTGAGGTCTTCGCGGTTCGACACCGTGACCGTTGCCGTGTTGGGCAGAATCGCGCCGTCGTAGTCGGCCGAGAGGTTGGAGGGGACCGTCGCGGTCGCGTTGATCTGGATGCCCGTGCCGGCTTGCAACCCCACCAAGCCGCCTCCGAGGTCGTCAACGACCCGCACCGTGAACCCGTTGCCGGTGATGACCGTCTGAACCGGAGGGATCGATTGAGCCGTAGACACCGACTGCAGCACGAGCGGCGCAGGAATGACGTCAGTGAGAGCGAGGTTGAGGCAGTCAGTTTCGAGTGACGAACAGTTGATCGTGAACTGGTAGGTCAACGTGCCCGCGGGTCCGACGGCGGCGAGCGCCGCCGGCGGGATGGCAGTTTTCTCGAACTGCACAAGCACGGGCTCGTCAGGGTCACCCTCAGCGGCCGTCGCTGACTGGAAGGCGATGAAGGGGGCGAACAGGGTGACTATGGCGATGACCGCCAGGCTCGGCAGAAGCCGACCGCGACCGCGACGTGACGATGAAAAAGTCATTATGCTCTAATCCCCCCGGGGTGCAGGCCGGTCGCGACGGATTCGGGGTAATACTCGACCGGATGACGCGACGACCGTCCGCATGAAAGCGAACCTCGACCAGGTTACCGGGGAAGGCGCCAACGGGTTGTACCCCGGGCGGGGGTCAGCTGACACCCCAGTTCAGGGGATAGCCGCGCTAGGGCAGCACGCCCACTGACGCTAAACCTGACCGCAACAAGGCGCCCCGCCCGCCCTCCAGCTCGTCGGCCACGCGTTGCGACGCGGCCTCATCCGGCGTCATCCACGTCAGCTCAAGCGCGTCTTGGCGCGGCTCGCACGTGCCCGTCACCGGAACGACGTAGGCGAGCGCGACGGCGTGCTGCCGGTCGTCGCTGAAGCGCGTCGGGCTGGGGAATGGAAAGTACTCGGCGACCGAGAACGGCGTTGGCGACGCTGGCAGCTGCGGGAAGGCCATGGGCCCCAGGTCTTTCTCGAGGTGGCGATACAGTGCATCGCGCAAGGTTTCGCCGCGCATCACTCGCCCGCTGACCAGCGTTCGGGTGATACTGCCCGCCGGATTCACGCGCAACAACACGCCCACCTCGGTGACCGCGCCCATGCCATCGACGCGCACCGGAATCGCCTCGACATACACGAGCGGCAACCGCTGACGAATCTGCTCGAGTTCTTCGTCAGACAGCCAGCCCGGGTTCGGATCGGGAGTGCGCACGGTGGTCATGCTCCATTCTGACCCGTACCCGGCCCTCACGGGGTCACCTGACACGATGGATGCATGAGCAGCATGCAATTGATTGATCCCTCGGCCATCATCTGGTCTGCGCCCGTGGCCGAGCGCGCCGGGCGGCCCTTGCTCGTGCTGCTGCACGGCTACGGCTCGCACGAAGGCGACCTCTTCGCACTCGCCCCCCACTTGCCACTGCAGCCCGTCATCGCCTCGATTCGCGCGCCGCTGCGCGCAGGGCCGGGATACGCCTGGTACGGGCTCGAGGGCGCGACACCCGAGAGCCGATCCGACGGCGCCGACGCTGCGGCGCGCTGCCTGCTGCAGTGGCTCGACGGAGTGCAGGCGTCATCGGTGGGGCTGCTGGGGTTTTCGCAGGGTGGAGCGATGGGCATCCACCTGCTGCGTCATGCACCTGAGCGCTTCGCCTTTGCGGTCTCGCTCGCAGGATTCGTCGTGCAGGGCGATGCGCCAGCGGATGCCCGACTCGCGGCCCTCGCCCCGCCCGTGTTTTGGGGGCGCGGTACGAACGACTCGGTCATTCCGCCGGCGTTCATCGAGCACACACAGTCGTGGCTGCCGCACCACAGCACCCTGACCGAGCGCATCTATGAGGGTCTAGGACACAGTGTGAGCGAAGCCGAGCTCGCCGACGTCCTCACGTTCTTGCGCGCGCAGTATTCCTGACCGCGCGCTGTCAGGCCAGAGGGCAAGAATGGGGGGATGACCACCCTCGAGCCCGCCGCCGTGCTGGGCCGATTCGCGCCCGCGACGCGCGAGTGGTTCACGGGTGCGTTTCCCGCACCGACACCCGCGCAATTGGGCGCGTGGGATGCGATCTCGACCGGTCGTCACGCGCTCGTGGTGGCACCCACGGGCTCGGGCAAGACGCTCGCCGCCTTTCTCTGGTCGATCGATCGCCTCGCCGCCGAGCCCCCGGCCGACGACCCGCGACGACGCACGCGCGTGCTCTACATCAGCCCGCTCAAGGCACTCGGAGTTGACGTCGAGCGCAACCTTCGCTCGCCCCTCATCGGCGTCACGCAGACGACGCTTCGGCTCGGCGGCACGGCACCGTCGATCACGGTCGGTGTGCGCAGCGGCGACACCCCGAGCGCCGACCGCCGGGCGCTGCTGAAGACACCTCCCGATATTTTGATCACGACCCCGGAGAGCCTGTACCTCATGCTCACGGCGAGCGCCCGCGAGACGCTCGACGGCGTGACGACAGTCATCATCGACGAGGTGCACGCCGTCGCGGGCACGAAGCGTGGCGCGCACCTCGCCCTCACTCTCGAGCGGCTGGATGCTCGCCTCGCGACCCCCGCCCAGCGCATCGGTCTTTCGGCCACCGTGCGCCCCCCCGAAGAGGTCGCCCGTTTCCTGGGCGGAGCCCAGCCGGTGACGATTGTGCAGCCTCCGGCCACGAAGACGTTCGACCTCAGCGTCGTCGTGCCGGTCGACGACATGACGCAGCCGCCGACGATCGGCGGTGACTCCCCCGACGGCTCGAGCGCTCCGCAAACGCCATCGATCTGGCCGCACGTGGAAGAGGACATTGTCGATCGGGTGCTCGAACGGCGGTCGACGATTGTGTTCGCCAACTCGCGGCGACTCGCCGAGCGCCTGACCGCGCGCCTCAACGAGATCTACGCGGTGAGAACCGAGACCGACGAACTGCTCGCCCGCGCCCACCACGGCTCGGTCAGCAAAGAGCAGCGCGGCGAAATCGAAGAGGCGCTCAAGACCGGTCGCCTGCGGTGCGTCGTCGCGACGAGCAGCCTCGAGCTCGGCATCGACATGGGCGCGGTCGACCTCGTGATTCAGGTCGAGGCCCCTCCGAGCGTCGCGAGCGGGCTGCAGCGCGTGGGCCGTGCCGGCCACCAGGTGGGTGAGATTAGCCGGGGCGTGCTCGTGCCCAAGCACCGACTCGACGTGCTGCACGCGACGGTCACGAGTGAACGGATGACCGCCGGGCTCATCGAAGAGCTGCGCGTTCTCACCAACCCGCTCGACGTGCTGGCCCAGCAGACCGTGGCGCACGTCGCCCTCGAGCCGTGCGACATCGAACTGTGGTTCGAGCAGGTGCGCCGCAGTGCGCCGTTCGCCACTCTGCCGCGCTCAGCGTTCGATGCGGTGCTTGACCTGCTCAGCGGCCGTTACCCGAGCGACCGGTTCAGCGAGCTACGCCCCCGCATCGTGTGGGATCGCGTGAACGGCACTCTAACGGGGCGCCCCGGCGCGCAGCGGCTCGCCGTCACGAGCGGCGGCACGATTCCCGACCGCGGGCTGTTCGGTGTCTTCATCGCGGGCGAGGGCAACGGCCGCCGCGTCGGCGAGCTCGATGAAGAGATGGTCTACGAGTCGCGCGTGGGCGACGTGTTTGCTCTCGGCACCACGAGCTGGCGCATCCAGGAGATCACCCACGACCAAGTGATCGTGACCCCGGCCTTCGGCCAGCCCGGCAAGGTGCCGTTCTGGAAGGGCGACGGGCTCGGCCGGCCGGCCGAACTCGGTCGCGCGCTGGGGCGCACGACACGCGAGCTCGCAGCGGCGACACCGGATGCCCGCCACGAGCGCCTCGCCGCCGCGGGCCTCGACGCGCGCGCCGAAGCCAACCTCGACGCGCTGTTGCGCGAGCAGGCCGAGGCCACCGGGCAGCTGCCGAGCGAGCAGACGCTCATCGTGGAGCGGTTCCGTGACGAGCTGGGCGACTGGCGTGTGGTGCTGCACTCGCCCTACGGCATGGCCGTGCACGCCCCGTGGGCTCTCGCCGTGACGGCGCGCATCCGTGAGCGACACGGCTACGACGGTGCGGCGATCGCTGCCGATGACGGCATCGTCGTGCGCTTGCCCGACACCGAGGCGCAGCCGCCCGGCGCCGAGCTGTTTCTCTTCGAGGCCGATGAGCTCGAGGCGCTCGTCACAAGCGAGGTCGGAGGCTCGGCCGTGTTTGCCGCGCGCTTCCGCGAGTGCGCCGCGCGCGCCCTGCTGTTGCCGCGCCGCGACCCCGGTCGCCGCAGTCCGCTGTGGCAGCAGCGACAGCGGGCAAGCCAGCTGCTCGAGGTGGCGCGCGAGTTTCCTGACTTTCCGATCGTGCTCGAGACCGTGCGCGAGGTGCTGCAAGACGTCTACGACCTGCCCTCGCTCATCGAACTGACTTTGGGCATCGCTCAGCGCAGCATCCGTCTCGTCGAGGTCGAAACGCCGAGCCCCTCGCCCTTCGCCCGCAGCCTGCTGTTCGGCTACGTCGCGGCCTTTCTCTATGAGGGCGATAGCCCGCTCGCCGAACGTCGCGCGGCGGCCTTGAGCATCGACCCCGCCTTGCTCGCCGAGTTGCTCGGCCGCGCCGAGTTGCGCGAAGTGCTCGACCCCGCCGTCATCGCGCAGCTCGAGGCCGAGCTGCAGCGCCTCGCGCCCGACCGCCGCGCGCGCGACGCCGAAGGCCTCGTCGATCTGCTGCGCATCCTGGGCCCGCTCTCGCTTGACGAGCTCGGGGCCCGCACGGTTGACGACGTCGACGTGCCCGCCGAGCTCGAACAACTCGCGCGCGCGAACCGAGTCTTTCGCGCGACGATTGCGGGCGACGCGCGCTGGGCGGGCGTCGAAGACGCGGCCCGACTGCGCGATGCTCTCGGCACGCCGATTCCGCACGGCGTGCCCAGCGCGTTTCTCGAGCCCGTGCCCGACCCCGTGGGCGACCTCGTCGCGCGCTTCGCCCGCACGCGCACTCCCTTCGCCGCAACCGAGGTGGCGAGCCGCTACGGCCTCGGCATCGCCGTGGCGACGGATGCCCTGCGCCGGCTCACCGCCGACCGCCGCGTCATCGAAGGCGAGTTTCGCCCGGGTGCCTCGGGTACTGAATGGGTCGACGCCGAGGTGCTGCGGCGCCTGCGCTCGCGCAGCCTCGCGGCCCTGCGCAAGGAGATCGAACCCGTCAGCCATGGCACCCTCGGCCGGTTCTTGCCCGCCCGGCAGCACGTCGGCAGTGCCGGGCTCGGCGCGACGCGACCGGCACTACAGGGCATCGACGGTGTGCTGCAGGCCATCGAGCAGTTGCAGGGTGTCGCGTTGCCGGCGAGCGCGTGGGAAACCCTCGTGCTGCCGAGTCGCGTGCGCGACTACTCCCCCGCGTGGCTCGATGAGCTGTGCGCGAGCGGCGAGGTTGTCTGGGCCGGCGCGGGCAGCTTGCCCGGCAGCGACGGCTGGGTGAGCCTGCACCTCGCGGGGGCCGCTCCACTGAGCCTCGCCGAACCCGACGGGCTCGAGCTCACCCCGCGTCAGCAGCGCATTCTCGACACGCTCGCGGGCGGGGGTGGCTTCTTCTTCCGCCAGCTCGCGGCCGCGGTCGCCGAGCCGGGCGACGCCGGGGGCGACGACGCCGCTCTCGTCGATGAGCTCTGGCAGCTCGTGTGGGCGGGGCTGCTCACGAACGACACGCTCGCGCCGCTGCGCTCGACACTCGGGGGAACGGCCACCCGCAAGACCGCGCCGCGCACGCGGGGGTATCGGGGGTACGCGCGCCCCGCATCCGTCATGCAATCGGGGCCGCCCACGGCAGCGGGCCGCTGGTCGCTGTTGCCCGAGCGCGATGCTGACACCACGCGTCGCACGGCCTTCGCCGTCGACCGCATGCTCGAACGCCACGGCATCGTGACGCGCGGGGCCGTGCAGGCAGAGGGCTTGCGCGGCGGCTTTGCGCTCGCCTACTCGGTGCTCGCGCGCATGGAAGAAGCGGGCTCGGTGCGCCGCGGCTACATCGTCGAGGGCCTCGGCGCGGCGCAATTCGCGACGCCCGCCACGACCGATCGCGTGCGCACCTATAGCCGAGACGCGGATGCGGCCCCCGCCCTGGCGCCCGTCGTACTCGCCGCAACCGACCCCGCCAACCCCTACGGTGCGGCCCTCTCGTGGCCGGCGAGTCAACCCGACTCAGCCGCGGGGTCGACCGCGCACCGGCCAGGGCGCAAGGCCGGGGCGCTCGTCGCCCTCGTCGACGGGCACCTCGCGCTCTACCTCGAGCGCGGCGGCAAGAGCGTGCTGACCTTCACGGAAGACCCAGCCGTGCTCGAGGTCGCCGCCGTCGAACTCGCCGCGGTCGTGCGCGCGCGCTTGCGGTCACTGCGCGTCGAACGCGTCAACGGCGCGAGTGTCTTCGGCACGCCGCTCGCCGAGGCATTGCAGGCCGCGGGCTTTGTCGCGACGCCCCAGGGTTTGCGCATTCGGATCTAGGAGCGCGCGATGCCCGAAGGCGACACGGTTCACCGCGCGGCGGCGCGCTTGCACGCCGCGCTCGCGGGGCAGAACGTGCTGCGCAGCGACGTGCGCGTGCCGCGCTTCGCGACGGCCGACCTGAGCGGCGAGCGCGTCGACGAGGTCGTCGCGATGGGCAAGCACCTGCTCATGCGCATCGGCGACGTGACGGTGCACTCGCACCTCAAGATGGAGGGCGCGTGGCACATCATGCGCCGCGGCGAGCGCTGGCGCCGCCCCGCCTTCGAAGCGCGCATCGTGCTCGAGACGACCGCCACCGAGGGCGAGCCGTGGCAAGCCGTGGGCTTCGCGCTCGGCGAGCTCGAGCTCGTGGCGCGCACCGCCGAAGACGACGTCGTCGGCTATCTCGGCCCCGATCCACTCGGGCCCGACTTCGACCGCGACGAAGCCCTACGGCGACTCACCGCCGACCCCGACCGGCCCATCGGTCTCGCGCTGCTCGACCAACGAAACGTCGCCGGCTTCGGCAATGACTATCGCAACGAGCTGTTGTTCTTGCGCGGGGTGCTCCCCGAGACACCCATCGGGCAGGTGGATGCTGCCGCCGCACTCGATCTGGGCGTGCGCCTCATCCGCGCCAACCGCGACCGTGACGAACGCACGACCACGGGCAACACGCGTCGCGGCGAACGCCTCTGGGTTGCCCACCGCGACGGTCGCCCGTGTCGGCGCTGTGGCACGGCCATCCAGCGGGGATTACTCGGAGACGATGCGCTCTCTGAGCGCATCACGTGGTACTGCCCGAGCTGTCAGAAGTAGTCGCGCTACTGCTCGCTGATGACCGCGGTCACGCGCGACGGTCGCCACGCAACGATGCGCAAGGCCGTCGCCGCGACGAGCGCGATGACCCCCGCGATCACGAGAGGCAGAGCCGCCGCCTCGGCGATCCGCGGCACGACGTAGAAGCTCGGGTCGTAGATTCCCGACGAGGGCGTGGCGCTAAACGCGAACTCGGCATACACCGTGAGCGCGAAGCCGGCGAGAGTCGCGATGGCCCCCACCGCCCAGAGTGACCGCAGCCACGGGTTGCCCGCGACGATGAGTTCGAAGTGGCGCTCGTCGGCGAAAGTCTCGAGCGCAGCATCCGCCGACGCAACGCGACGCGACAGGTCGGGCGCGCTGACGTCGCGCGACGACGGTGCCGGGCTCGCGGTCGGCGACCGCAGAGCACTCGCGCTCTCAACCACGGGGGCCGCGGCGGCACCGCCGCGCTGAAAGGCCTCGGGATAGCGCGGGTCAATGCCGCTCTCGGACGACGACGTGCGTGCCATGGTGCTCCTTCGCTGCCGTGACGCTGAGCCTGCCGGGCCCCGCTGTTCGCGGCGCCTGGTCGGCGTTCGTCAGCCTAACCCTGCAGGCCCGTCATGTCAGCGGGCGCCCGGTAGCCTCACAGCATGATCGCGTCCGCCCTGCGCCCACTCGCCGCCATCGCCCTCGTGGGCCTGCTCGGCTCGATCGACGGGTGCCTGCAGTCAGGAGAACCCAGCGTGCCGCTGCAACCGGGGGAGCCCGCGGCGTCGGCAGAAGGAACGGGGACGGTCACGGGCATCACCGACGGAGACACCCTGCGCCTCGAGGTCGACGGCATGGAGTTGCGGGTGCGCCTCGTGGGCATCGACACCCCTGA
Source organism: Actinomycetota bacterium (assembly GCA_013297625.1). Lineage (GTDB taxonomy): Bacteria > Actinomycetota > Actinomycetes > Actinomycetales > Microbacteriaceae > Microcella. Next base: position 15,150 of record JAAFHT010000027.1, on the reverse strand, counting down.
GGTCTACCCCGAGGTCGAGTGCTTCGGTCCTGAAGCCGAAGACGCACTGGCCACCTTCGCCCCCCGGGGCAGCACGCTCAGCTACGCCTACGACCGCGAGCAACGCGATCAGTACGACCGCGAACTCATGTACCTCTTTACCTCAGACGGCACGTTCATCAACTACGAGCTCGTGGCTCAGGGCTATGCCGAAGCGCTCGTCGTCGAGCCCAACGACCTCTACTACGACGACTTTGTGGCCGCCGAGCGCGAGGCCCAGTCCCAAGGGCTCGGCCAGTGGGGCCAGTGCTAAAGCGCGACTAGACCGGTTCGATGAGCTGGGGCCCATCGCCGCGCAGCGGCGCGACGGCGTGCAGCTCGAGCCGCTCGAGCACCTGTTCGCTCTCGGCCACGACCATGTCAACGAGCGACTGATCGCCCTCGACCGTGGGGTCGAGCCATTCGTCCCACACTTCGCGCGGCAACATCACGGGCGCGCGATCGTGGATGCTCGCCGTCGGCCCCATCGAATCCCGCGTCAGCATCGTGGCCGTGAGCACCCACGGCGTGGGCTCGGCGCCCTCCGCAAACGGGGCTCGCCACCACGAGTAGAGAGCGGCCATCGCGAGCTCGCCCGCCTCGGGGTCGGTGATGAAATGCGGGGTCTTGGTCGTACCGACCGTGTGCCACTCGTAGTAGCCATCGGCCGGCAGAATCGCACGCGAGCGCACGAGCGCGCCCTTGAAAGTGTTCTTCTCACTCACGGTCTCGCTGCGCGCGTTGAACGTGGGGTACTTCGAGGTGAGCTCAGTGCTCCACCGCGGCACGAGTGACCAGCGCGCGGTCGTGACGAGTCGCGAGGGCATCCCCTCGGGGTCGTCTTTCGGCACGCGGTCGACGACGATCGGCACCTGCTGGGTCGGCGAGATGTTCCAGCTCGGGGGCATCGCGACGTCGTCGACCTCATCGGCCTCGAAGTATTGCCCGAGTTCTTCGCCGCTCTTGGTGTTGGCATAGCGACCGCACATCAGTGCCCCCTCTCGGCGAGCGCCGCCTGCAAGCGCTCGGCATCCACGCGATAAATGGTGTGCACGTCGCCGTTGATGAGCACGACCGGAATCTCGTCCCAATAGCGATCGTGCAGCTCGGAGTCGTCGAGAATCGACAGCTCGTCGAACCGCACTCCCGCTCGCCCGTCGAGCACAGCCGTGACCACGGCACGGGCGTCGTCGCACAAGTGGCAGCCCGGCTTGCCAATGAGCGTCACGGTCGCGAATGGCTCGTCGGCGGGGGGCACGTGCCCAGCATAGGCACGTGCCTATGCTGGAGGGGATGTCCACGCCCGTCAGCGACGCCGGCCCCGCCGAGCGCGCGCCCGCCTCCGCCCCCGTGATCGCGTTTTTCGACGTGGACAACACTCTGCTCCGCGGCGCAAGTGTTTACCACCTCGGCCGCACCGCATGGAAGCGCGGACACCTCGGCTGGCGCGATCTCACGCGATTCGCCTGGCAGCAAGCGCGCTTCACCTCGGTCGGCGAAAACCACCAGCACCAGCTCGCGGTGCGCGATCGCGCTCTCGAACTCATCGCCGGCCACTCGGTCGCCGAACTCGATGAGATCGCCGAAGAAACCTATGACTCGGCGCTCGCGGGCCTCTTGCACGAGCAGGTCGTCGCACGAGCCCACGATCACCTCGCTCAGGGCCACGAAGTGTGGCTCATCACGGCGACGCCGCACGCGTGCGCTCGGGTCATCGCCGAGCGGCTCGGGCTCACCGGCGCGATGGGCACGCACATTGAGAGCGTCGACGGAATCTTCACGGGCGGCCTCGTGGGGTCGGTCATGCACGGCCCGCACAAAGCCGAGGCGGCCGCACAGCTCGCCGCCGAGAAAGGCGCCGAGCTCGCCGACTGCTGGGCCTACAGCGACTCGCGCAACGACATCCCCTTGCTTGAGCTCGTGGGGCACCAGCAGGTCGTGAACCCCGACGCCGCGCTGACCCGGTACGCACAGGCGCGCGGCTGGCCGGTCATGCGCGACCGGCCGCGGTCATCCCGTCGCCGTCGTCGCGATGGCGAGATCGACACCGCGCAATAGCCCACCCCGCAGAATGACGAAAGCGCCCGACCTGTCGGTCGAGCGCCTCGCACGGGCGGATGCCCTACTTCTTGTTGCGACGCTGGTGACGCGTCTTGCGCAGCAGCTTGCGGTGCTTCTTCTTCGCCATCCGCTTGCGGCGCTTCTTGATGACAGAACCCATGGAAAACCTCTGATCGTCGACTGAACGGGAGCAACGGCCCGTTCAGGACCGTGTCATGTACCGAGTGAGTCTAGCCGACCTCGGCGATGGGCGTTTCGATGGCAGTGACGACCGCTGATTCGGGGATGCGGAAGCTGCGGCCAAAGCGAATGGCGGGGAGTTCACCGGCGTGCACCATGCGGTACACCGTCATCGTCGAGACGCGCATCATGTCGGCCACCTCGGCGACGGTGAGAAACCGCACGTCAGACAGATCGCGGGTCATGGGCAGTCATCCTGTCGTCCACGCGCACAGCACCCTCGTGGCGCGTGTGCACGAAGTTCAGAGTAGGGGCTGGTGTGACTCGTGTAAAGACGCCCAGAACAGGGGGGTAGAGCCAGGTCAGTCCTGACTCTTCCACGGCAGCCGCTTGCTCACTGCCTCTTGAACATCGTGCAGCTTCTCTTGCGCGCCTTCGATGATCGTGCGCGCTTGGTGTGATGCATCGGCCGCGACGCGACCCACCGAGCTCCCCGCTCCCGCCACATTGGCCCCCGCCCACGCCGCGAATACGGGCGAGCCGTCGTTGTCGGGGTCGAAGTCGGCACTCAAGAAGGGAATGATCCAGTCTTCGACCTCTTCGAGAGGCGCCGAGTCGACGGTGTAGTAGCGGTGCTGGCCTTCGTCGCGCACCGTCACGAGGCCGTGTTCGCGCAATACCTTGAGGTGCTTTGAGACAGTCGGCTGCGTGGCATCCATGCGCTCAACAAGCTCGCTGACGCTCAACTCTCCCGTGCCGCCATCACCTCGCAGTGAAGCGTCGAGCAAGAGCTGTAGCAGTTCGCGACGGGTGGCGTCGGCGATCACGTCGAAGATGTCGGCCATGCCACCAGGCTAGTCAGCCCCGGCTCGGAGTACCATCAGGTGCGGTCCGCTGGCCGGTGAGGAGCCCCGATGTCCACGACGAACCGCATTCGCGGCAACCGGCGCGACAACTACTTAAGCCCGTTGGGGCGCGCGTGGGCCGCGCTCTCTGACTCGTTCGCGGCGTCGCCCGCGCGGTTCGCCATTTTCATCTTTACCGGTCTCATCCTCATCACGACGCTGCTCCTGACGCTTCCCATCGCCAAGGCGGGCGTCGGCTCGAGCGCACCGCTCGCCGACGCGTTCTTCACAGCGGTGTCTGCCGTGTGTGTCACCGGCCTAGCCACGGTCGACATGGCGACGTACTGGTCGCCGTTCGGCAACATCGTCATCATCCTCGCCATGCAGATCGGCGGCCTCGGCGTCTTGACGATGGCAAGCATTTTGGGGCTGATTGTCGCCCGACGCATCGGGTTGCGCGCCAAGCTCATTGCCGCGAGTGACACCAATGCGGCTCGCGTGCACGCCCGCCCCGTCGCCGAGTCGCAAGCGGTTCGCCTCGGTGAGATCGGCGGCCTGCTCTTTACCGTTGCGGCCAGCGCCATCGTCATCGAGCTCGTCATCACGGCACTCATCGTCCCGCGCTTGCTCATCGAGGGCTTCGACCCGTGGACGGCTCTCTGGCAGGGCTTCTACCTCGCCCTCTCGGCCTTCACCAATACGGGCTTCGTTCCGTTCACGCCGGGCATGGAACGCTTCGCGAGCGACCCATGGATGCTCTCGGTTCTGTCGATCGCCGTGTTTCTCGGCGCCATCGGGTTCCCCGTCATCTTCGCGCTGGCGCGCTGGCTGCGCACGCGCGCGCGCCTCACGCTGCATGCCCGCGTGACGCTGCTCACGACGCTCATCTTGATCGTCGTGGGCGCGGTCGCCATCGCTGTTTTGGAGTGGTCCAACTCCGCGACCCTTGGCGGTCAAGATGGCGTCACGCGCCCCATGACGGCAATCTTCACGTCGATCATGTCGCGGTCGGGCGGGTTGAGCACGGTCGACATCGGCGAGATGAACGGCTCGACCTTGCTCGTGCTCGACATGCTCATGTTCGTGGGCGGCGGCTCAGCATCCACCGCTGGCGGCATCAAGGTGACCACCCTTGCGGTCTTGTTCTTTGCCGCTGTCGCCGAAGCGCGTGGTGTTGACGACATGGAGGCCTTCGAACGCCGCATCCCCAACGACGTGCTGCGCCTCTCGGTCAGTGTCGTGCTGTGGGGCGCGACGATCGTCGCCACCTCGACGGTCATCATCTTGCACATCACGAAGGCGCCCCTCGACTTCGTGTTGTTCGATGTCATTTCTGCGTTCGCGACGTGTGGACTCTCGACCGGGCTCACGAGCAACGACCTTCCTGATTCGGCGAAGTATGTGCTCGCGGCCACCATGTGGGCCGGGCGCGTTGGTACAGTGACCCTCGCCGCGGCCCTCGCCGCCAGTCAGCGCCGGCAGCTGTTCCGCCGGCCCGAAGAGAGGCCCATCGTTGGTTGAGAGAATTCGCCACGACGCACCCGTGCTCGTGATCGGCCTGGGGCGCTTCGGCGCGGCGACCGCCGGGCAACTGCAGCGTCTCGGCCGCGAGGTTCTGGCCGTGGACGACGACCCTAACCTCGTACAGAAGTGGGCGGAGCGCGTGACGCACGCGGTGCAGGCCGACGCGCGGTCTCTGGATGCCCTGCGCCAGATCGGCGCCGACGAGTTCAGCATCGCTGTTGTCGCGACGGGCTCATCGATCGAGTCGAGCGTGCTCATCACCGCGAATCTCGTCGACCTCAAGATTCCGCAAATCTGGTCGAAAGCCATCAGCCAGTCGCACGGAAAGATCTTGGCCCGCATCGGGGCCAATCACGTCATCTACCCCGAGGCCGAGGCCGGCGAGCGCGTGGCCCACTTGCTCTCGGGCCGCATGATCGACTTCATCGAGTTCGACGACGACTTCGTGCTCGTCAAGATGTACCCGCCAAAGCCGATTCGCGGTCTGTCACTCACCGAATCGCAAGTGCGCTCGAAGTACCGCATCACGGTCGTGGGCGTGAAGAGCCCCGGCAAGCCGTTCACCTATGCCACCGAGCAGACGGTGGTGTCGAACCACGACCTCATCATCGTGTCGGGCACCGAGGCCGACATCGATCGGTTCGCGTCTCTCGACAACTGAGGCGCGTGAGCGCCGGAACGAACGCGAACCGATCGACGCCACCGAGAGGCTATTCGGTGGGCTCACCCGGCATCGGCGGACCAGGAATCGTGCTCGGGTCGATGCCCTGCTCTTCGAGCCACTGTTCAAACTGCGCGCGACGCTCGTCACGGTTCTCGGCGCGCTGATCGCGGTTCTCGGCCCGCTGATCCATGCGGTCGCCAATGCGCTCCGCAATCTCGCCGCGGTCGCCGTGCGGGCCCATCGCCGAGTCGCTGCGTTCTCCACCCTGCCCACCAGGTCCATCGGGCAGCACGCGGCCGAGGGCCGCGCCGCCCGCGAAGGTCAGGCCGAGCAGAAGCACCGAGCCCACGGCAATTCCCGTGATGGCGAGTGCCTTCGGTGCGCCGGAGCGCTTCGCCGCAGGGGCCGCTGCGCTCGGCGCTGGCTCGGGGGTGGTCTCGGCTGCGGTCTCTGCGGCCGTCGGCTCAGCCGCGGGTTCGGGGTTTGTGTCGGTGTTCTTTGCCATCGGGATGCTCCCTTGCGTCAGAGATCCGCGACGGTTGGCGGATCTACGGCATCACCTTTCGCCGCGACCCTATGCGCTTTCTATGTGAGACCTATGCCTCCGCGGCCAGTTGCCTTGCGCGTTCCTCTGCGGCGCGAGCCGCCCGCTCGAAGAGCTCGGCGAGGTTCGCCTGCTGCAGTACGGCAATCGCGCGCTCGGTCGTCCCCTTCGGACTCGTCACACGACGACGCAACTCGGCAGGGTCGTCGCCCGTCGAATCGAGCAGCATCGCCGCACCCACCACGGTTTGATGCACGAGCAATGCAGCAACGTCCGGCTCAAAGCCCATCGCCTCGGCCGCGCGCCTGAACTCTTCGACCAACAAGAACAGATAGGCCGGGCCCGAGCCGCTGATGGTCGAGAGGGCGTCGATCTGCGCCTCGGGCAACTCGACGACGGTGCCAACCGTGCGAAACAGGTCGTCAGCGAGCGCAAGGTGCGCGGCTGTGGCGCGCGAGCCCCCGCTGATGCCCGTGACCGCCCGGCCGATGAGTGCGGGAGTGTTGGGCATGGCCCGCACCACGGGATTCGGCACGACCGACTGCATGGCCTCGGTCGTGATACCCGCGGCGACGCTGACGACGAGCGCGTCGGGGTGCAGGCTCGGGCCTAGCTCGGCCAGCACGCTCGTGATCTGCGCGGGTTTGACGCCGAGCACCACGATGCGGGCATCCGTCACCGCCCAGGCGTTTGCGTCGGCGTTGTGCTCGGTCGCACGCGCCTCGACGCCATCAGCGCGCCACGCCGCCGCCGATGCCTCGGTGCGGGTCGTCACACGAAGGGCGGCAACGTCAACGTGAGGCTGGCGAAGCCCTCGAGCGATCGCACCGCCCATCGAGCCTGTGCCGACGATCGCGATGGCCGGAAGAGAGTCGCTCATGCCACGAGTGTAGGTTGGTGGCGACCCAGCAACCGAAGTCCATCGCACGGGGAGGCAGTCATGACCGAGTCCACGATTCGCGATGTACTTGTCGCCACTGCCGGCGTGCAATCGGTCGGTGCGGTCGAGCTGCGCGAGCTTGCCGACGGGTCTCACCTCGTGACCGCTCGAGTGGGTTTTGCCCCGGCGAGCCCTACGGCCGACATCGTGTTCATTCTCGAGGTGGCGCGCGCTCGCATTCGCGAAACCGCACCCGACGTGCTCGACATCATTCTCGAGCCCGAACTTGCCGCGCCGCGCGATGACGCGAACCCCCCGACCGACGTATTCGTCATTCGGGGCGCCGACTAGCGCGATTCGCACCCGTCGTCACTACGCTGTGACGCGGCACGGTTCTGTGTCGCACCGCCGCACTGTCGTTCTAGGAGAAACTCGTGGACGTTCTGCACTCCGTCATTCTCGTTGGCCACTTCATCGGCCTCGCCGCTATCGTCGGCCCGTTCCTGATGCAGGCCCGCTGGAAGGGCCAGTTCGCCTTTCCTGTCGTGCTCGGCGGCGCGATCACCCAGCTCGTGACCGGGCTCGTGCTTGTGGGCCTCGCCGAGATGGGCGGCGATGACGACGGCGACCTCAACTACGCCAAGATCGGCGTCAAGCTCACGATTGCCGTGGTGATCTTCGTCGTGGCCCTGCTCGGGTTCCTCAAGCAGCGCAAGACTCCGGGCGGGGGCGGCCGCGAGTTGCTGCCGTTCTTCCACGCGGCGGGTGGCCTCGCTCTCGTGAACATCGCGCTCGCCGTCTTCTGGTGATCCGAAGCCGCGGCCCCGCCGTGAGCGCACCGTGAGTGCCTCCGGCGGGTCTAAGGCGATCGTCGCGGCGTTGCTCGCCAACACCGGCATCGCCATCACCAAGTTCATCGCGTTCTTGCTCTCGGGGTCGAGCGCGATGCTCGCCGAGAGCGTGCACTCCGTCGCCGACTCGGGCAACCAGCTTCTCTTGCTGGTGGGCGGCCGTCGGGCCCGCAAAGCCGCCGACAGCGAGCACCCCTTTGGCTACGGCCGAGCGCGCTACATCTACGCGTTCGTGGTCGCGATCATCCTGTTCTCTATCGGCGGCGTCTTCTCGCTGTATGAGGGCGTGAGCAAGCTCCAAGATCCGCACCCGCTTGAGAACGCCTGGCTGCCGATCGCCGTGCTGCTCATTGCGATCGGGCTCGAGTCGTTTTCGCTACGCACCGCCGTGCGCGAGTCGAACCACGTTCGTGGCACTCAGGGGTGGATCCAGTTCATTCGCCGAGCGAAAGCACCCGAACTGCCGGTCGTGCTCCTCGAAGACGTCGCCGCCCTGCTGGGGCTGAGCTTCGCGCTCTTTGGCGTCGGCCTGACCATCCTCACGGGCGACTCGATGTGGGATGCCGTCGGAACGATCATGATCGGCGTGCTGCTCGTGCTCGTCGCGGTTGTCTTGGGTCTTGAGACGGGCAGCCTGCTCGTCGGCGAGGGCGCCTCGGTCGACGATGAGCGCGCCATCCGCCACGCGCTTGAGGGCCACGACAATGTCACGCGCGTGGTGCACATGAAGACGCTCTACCTCGGGCCCGACGAACTGCTCGTCGGGGCGAAGGTGATCTTCGAGTCGGGCGCCACCGTCGAGCACGTCGCCGCCACCATCAACGAGCTCGAGGTGGCCGTGCGCGCCGCTGTGCCGATAGCGCGCGTCATCTATATCGAGCCCGGCCTCGAGCGGGTGAGCGCACCGCGTTGAGTGCTATCGCTTGTCGCTGAAAAATTCGGCGAGCAAGGATGCGCACTCGTGTTCGTCGACTCCGCCGACAACCTCGGCTACTCGGTGGGGCAAGCGCCGCTCACGGAGCAGGTCGACGACACTGCCCGCCGCTCCGGCCTTCGCGTCCCACGCGCCGAAGACCACGCGGTCGATGCGGGCCGCGAGGATGGCACCCGCGCAGAGCACGCAGGGTTCGAGAGTGACGACGAGCGAGCATCCGCTCAGTTGCCAGTCGCCCGTGGCCAGGGCGGCGTGACGCAGGGCGACGACTTCGGCGTGGGCCGTGGGGTCGTGGTGTTTCTCGCGCTCATTGCGGCCACGGCCGATGATGGCGCCACTCGCGTCGAGCACGACGGCGCCGACGGGCACATCGCCCGAGGTGAGGGCCTCGCGCGCTTCGGCAAGGGCGGCGCGCATGGCCGCACGATCGCCATCCGACACCGTGGTCATGCGCCGCCCTTCCGTTAGATTGAGCCTATGCGAGTACACGTTGCCGACCACCCCCTGATCACCCACAAGCTCACCGTGCTGCGTGATCAAGACACGCCCTCGGCAACCTTTCGGGCCTTGACCGAAGAGCTCGTCACGCTGCTCGCTTACGAGGCCACCCGGCACGTGCGCACGCACGCCGTGACGATCACGACCCCGGTCGCCTCGACAACGGGTCTCGCCATCAGCGAGCCGCGCCCGCTCATCGTGCCGATCTTGCGCGCGGGCCTCGGAATGCTCGAGGGCATGGTCAAGCTCGTGCCGAGCGCCGAAGTGGGCTTCTTGGGCATGGTGCGCGACCACGACACGCTCGAGCCGAGCGTGTACGCCGAGCGTCTGCCCGACCAGCTCGAGGGCCGCCAATGCTTCGTGCTCGACCCCATGCTCGCCACGGGTGGGTCGCTGCTCGCCGCCATCGAGTTCCTCTTCGCGCGCGGCGCCGATGACGTCACGGCCGTGTGCATCTTGGGTGCGCCCGAGGGTCTCGAGATGATCGAGAAGGCCACGGCGGGGCGCGACGTCACGATCGTGCTCGGCGCACTCGACGAGAAGCTCAACGAAAAGGGCTACATCGTGCCGGGCCTCGGCGACGCGGGCGACCGCCTGTATGGCACGGTGGGCTAAAGCCCCCAACTTGACGCTCTGCGTCGCCCTCGGGGATACTTGCCCCTATGACCGTCACCGCGAACCTCCTGACCGCCCCCAAGGCTGTGGAGACCGCTGGCATGATGATGCCGGCGAGCGCTGACGTGTGCTGTCGAATGTGCGCCTAGATGGCCACCCGCCCGTCCGAGTCGTGCTGACCGGCCGATCCATCGCTTGACGATGTCTGATCGCACCGAGCACACGCGCTCCGCGTCGGGGCCGGATGCTCCGGCTCCCGACGCCCGCACTCTCGACACACAGCTTCCGAACGGCGCCACCCGCGCGGCCACACCGGCCGCGGGTGACGAGCCGTTCGACTCCGCAGAAAGCGTCTCCACGATGTCTCTCGCTACTCTCTCCACTCGCACCCCCTCTACCCCGTCGCCCGCACCGCAACCTGCAGCTCCGGTCGCGCCCGCCCCTCGCCTTCGCGCCGTGCCCGACGGCACCGAGGCGCGAGGCTTTGTGCTCTACGTCGGCCTCGACGAGGCCAAGGCCGCCGCCGCGGGCATCGATCTCGGCCGGCTCGTGGTCGAGCTCAAGAAGCTCACCGCCGACCTCGCCCCGGGCGCCGAAACGCACGCCGCCGTCGCCCTCGCACCCGCGGGAGCTGGCGGCCGAGACGTCGACGTCGTGCGACTCGCCCTGCAAGACCCCTCAGCACTCGCCCGATACCGCCGCGACGACACTCCTCCGCCCGAGCCCAAGGTCGAGGGTGTCGTCATCGACATCTCCCGCAAACGGGTTCTGCTCGACGGCGAAACGGCGGCGCTCACCTACAAGGAGTTCGAGCTGCTGCAGTACCTCGTGCTGCGCGAGGGCCGCACAATCGAGCGTGCTGAATTGATTTCGTCACTGTGGGCCGATGGCGCTGAGGGTGACGACGACGTGCCGAATGAGCGCACGATCGACGTGCACGTTCGTCGCTTGCGCGCCAAGCTCGGAGGCTACGAAGACATCGTGCGCACCGTGCGTGGCTCGGGCTACCGATTCGATCGCCACGCCGACGTCTCGATCCGTTACGCCTCGACGCCCAGCCCCGACTTCTTCTAGGCCACCGCGCTGAGTTCGGGATGACCGCGCGCAGTGCCCCGCGCCCCCCGCCCGCGGCCGACGCTAGGACGTTGCGCGCACGTTGGCAGTGCCGCGGCTCGTCAGCTCGAGCGGGATCGGAGCGCCGATAACTCCCTCGAAGGGTCGGGTAGCCGTGACGTTCCGAAAGCCCATCATGGCGGGGCCGTCAGGCGTCTCGACCACGCGACCCGCGTAGATGCCGTCGACGTTCATGGGCTCGGCCCGGTCAAGCGCGAACGGACCCAGCGCTGACTCTGCGGGAGCGCTGTAGTACCCCGTGCGACGCTCAACCGTGTCGAGACTGATGTCGGTCTCGAGGCACGAGAAGAACAGCACGGGCGTCTCGCCGAACGTGTGAACCTGCAGAACCTCGAGTTGCAAGAAGCCGGTCTTGATCGCGAGTGGTTCTTCGACGACCCACGTCAGCAAGTCATCAGACGTCGCATGGCCGATGCACCCGTGGCCGAAGAGATCGGTGGCCGTCACGAGCATGTGCCAACGGCCGTCGGTGTGCTGAAACACCCACGGGTCGCGAAAGGCCTCAACGCCCTCGCGATCGAAGGTGGAGTACCACCGCGGGTCGGCGATCGCGACCGGGTCGGGCGAGACGCGCGTCCACGTGACGAGGTCGTGCGAGATGGCATGGCCGACGCGTTGGCGTGCACCACGCGTGGTGGCGTCGATGCCCGTGTAGAACATCCGCCAGACATCGCCGTCTTTCACGACACTGCCCGTCCAGATGGCCTGGTCGTCGAATCGGCCCGGTTCGCCGGGCACGAGTGCGTCGGGCAGGTGCCGCCACTCGCGAAGGTCGGTCGACACCGCGTGCGCGGCGACGGCGCTCCAGTGACGCTGGTCGGGGTCGCCCAACGAACGCGGGGCGGCCAAGAAGAAGGCGTGATAGTCGTCGCCGTCTTGCGCGTACCACGAGTCCCAAATCCAGCGCTGGGGGTCGTCAATCACGATGTGAAACCTTTGGTATGGGGTTGTCGGCGATAGTCTCAATGCACAGATGCGAGGCCGCCCTGGCCTCGAGCGAGACGGAGAGCACACCATGGCGACCATCGGTCAGATCGCCGCCGAACTCGGCCTGTCGAAGTCGACGGTGTCGCGCGCCCTTCGTGGCATTCCGAGCATCTCGCAAGAAACGATCGCTCTCGTGCAAGAAGCCGCGGCGCGCCTCGAGTATGTACCGTCGGTCGCGGCCGCTGGCCTGTCTACGGGGCGCAACCATGCCATCGGCGTCATTGTGCCCTCGCTCAACCGCTGGTTCTATAGCTCGGTCGTGAGCGGAATCGACCGAACGCTCGCCGAGCTGGGCTATGACGTCGTGCTGTTCGATCTCGACCGCAGTCAAGCCGCCGGTACTCGCTTGTTTGCCCGCTCGTTGTTGCGGCGCCGCGTTGACGCGGTCATCGTCGTGGCGACCGTGTTCACGCCCGAAGAGCTCGCTGAGCTTGCTCTTCTCGACATGCCGATGATCTCGGTGGGGCCGCCCGTGAGCGGCATCCGCAACATCGGAGTTAACGATGCGGCCGTCATGACGGCAGCCACCAAGCACTTGATCGATCTGGGCCACCGTGCGGTCGGGCTGGTGGGTGGCTACGACCCCGAGAGCCTCACGGTGATCGGTGCGTCGGAGCGCGAGCACGCCTTTACTCGCACGGCGTCGGCTGCTGGTGCCGTTGTCGAGCCGACATGGATGCTCTCGGGCGGCTATCGAAGCGGCGTCGCCAAGCAAGTGGTTCTGCAGCTCTACCAGGGCTCCACGTGGCCCACCGGCCTCGTGTGTGCCTCGGACGAGATGGCCATCGGTGCGATGTTCGCGGTGCAGCAAGCCGGCTTGTCGGTTCCGCATGACGTGTCGATCATTGGCATCGACGGCCACGAGTACTCGGCTGACTACGACTTGACAACGTGCTCTCAAGACGTTCAAGAGCAGGGAGCAGCCGCCGCGCGGCAAGTGGTTGCCGAAGTCGAAGGCGCTCCGGCTCCCGACACGTTTGAGCCTGCCGAGTTCTCGCTCGTCGTGCGCGGCTCGACAGCGCCGCCGCGGCACGGCCGATAGGGCCGACCCGGCCTCGGCACCACTCATGCTTTAGGAACGAAACCAGATCGTCGACTCACCCGGCACGACGTCGCCCGCGATCGGGGCACTCGCAAGAATGACCTCCGCAACGGGCACAACTACCGACTCGGCGCCGAAGTTCGTGAGGCTGTTCCAGCCGTTCGCACGCCGGAACCACAGCACGTTGTCGGAGTGGTCGAGCCACGTCAGCCCCTCGCTCGTTTGCAGCTCGCGCCGCGCGTGAAGGGCATCGCGGTAGAGCTCAAGCGTTGATCCGGCCTCGCCCCGTTGGCTCTCGACCGCGAAGTCGGCAAACCAGCTAGGCATGGGCAAGTGCGCGGTCCCGGTCGTGAAGCCGTAGCCCGGCGCCTCGGGTGTCCACGGCAGAGGCACTCGGGCGCCGTCGCGGCCCTTGCGGGCACCGGCATCGCGCAACCAGATCGGGTCTTGAAGTGCCTCGACGGGCAGATCAGCAACTTCGAGCAGGCCGAGTTCTTCACCCTGGTAGAGGTAGACCGAGCCCGGAAGAGCAAGAAGCAACATCGCAGCAGCGCGAGCGCGGCGGGTTGCTTGTTCTCGGTCGACCTGAGGCTCGGTGCCGTTCGTCAGGAGCCAGGTGTCGAGGTGCGTCTCGTTGGGCAAGCCATAGCGAGTGGCGTGGCGCACAATGTCGTGGTTCGAGAGCGTCCACGTCGACGACGAGCCCGTCGAGTGGGCGAGCTCAAGGCTTCGTGCGATGGTCGATCGAAACTCGTCTGCGCGCCACGGTGTGCCGAGCAGGTCGAAGTTGAAGGCCTGCCCCAGCGTGTCGGCGCGCGCGTAGTTCACGCGACGCTCGACGGGCACCATCGCCTCCGCAACAGCAACGCGGGGCGGGTCGTATTCGTTGAACACAGCGCGCCACGAGCGATACACCTCATACAGGTCATCGCGGTCGAAGAGCGGGTGCGAGCCATCGATCGGGTAGTCCGACATGATGCCGATCGTCGGCACGGGCTTATAGGGCTCGCTCATGTCTTTCTTGAGCGCGTGCGCAACGTCGATACGAAAGCCGTCGACCCCCCGATCCGACCAAAAACGCAAGGTGCGGATGAAATCGGCCTCGACGTCAGGGTTGTCCCAGTTGAAGTCCGGCTGCTCGGGCGCGAACAGGTGCAAGTACCACTGGCCTGGCGTGCCATCGGCGTTCGTCGTGCGCGTCCACGCCGACGGGCCAAAGTGGCTCGGCCAATCGTTCGGGGGTAGCTCACCGTGCGCGCCGCGTCCGTCACGAAAGAGGTAGCGATCACGCTCGGGCGAGCCCTCGGGTGACGCGAGCGCAGCCTGAAACCACTCGTGTCGGTTCGAACTGTGGTTCGGAACGATATCGACGAAGATCTTGATGCCCGCCGTGTGTAGCGACGCCACCATGTGATCGAAGTCATCGAGTGACCCGAGCCGGGGGTCGACGTTGCGATAGTCATCGACGTCATACCCCCCATCGGCCAGGGCCGAGGGGTAGAACGGGCTCAGCCACACCGCATCGACAGCGAGTTCACGCAAGTAGGGCACGCGCGAGATGATTCCGCGCACGTCGCCGAGACCGTCACCATCCGAGTCGGCGAACGACCTCGGATAGATCTGGTAGACGACGGCCTGCCGCCACCACTCTGCGTTTACGTGCTCGTCTGCGGTGTCATTCGAACTCACTTCACCGCTCCCGCGGAGATACCCGCGATGATCTGGCGCTGCATGACGAAGTAGAAGATGACGATCGGGAGGATCGAAATCACGAGGCCCGCCATCGCCAAGCCGTAGTCCGACGTGTAGTTGCCATAGAAGACAAACGTGCGTAGGGGGATGGTCTTCTGCTCGTTGTCGAGCAAGACCACGGAGGGCAAGAGGAAGTCGTTCCAGATCCACAGCGCATTGATGATGGCAACGGTCGCCGTCACCGGGCCGAGCATCGGGAAGATGATGCTGCGGAAGGTGCGCAACGGTGACGCGCCATCGATGCCCGCTGCTTCATCGAGCTCGTACGGAATGTTCGTGATGAAGCCGTGGTAGAGGAAGGTCGAGAGCGCCACACCAAAGCCGACGTAGAAGAAGGCAATGGTGAACTGGTTGCCGGGCAGTCCGAGCCCGCGGTCACCGAAGAGACCAACGAACGGGATCATGAGCGCCTGGAACGGAACGATCATCGACGCGACCAAGACCAAGAAGGTGACGGACGAGAATTTCGTCTTCGAACGCGCCAGGTAGTAGGCAAGCATCGACGACGTGATGATGATGGCTCCCACGCTCAACACCGTGATGATGAGCGAGTTGCCGAGGGCCTGCCAGTAGTCCATGCGGTCAATGGCCTCGGCGAAGTTGTCCCAGCGCCACTCGGTG
>JAAFHT010000003.1 GCA_013297625.1 Actinomycetota bacterium | reverse complement strand
GGGCATCCCGACCCCCGCGTTCGCGTCGTCGCTCTCGTACTACGACGGTCTGCGCGCCGACCGCCTGCCGGCCGCGCTCGTGCAAGGCCAGCGTGACTTCTTCGGTGCGCACACCTACAAGCGCGTCGACAAAGAGGGCACGTTCCACACGCTGTGGAGCGGCGACCGCACCGAAATCCAGGCCGAAGACGCACACTAATGGGATGAGCGACGACGACGACCCGATTGAGCTGCGCGGGGCGGTCGACGACGACGCCGGGGTTCCGGCGTGGGAGCGCCGCCGCCGCGTCGTGCGCTGGGTTGCGCTCATTGCGCTGCTCGGGATGCTGCTGCCCACCGCCGTCGGAACCTACTCGATGGCCGTCACCACCGCCGAGAAGTCGTGCAGAATCGCGGTCGACTTCTACGCCAACGAGCGCACGCCGAGTCGCGTGGCTTTCGAGCTGCTGTCAGCCGAGGCGCTCGGCTGGAACTGCTACGCGGCGACCCCGAGTGGCGACGTGCTCGTAGCGGTGCTCGGTCTGATTCCGGGCGCTCCGAAGCTCGTATCGCGCACCCTCACCTAGGGCGCCTTGCGGCACCCCGGGGGCGGCGTGCAAGACTGGAGGCGTTCCGCGCTTGCGAACGGCGCCCCGAGGCTCTCTTGGGGCGGCGTGACCCGTCGAGGAGCGGTGGTTGCCTTCATCGCTTCCGGTCACCTCAGTCGCGACCTATTTCGCGCGGAACCGATGCCGCTGCGCGGTCGTTCGGAGTACCCGGGCGCGCGCATCCGTCATCGTCGACGAACAGTGAGGAACCCCATGATCAGCATCGATCGCACCCGCCTGGCCGAGCTCACCGAGCGCGAGCAGCAGGCTTTCATCTCCGCCCGCCCGAAGTCGCAGGCCGCGTACGAGCGTGCCGAACACCTCTTTGGCCGCGTGCCCATGACGTGGATGAACAAGAAGTCGGGCGCGTTCCCGATCTACCTCGACCGCGCCCACGGCAACCGCGTGTGGGACATCGACGGGCACGAGTACATTGACTTCGCCCTCGGCGACACCGGCTCGATGGCTGGCCACTCAAACCCCATCGTCGTCGAAGCAATCACCCGTCGTGCCGGCGAACTCGGCGGCCTCGTCACGATGCTGCCGACGGAAGACGCCGAGTGGGTCGGCGCCGAGCTCAGCCGCCGGTTCAAGATGGACCGCTGGTCGTTCTCGCTGACGGCGACGGATGCGAATCGCTGGGCGATTCGTCTCGTGCGCGCGATCACCGGAAAGCCGAAGATCGTCTTCCACTCGTACTGCTACCACGGATCGGTCGACGAGTCGCTCGTGATCGTCGGGCCCGACGGCGAGAGCATGTCGCGCCCCGGAAACGTCGGGGCGCCGGTCGATGTGACCGAGACCTCGCGCGCCGCCGAGTACAACGACCTGCCGGGCCTCGAGCGTGCTCTCGCGCACGGCGACGTCGCCGCGGTGCTCATCGAGCCGGCTCTCACCAACATCGGCATTGTGTTGCCCGAGCCCGGGTACCTCGAAGGCGTGCGCGCGCTCACGCGGCAGTACGACGCGCTGCTCATCATCGACGAGACGCACACCTTCTCGGCCGGGCCCGGCGGCATGACAACCGCCCACAACCTCGAACCCGACCTCGTGGTCATTGGCAAGTCGATCGGTGGGGGCATCCCGACCGGCGCCTACGGGCTGTCGGCCGAGTTCGCCGAGCGCGCGCTCGCCCGCACCGACCTCGACCTCGTCGACATGGGCGGCGTCGGCGGCACCCTCGCGGGCAACCCGCTCTCGGTCGCGGCCATGCGCGCGACGCTCGAGCACGTGCTCACCGATGAGGCCTTCGCGCACATGATCGACACCGCGACGTACTTCACCGACGGCGTCAATGAGCTCTTCGATCGCTACGACCTGCCGTGGGCGATCAACCAGCTCGGGGCACGCGCCGAGTACCGCTTCGCGCGGCCCTACCCGATCAACGGCACCCTCGCGGCTGAGGCGGCCGACGGCGAGCTCGAAGACTTCTTGCACCTCTTCCTCGTCAACCGCGGCATCATGCTCACGCCGTTCCACAACATGGCGCTCATGGCGCCCATGACGACGCGCGCCGACGTTGATGCTCACCACGAGGTGTTCGAAGCGGCGATTCGCGAACTCGTTCTGGGCTAGCCCGGCAATTGGTTGGCGGTGACCGGTGAGTGACGAGTATCGGGGTCGGCGCTTCGCACTGCTCACGCAACACGGCAAAGAGCGGGTCATTGCGCCTGCGCTCGAGGGCGCGCTCGGCTGCACCGTCGAGCGCGCCCTCGGCTTCGACACCGACACCCTCGGCACCTTCACGCGCGAGGTGCCGCGCGCCGGCAGCCAGCTTGAGGCGGCCAGGCGCAAAGCAGAGCTGGCTATCGAGCTAAGCGGTGCCGACGTCGGCCTCGGCAGCGAGGGCTCGGTCGACCGGCACCCGATGCTCGGGTTCGTCGACCGTAACGTCGAGCTCATCGTGCTCGTCGACCGCGCGCGCGGCATTGAGGTTGTCGGTGTCGCCGACGGCCCCGCCCCCTACGCGCACCTGCTGACCTCGTCGTTTGCCGAAGCATCGGCCTTCGCCGAGCGTGAGAGCTTTGTCGATCATGGCTTCGTCGTGCGGCCAGACAACCCCGACGACCCCCGCGTGCGAAAGGACATCACGACGACGGATGCCCTCAGCGAGGCCTTCGCCGCCGCCCAGGCCGAATCGGCCACGGGTTCGGTGTTCGTCGAGCTCGACTTGCGGGCCCACCGCAACCCTCGCCGCATGGCGCGCATCGCCGAGGCCGCCGCCGACCTCGCGGCGAAGCTCGCCTCGACGTGCCCCGAGTGCGAGGGCCCCGGATTCTGGGTCGTCGAGCGACTGCCCGGGATGCCCTGCCGCGACTGTGGCCTCGCGACCGACATGACTCTCGCCGACGTCGACGGTTGCCCGAGCTGTGGTCACCGCGCCACACGACTGCGCGACGCGAGCGCCGGGGCCGACCCGATGTGGTGCGACTACTGCAACCCCTAGTTCGCCGCGGCCGGGGTGAGCCCCACGAGCCGTAGTCGGCCGTCACTATCCCAATAACAGGTCTGCAGAATCACGTCGGCCGCCATGCCTGCGGTTGCCCCGCGGGCGGATTCTCCGACTCGCGCGTCGCGGGCCTCCGTCACGACGTACGTACCATCCAGTTCGGTGCCCGCGAGCGTGACGGTCTCACCGATCATCATGTCGAGCACGATTCCGCCGCCACAGTAGTTGTGGGCTCCGACGATCGGCGCCGGGCCGCCAAGGTTCATGCGCACCCACAAGCACGCGTCGATCTCGGCTTGGTACCCGACGGTGTCAATCGTGATCTGCCATGGGCCGCCGTCGAGAAGAGCCGCGGCAGGCTCGAGCGGTGCAGCGGGTTCCGCTATCGCGGCCGCCGGAGCCTCGGGCAACGGCGCGAAAGCGGGCACCTCATCGACCGCAGCTGGCGCGGGCGCTGACGATGCATGCGGCCCTGGCGCGACCAAGACCCCGGGGGTGGATGCCGCGGCCACAGTATCGCTCGACACCGGCGCAGCATCCGCCAGCGAAACCAGGCTCACACCGATGGCAACGATCGCGGCCGCACCGAAAGTGCGCGCCCAGACAACCCGACGATGCGCGCGGTGAACCGCGCGGAACGGATCGTCGGTCGCGTTCACGACCTACCCGAATCGACCGTTGACGTAGTCGAAGGTGCGTGAGTCGGTGGGGCTATCGAACATGACTCCCGTGTCGCCCTGTTCGACGATCAATCCGGGGGTGCCTTGCGCAGCCAAGAAGAATGCGCAGTTGTCGGAAACCCGCTGAGCTTGCTGCATGTTGTGGGTCACGATGACGATCGTGACCTCTTTCGCCAGCTCGAGCATCGTCTCTTCAATGACGCGAGTCGATGTGGGGTCGAGGGCCGAACACGGCTCGTCCATGAGCAGCACGCGTGGCCGAACAGCGAGCGAGCGAGCGATGCAGAGACGCTGCTGTTGGCCACCCGACAAGCCGCCACCGGGCTGCCGCAGTCGGTCGCGCACCTCTTTCCAGAGCCCCGCCTTGATCAAGCTCGACTCAACGAGGGCGTCTTTGACGTCTCTGCTGGCCTTGATGCCCGTGAGCTTGAGGCCGGCAATGACGTTGTCGTAGATCGACATGGCCGGAAAAGGATTGGGCTTCTGGAACACCATGCCGATATCGCGGCGAGCCTGCGTGAGCCGACGAGTGGCGCCGTAGATGTCTTCACCGTCGAGCAACACCTCACCGGCAAGCGATGCCGACGGCACCATTTCGTGCATGCGGTTCAGGATGCGCAAGAACGTCGATTTGCCACAACCCGAAGGCCCAATGAGTGCCGTGATCTTGCCCGCCTCCATCGTGAGATCGACGCGGTCGAGCACCTTGCGCTCTCCAAACCACGCCGAAATCTGGCGGGCCTCAAGTTCGGCCAGCTCCGCCGCGGGCGCGAGAATGCGCTCAAGGTCGTCGCCCACAACCGGGTTCGGCATGGTGAGCTCACGCGTCGCGGTCGCCGAATCGACGTCGAGCGGTTTCGTCTCTTCGGGAATGTCGCTCTGAGGTTGCTCGTCGATCGGCTCGGTCGATTCAGTCACGGCGTCATCAGTCACGGTCTGGGGGCTGTCGGTCATGGTCGTCTCCGAACTAGAGCAGGTTGGGGAAGAGGGTCATGGCGCTGCTCGCGGTAGCTGCGCCGAGGGCCAAGACCACGGGGGTCGCAATGATCCAGGTTTGCCAAATGCCCCAGCGCGATCGCACCCACCGAATCACGACGATGGCGGCGAAGAGCAACTGGGCCCAGAACAGTGTCGGAATCAGGCCCGACACGTCGGTGACCATGGCAAACTCCGAGGGCTCGAGAACTTCTTTGGTGAAGACCGGCGACGGCGCCTCGAACGCTTCACCGACGAGGTCGGCATCGATGTGCAGAGCACCGGAGGGAACGAACGGGGTTCCGTCAGCCGTAATGAGCTCGAGTCGGCCCTCTCCCTCATCGAGCGGAATCGGCAAGAGTTCGCCCTCGCGGCGCAGCCCGATGACCTCGAAGGTTGACGCTCCTTGCCCGGTAATGACCGTGATCTCGTCACCGGTCCGGAGCAAGCTCAGCGAGCCGAACGGCCCACCGAAGGTCGCTTGACGCCCCATGATCACGCTCGTGCCGACCTGGCCGGGCATGACAGTGTCGCGCCGGTGACCAGGTCCGAGAGTGAGCACCTCGGCCGTCGTTCCCTGCACGAAGACCTCGCTGAGAGACACGGTGTCGGTCTCGATCACGAGCACACCGATCGGCGTGCCTTCAGGCACCAAGACACCGTCGACGTCAAGTTGGCCGAGCGGGGCCGTTGCCAGGGCCAAACTCGATCGCAATTCTTGGTACAGCGTGAACTGCGAGCGTGCGTGATGCAGCGAACCCACGAGCGAGACGTGGGCGACGAATCCCAACAGAATTGCCGACAACACGAGCCAGACAACACCAACCCACCACCGCACATCTCGAGGGGTCGGTGCAGGTTTGCGGGGCCGAACCCGCTTCGGGCGCTTGCGCAGCCAAAAAGGCAGCGGAGGTCGAGCCGCTGGGCTGGGCGGGGCGACCGTGCGCTCCTCGTCAGAAACTGCGGTCATCGAACCGAGACCGATGCCGCAGAAGCCGCGAACCACAGAGCGATCTGGGCGCGGAAGGCGAAGACGAGCGACACAAAGCCCAAGCTGAGTGAGCCGAGCACGGCGTACGGCCACCACACGACTGATGCCGGGGTGGGCGCGGGGCCACTGACGATCGTGACGACGTTGTTGGCAACCGCGCACGAGGCCCAGCCTGTCGCCTCGAGAGAGTACTGCCCCACCAAGGTTTCATTAGGAATGCGGAATCGCGCCGCGAAACCCGTTGGAGCATCGACCGTGAAACTCCCGATCACCACTGCTCCGGGATACATCACAATCTGAACCTTCTCGCCGCGCGTGAAGTCAGACGACCGCGTGATGATCCACTCGCCGGCAATCAGCCGTTCGCGGTCGACCGCCAGTACACGAGCATCGTCTTTCGGCGTTGCCGCGGGGGTGGGCGAACCATCAGCGTTCGACGCCGCGCACGTCGGCGCTCCGGCGACGACGTCGTCGGGGGTCTCGCCCGACGCGCCCGTCGACCCGCCTCCACGTGTTCCCGTGCTGCTCGGCGACGGGCTCGGTGACGATGTCGCCGGCACGACCACCGTAATCGGGCCCTCCGAGGGAGGGGGTGTCGCAGCCGTGGCCGCGACACTCGCCGTAGTGACGAGCGCGAGCGCGAGCGCGACCGTGGCCAACGACAGCGTCGTCGTTACCGAGGTGACCGTCACTTTTCGTTCGCCTTGTTTGCCGACGCCAACGCCTCTTCGCGCGCTGCTGCCGCCGCTTCATCGATCGCGGCGTACATCTGCTCGCGCGTGTTCGCCACGTAGCGAACGGCGAGGAACGCGACGCCTCCGATGATCACGACGAGCAGGAGGAGCGTCCACGAAACAGTGAGCGTGGTTGCTCCCGCCGTCACCGGGATGAAGTCGACACGATCGTCGAGGTTCGAGGCGTCAATGGGAGGAGCTGCGGTGGGGTCGAGCTCTGCGGGGGCATCCGTCGGTTCAGGAGTCGCGGTCTCGACCGCCGTCTCACTGTCTTCGACGGCGGGGGCCTCGGCCGACCCCAACGGGCCGGGGGTGACCGTGATGGTGGAGAAGGCCAGGAACAAGGCCGCGATTTGCGGAACGTCTGCTGAGACGCCGACGGTCTGTCTCGGCAAGAGGTCGACGAGCGGCTGAGGCGTGATGGTCGCCAGGGGAATGCCAAACGGGCCGGTGATCTGCACGTCTTGCACGACATCCATGCGCACGTTGCCGGTGTTGCGCACGGAGTAGTCGAGCGTGAGCCGACCAAAGGCGAAGGGGTTGAGTTCGGGGGTAAAGGTCGTCGTGACACCCGAGACTTCGGCTGACGCTGCGACGTCGCCTGAGACGCGAAGGTAGACCCGAGCGCCGACCCGCTGTTCGAGACTGACGGTCGTGCCGTCGTCATCGGCCGTGGTTGTGATCGAGGCGATGATTCCCGCCACGTGGTCGCCCGGGGTGGCGTCAGACGGAATCAGAAGATTGAAGGGGATGGTGCTCGCCTGGCCGGGCTCGAGAGTGACCGACTCAACATCCATGGTGATCCACGAACCCATGTCGACGGGGGGCTCGTTGCTCGGCAGAAGGCCGAAGGCTCCGGTCTCAACATCGTTGGTCGCATCGGTGGCATAGATCGCGAACTCGGCGGCGGTCGTGCCGCGATTAGAGACGACCACATAGTCAACGACTTGCGTACCCGGGTCAGTCGAGTACTCGAACTGCGTGCGCGTGCCGTTGACGGTGTTGGCGGGTTGAACACTCCAGGTGACGTCTCCCTCGGCTTGCTGCAGGGGGCCAGTAGGAGCGGCGGCGGCGCCGATTCCCACGAGCGCGAGCGCAAGGCTCAGAACGACAGTGGCAGAGGCATAAGCGGCGGGGAAACGCATTGCATGAACCAATCATCAGAAAGCGTGCAACAGGTTGACGGAAGAGAAACACGGGGTGCGCGAGCCGGGTAGTCCAAGTCGCACGAATGCCCGCAGCGGGCTGAGCGGTCACGAATCCGCCCAGCCCGCCACGGTGGTGCAGGTGCTTAGGTGAGGGTCACCGTCAGCAGCGCCGAGTAGTTGCCGGGCGCGGTGTTGAGCGGGGCCCGCAGCTGCAGCAGGGCCGACGCGTTGGTGGTGGTCGGCTGCGGGTCAGCGGCCGACGGGGTGCCCGTCGCCCACACGCGCGCAACCTTGAGGCCGCCAGTCGCCGACGACGACGACGTAACGACAGCACCGCCCGTTCCCACACCGGTCACGGTGGGGGTCCAGCCGAGGTAGCTCGAGCTGAGCACGAGCCCACCCGGAGCGGTGAAGTCGCTCACCTGGCCGGTCAGCGAGAACGCCGCAGCGCCAGCCTGACGCGAGTCGTCGACCACAGCGGTGACGGTGCCCGAGGCGTTAAGCGTTCCACCCGAGTTGACGACCGAGCCGAGGTTCGCCGTGAGCGACGAAGCCGTCAGCACGAGAGCGCCGCCGCCAACACCGTTGGCAACCTGCACGGTGATGTCACCCGTGACGGTCGCGGGGGCCGGCTGGCTGCCGACCGTGACCGATGCGGTGCCCGAGGTTGAGCCCGTGAACAGCGTGGCGTTGGTCGGCACGAACTGGGCCGTGTAGGTGTGCGGACCGTTCGACACGCCCGTGAGGGTCGTGCTGACGGTACCCGCAGCGTTCACGACGGTCGCGACAGTGGTCGCACCCTCGCGGAACACCACGTTGCCCGCGGTGCCCGAGGGGGTGACCGTCGCCGCGAGGGTGACGTTCGTGCCCGAGGCGCTCGCGGTGAGCGAGGTGGCCGTCGCCGTAGCCGAGACCGGAAGGCTCCAGGTTCCAGCGGTCGCGTTGTAGTTCAACGTGATCGACAGGTACTTGTCGTTGACCAGGTCAAGCGAGGTGCTCGAGGCGTGGAAGTAGTAGCGGTACTCGAACGGGCCCGAGACGAGGGTCGAGAGTGCCGCGTTGTCCAGCTTCTTGTTGCTCACGAAGTTGTTCGTAGCGATGACCGAGCGGTCCATGAGGGCAGGGTTGCCGTCAAGACCGTTCGTTCCCGCCGTCACTGCCATCGAAGTCGTGCGCAGGTTGGAGATGTTTCCAACCAGCACGCCGCCCTGGAAAATCTGGCTGGTGCTGGCGGCACGGAACCCGACCGGAGCGCCGACGCTGGTCGCGACGGAGTTCAGGAAGTAGGTGTCCGTGTTCGAACCATTCAGAGAAGCTCCGCTGGAGCCGTTGCCGCTGACCAGGGTGAGGGTACCCGGGATCTGGTCGGCCAAGGCCGGCTGAGCAGCGCTCAGGCCAACCACGACCAGCGCACTGGCGAGGGCCACAGAAGCGGCCTTTTTCATGAGTTTCATGTTGTCTCGTAACTCTTTCTTGTTGTTTCGAGCGTTGAGCAGGGATTAGTTGACGTAGCCGCGCTGCGTCGTGGTGCTGCCGCACTGCGAGCCGATGGTGGCGAAGCCGTACTGCTTGATCTGCGTCTGCGCTGCACACACGGCCGACGTCGAACCGGCGAACGCCGCACGAATGGCGAGGTCGTTGGCCGACGGGGTGCTCGTGGTGAGCGCACGGGTCTCGACGACGTTGTAGACCAGACGGCTCGGAAGGAAGTCCGGGTTCGTCGTGATCGTCGTACCGTCGTAGATGATCGGCTTGACAGTGTCGATGCTGCCGAGAACGGCCTGGCCGCGACGCTCAACAACGGCCGTGGGCAGCGAGCGGTTGTTGCTCTGCGCCAACCACTGACCGACCGAGAACGGAACGATGTCGCCATCGCGCGTCAAGAAGGTACCGTCGTGCTCTTGCACCGTGTTGCCCAGGTCGGTGGCGCGGCCACCCGCGGTCAGCGCGGCCTCGGTGGTGCCGAGAACGCTCACCCAGTAGGTGCGGGTTCCCGAGTTCGCCTGCGGCAGCAACGGACGGATGGTGACCGTGTTGCCGGCGCTGTCGATGAACGAGGTGACGGTGCCGAGGTAGATGTTGCGCAGCGTGAACAGGTTGGTGGCCTGGCCTGCAGCACCGAGCGCGACATCCTTCGGGAAGTCGCTCGAGATGTTCATGGCAATGGTGACCGCGTCACGCGCGAACGGGATGTAGGTCAACTCGGTGCCGGCTTCGCTGCGCAGCGCCGAAGCACGAGCAAAGTCGAGGGTGCCGACCGGAAGCGTCGTGCCAGCGTAGGCGATGCCGCGAATCGACGAGCTGAGTGCGCGGATGCCCGCGGTCGAGCCAATCGGCCGGCTGAACGTCGTGCCGTCAACGGTGATGCTGCTGCCCGCGGGCACGGCATCCCAGTTTCCGATGTTAGTGACAACGCTCGCGACGCCGCTCATGACGTCTTGCGTCGTGTCGGAGCCAGTACCGTTGAGCTGCTTCGGCGGGCCCAACGGGTCGGGGTCGGCAAATGCCGGCGCCGCCGTACCGAAAGTGAGCGCCGCGACAGCGAGCGCTGCAACTACGCCGAAGCGCAGCTTCGTGTGCTTGTGCATCAGGTTCCAACCTTCTTTTGGTAACTTTCTCCGGTAGTTGAGTCCCTATGGACTAGCCCCTCACTGTGCTTTCCGGTTCAGTGGGGGGTTTCCTTTCGGGTCGGAGCGGTGCCCGAAAGAAGCTGTGTGGGGGTTAGAAGAACAGACCTCCGCCGCGCAAGATGCCCGGGGCAAAGACGAAGCCGAGTAGGCCGACCACGAGCGAAACCGCGAGACCGCCGTTGAGCACCCCCGACGTCGATTCGGGCGTGCGGTCTTCTGACAATTCATCGACACCGGGAGTGAGCTCGGGGTCAACGCCGGGCTCGACGCCCGAGCCGCCTTCGTCGTCAAGAGTCGGGAAGTTCGATGAAGAGTTGGAGTTCGAGTTCGAACTCGGCGTGGGTGAGGGCGCCTTGGGCGGGGTCCACGACTGAATGCGGCTGGTTGCCGCCGCCGCTTTCGTCGTCAACTCGGCCGTCAAGGGAACGTATCCGACCGGCAGTTGGCCAAGCGCGGTTCCCTGCACTTGGCCCGTCGTCGTGATTTGCTGCAGCATGCCGGTCATGGTGGTTCGGGATGCTGGGGTCGACTTCGTCAGGTTGACTCCGGCGTAGGTCACCATCGTGAGGGGGTACGCGTTTCCCGTCACCTTCGCGGGGTCGACCTGCAAGACGGCATCGAGCGACGTGGGCGAGAGGGCCGCAAGTGCCGCCGTCATCGTCTCGGCCGTGCTCGAAACCGGAGTCGTCGTGTTGGAGGGCGTGAGCTGGGCGGTCGTCAAGCCATACCGCGCCGCATTGGCGGAGTCGGTGACAGCGATCATGAACCGCGCCCCGGCGTCTTGCACACCCGTGCTGATCCAGGCGCCGAAGTTACCGGCGTCATTGATGCGGTTGGCATCCCACAACACCCGCGAGTTGGGGTCGCCACGGAACGCCTGACGCGCCGCCGCGAGGTAGTCAATGGCGTACGGGGCGAACTGAATCGTGTCGTAACGGCTCGTACCGTTCGTCTGCGAGAGCTCGAACGGCAGCAAGCTGCCGTCATCTTTGGGGAAGGTGTCGAGAACGGTGGTGCTGATCTGCAGTGGGCTGCCGTCGATGTTCACTTGACCCACCTGACGCGTTGTCGGCGTGGGCAGGTAGTTCAGGCTCGCGTCGTAGTACCAGGGGATGAGGTTCGTCGCGGTCCGCGGCAGGTAGTAGGGATTGACCGTCATTCCCCAGGGGTCGGGGGTTCCGTTAAGGAAGGCCACGGCATCCTGGTCTGCCAGAATCCATCGCCAGACCTGCTTGATTCCGTCAGCGGCAGCCGGCCCCGGGAGGACGATGCTCGGGGTCTGCTGTTCGAAGTTTTGCCAGTTGCTGGGGTTTGCCGCGCGAAAGTCGGGGTCGGTCGACCAGTAGTTGTAGCCGCGCGCGGCCGCCGACAGGTGCGCAATCGCCTGCGTCGGCGTCGCGGTCGACTGCGGCACGGTGAACGAGTACGACTGCGTCAAGAGCTTGGCCATGAGGCGCGGAGTGATGACCAAACTCTCTTGACGGCCGTTGGCAAACTCTGCGTTGTACGCAATGACCATGCTCGAGACCGCGATGGGAACGTACTCAAACGCCGTTTTGGTGAAGAGCGTTCGCTCGTCGACGGTCGGCAGTTCTGCGCTCGTCACCGGATACCCGCTGTAGATGAGCTCAGGCGAGCCCGAGCGCTCTTCGAGCAATTGGGCCCGTGCCACTCCATCAGGGTTGGTCGCAAAGCTGAAGGTGCTACCGACCTCTTGGCAGAGCGAGGGCTGCCACGAACTCATGGCCGAGATCATGAATTGCGAACCAGACACACGAAACTCGGGGGCCCCTGACGGGCACGACACCGCTGTGGGCGTGAAGTCAAGCGGCACGACAATGCGGTTCTCGAAGTAGTCACACTTCGGGTTGACCGGGCTTCCGCCTTGAATCGTGGCGGCTTGGCCGTAGGTGTACGAAACGCCAAAGCGGTTGGTCAGGTCACTGCAGTCGGTCGGGTCGGAACCATTCTCGCCGCCGCCGAACTTCGTTCCGCGAGGCACGATGACGAGCCAGCAGCGCAATTGCCCCGCATCGCCACACCCCAAGTGCGGCGACTGGCTCGACGACTGAGTCTCGAAGTCGAAATAGCCCGTGCCATCCGCGCCGATTCGCGCGAGCGGTACCTCGTTGGTCGTCGAGGGGCTGAAGTAGCTCAGAATCGGGTTAAACGTGCGCCCCGCGCTGTCGAGGTTTGCTTTAGCCGTCACGACCGCGCCGCTGACGGTGACGAACGGGTTGTCGTAGGCGGTCGCCGGGGTCGGGGTGTAGTCCTTCGTCGACACGCGGAAGGCGTTGTCGAAGTAGACGGCGTTGCCGAGCACGGTGGGCAATCGGCCGCCCCATTGGCAGCTCTCGACGAAGTCTGCCGCATTGGGGTCGTCACCCCAACACTGCATGGCCTGAACGAAGTTGGCGCCGTTCTGGACACCCTCAGAGATCGCTGACCGGGTGCCAGCGAACCCGGCCACATTCACGCGAATCGCTTGATCGCCAATGTTCGTCGTTTGGCTCACCGTCACAGTGATGTTGCGCATCTCGGAGTAGTGCGGGCTCGCGGGGTCGCGCGTCGGCTGAAAGCTCGCAGCAGAAGAGGTGTCGCCATCCCACGCGATCGTGATCGGCGTCGGCGCTGCCGCCGCGGCCGGTGCCGCGGGGGCTCCCGCCACAAGGCCCCCAAAGCTCACGGCCGCAATCGTCGCGAACGCAACGCGGCCTAACGCAACGCGTCGGCGCGCACGCTGAGAGGGCTGTGAGGTGGTTGACACGGTCGACACGCTAAGAGTCCTCACCCGGCGCAGTCGCACGGCCGAATTTTGTAAAGCGGGCGGGTAGGTGAATTTTTGGCATCGATGGTCGTCGCGTGTACGGGGAGCCACGAGGCTGAGTGGCGGCGCGCGGAATGGAACCGACCGGTGCGGCGAGAGCGAGCGCAGCCCGGCGACGAGCGATGATCGGCGGCAACAAAACTGCCGACAAAGCCACGAGAGTGGCCAGAATCATGAGCACCAGCACGTGGGGTTCGATCCCCCGCGAATCGAGCGTGAGCGGCGTTCCGGTCACGATCTTGCTGCCGCCGCCGAGTCCCACGGTCTCGCCATCACCGACCGACCCAAGACCGTCGCTGTTGTCACCGTCTTCGCCCGACTCGCCTCCACCGGTGCCGCCTGTTCCCAGGTTTGTGGTGCCACTACCGACGGTGGGAGTTCCCGAGGCGCCACCCGTACCGGTCAAGCACTGGTCGGGGCCTTTCTTGTCACAGGCCTGAGGCTGCGGTGCCTCATTGGCGAGCTTGTTCGTGCCGTCTGGTGAGAACGTCGGGTTATTGCACGTCGAGACGTTCTTGTTCTGCGGATCCCCGCCGGGGATCAACTGAGCCTGTTCAAGGCCTCCTTGAACCAGGTTGATCGGCAAGGGCGAGTAGCCAAGAACTTCGGCCTGCTGCTGCCCTTCGCACAAGAAGTACGACACAAAATCGGCGAGCGTGAGCCCCTTATCGAGCGTGAAGTTTCCTTCGATCGCCGTCGGCACGATGATGTACGAGTACGACGACAACGGATACACCCGAGGGTCTTTGCTGTTGTAGACCGGGCTCAGGTTGGCGGTGAGGTACTCCTGCGAGTTCGGGTCGTTGTTGATCACGGCCGACAGCAGCGACACCGCAACATTCGAGGCCGTCGGCTCGGTGTAGAAGCCGGCCGCGTTGAGCAGCTTCGCCACGGGGAAGCGGGCGTTGATCGCGTACGAGGCCTCAACGTAGGTAATGGCCCCGACCGAACTGTTCTTCGCTACCGTGCTGGCAACCTGATTCGACCCCTGCTGGGCCAAGAAAGCCGAGCCGGGAATGACGGGGTAGTTCGAGGTGATTCCACAGTTCGACCGACCCGCTTTGGCGCAATAGGCGTTCCAGATCGCCGGATGCTGAGCGCGCATCCATGCCGTCAATTGGGCCGTCGTACCCGACCCATCAGAACGAACGACAGGAACGATCGTCGTCGCCGGAAGCGCAAGTTTGGGGTTGTCGGCGGCGATCGCCGGATCGTTCCACTTGGTGATGACTCCGGTGAAGATCTTCGCGACGGTCTCGCCCGAGAGGCGAAGGTTGGTAACCCGCTGCCCTCCGATGACGAGGTTGTACATGAACGCGGTTCCACCGGCGACGATGGGGATGTACGCGAACTGACGAGCGGGCCGCGGGTCAGGGCTGTCGCTGTTCGCGAGAGCGTAGGGAATCTCTGAGACGCCGAAGTCGGTCGTCCCTTGAGCAAACAACTGTCGGCCCGCCGACGAGCCCTGGTCGTTGTACGAGATCTTCCAGCGGTAGTTGTCGAAGACGTTGCGCACCCACTGCTGCAGTGCATTTGCCGACCACGTTGACCCGGCACCCTCAATGGGCTGGTAGACGATTCCCACCGCGCGCGCGGGCGAAGCCTGAGCGACGGCGGGCCCGAGGCCCACACTGGCTACGAGGGCGAGGGCGATCGCGGCGCGAACGCCACGCATCCCAGGGTTAGTCATGAGGGGTGACCCTTCGTCGTGCGGGCATTGGTATGAGCCGCTTGAGTCGTTCGAACGGGCTCACCGCCTGAGGCGGAGTGATTCCCAGCTCGCGAGCACGGAATCGGTAGTCGTCGATGCGCGACGCCTGCGTGCGGGCACGCTGTTGTCGCGCGCTGAGCTGGCCCGGGCCGCGTCCGCCGATGGCACGGGCGATCACGAACAAGATCACAACGAGAGCCATGAGCACAACGGCGGTGCCGAATCCACGAGCGATGAAGTTGAGCTCAGGCGACTTGATGAACGTGAAGGTGGTTAGCGGCAACGACGTCATGGGGCCGCTGAAGGGGTTGAAGTTGAAGAACGTTGTGGCGCCGGCGGTGAGAAGAACGGGCGAGGTCTCGCCAATTCCCCGAGCTGTTCCCAAGATCACGGCAGTGGTGAGCCCCGAGCGAGCCGTCGGAATCGTGACCGTCCAGACGGTGCGCCACGTGGATGCTCCCAGAGCGCGCGCCGCCTCCTTCAGGCTCGACGGCACGAGGCGCAAGACGACATCGGCCGACCGCACGACGATCGGCAGCATCATCACGGTGATCGCACACGCGGCGGCAAAGCCCGAGCGAGTAAGGCCGAACTGCACGATGATCGCGTACACAAAGAGGCCAGCGACGATTGACGGCAAGGCGGTCATGGCTTCGACCACCGTTCGAACGAATCGCGAGAACCGACCCGGGTACTCGGTGAGAAACACGGCCGTGAGAATGCCCAGCGGAACCGTGAGAATGAGCGCGATTGTGATCATGATCAGCGTGCCCACGATGGCATGCGCCACGCCGCCGCGATCAAGGCCATCAAGGGGGCCCGCGTTACTCATGTCTTCTAGGTAGAAGTTCGGAAAGAACGTCGGAATCCCGAGAGGTTCGAGCCCTCGCAGGGTCGTGTAGACCACGACCGAGAAGAGCGCCAGCAGGAGCAAGAAGGCCAGCGAATGCATCACGACGCTCGCCAGGCGATCGCGCACCGTCGGGCGGTTCTCATCGAACGCCGTCAAGATGCCGAAGAACAGCAAGAAAAAGCCGTACGAGACGAGAACAAAGCCCAGTTCGCCTTCGAGCGGCAGCGCATAGAAGAACAACCACGAGGTCAATGCGACCGCTGCGAGTGCTGATCCGATCAGTCGAATGACGTCGATCGAGCGAATAGTTGCTGTCGAACGGCGCAGCTCGGGTGCCGAGGCGGGCGTTGGCGTGTCTGTGCGCGTCCAGGTGCGAGGAGAACGAGCTGCTGGTTCTCCGTCAACGGCGTCGCGCTCGTCATCACTACCGTGAGCATTCGGGCGTTCGATTACGTCGGTCACGAGCAGTGCTCCCTCGTCGCGGCCATTAGTCGCCCACGCTTCCGGATCGACTGCGCGCCACGATGGTCGAGGCACCGAAGTTGATGATGAGCGTGACGATGAACAAGGCGAGACCGGCCGCCATGAGCGCGGAAATCTCGAAGGCAGAGGCTTCGTTGTAGCGCAGTGCGATGAGCGCCGAAATGGAGTTGCCGCCCTTTTCGAGAATCTGTGGCTGGATGACAAACACCGGCGAAATGATGAGGAAGACCGCGATGGTCTCGCCGAGCGAGCGGCCCAGGCCGAGCATCGTTCCGCCGATGATTCCGCCTCGGCCGTAGGGGATCACGACGCTCGTGATCATGCCCCACTTGGTGGCCCCGAGAGCAAGCGCGCCCTCCCGCTCTCCGAGTGGGGCCTGCTGGAAGACCTCGCGCATGATCGAGCTCGTGATCGGAGCGACCATGAGGGCCACGACGATGCCGGCAATGAAGGTCGACGCCGAGAAGATCGTCGGGGTCGCCAGGGGGTCGTTGGGGTCAAAGCCCGCGACCGCGAACGGCGGAAACCACGGGCCGATGTAGGTGGCCAGCCATTGCGAGAGCGGAAGGATGAGCGGCGACAGGAAGAAGAAGCCCCACAGCCCGTACACGATGCTGGGAATTGCCGCCATGAGGTCAACCGTCGTGATCAGGAACGGCTTGAGCCGCTGCGGTGCGTACTCACTGATGTAGAGTGCGGTGCCGAACGAGAGCGGCAGCGCAAAGAAGATGGCCGTGAGTGCGATGAAGACAGTGCCCAAGAAGACGGCCGCGATGCCGAACTTGCCCGAGTTCGGGTCCCACGCCTGTTCGATGACGAAGGCGGGCCCCGCAAACTGAATCGCCTCAAACCCGCGGATAAGCAAGAAGAGCCCGACAAGGGTCATGACGGTGACGACGATCGTGCCGCCGCTGCGCGCGATCCACCGGAACACAGCATCCGGTCGATCGACGACCGAAGAAAGCGTTCGCGGCCCGTCGCTCACGCCGTCAATGACGATGCGGTCAGTCCGCGGCTCCACGGCGACCTCCCATGAGAGTGGGGTCGGTCAATCGAGAGCCGGCGAGCAAGACGGCAACCGCGATCGATCGCGCTGCCAGTTCAGCGGAGTGGCGACGGTCACGGTCGGTGACGTACCAGCGCGCGCACGTCATGACCGGCTCGCCATCAACCGATGCGTACCAGCCGTAGACGCCACGCGCAGGCTCGCTGACAGGCTCAATGACCAGGTTCGATCCCGCGGCCACAACGCGCTCGGCGTGCGTGCGCGCCTGCTCGAACGTCGCGTGAACGCCCACCCCTCGCGCAAGCTCGCGATTATTGGCCGACACCAAGTGCCACACCGCACTGCCCTCGCCCGAGGTGCCCGGGGTAGCAGCGGGCATCGATCGCGAGTCGGCGCTGAGAACGCTCGACGCGTGGGCGATCCAGGGCTTCAGTTTGGGGCTCTCGTCGTCGAGAAACCGCACGAAGACCACACGGGGTCCAAGCGACATGGGGCGAACTTTCTTGCTCGGGTGCGACCAACAGCAGCGTCGACGATCGGGTGCTGCGTGGTCCTGAGTCAAAGATCTGATGCCGAACGCGCACAGTCGACAACACGTACAACGACACTCGGCAAGGTGAACAGTAGGTATCGACGCTCGCGCCTCGCGGTCGTCGTCACCCGCTGGGGTATCGCCAACCATCGGCGACTGTCGAGCGTGCGTGTGCCCGTTGTTTGCGCGGCCGTCGCGAGCAGTTCACGTGAATGCCCGACGATCGCAGACCATGAGCACTCGCATCACGCTGGCCGCACTCAGCCTTGGCCTCGTCACCATTGCGGTTCTGTCGGGATGCACTCCCGGCGACTCCGCGGCCCCCTCACCGAGCCCGACTGAACTCGCGACGCAACCCGAGCCAGCACCCTCATTGACTCCGAACCCTCCCGAGCCCGACGCCACTCTGTTTGTGCGGGTGCTCGCTACCGCTGAGAACGGTGCCCAGCTGTCGGTTGAGGGAATGGTGCATCGATCGCTCTCGCACGAATACCCCGGCAGCCAGACGATCAACACCAATGTCATCAACGACTGCGGAGCCACCCTGACCAACGCCATCTTTGCGGCCGAGGCGTGGAGCTTTACGCGCATGCAAGTGACGGCGATTCCTCCCGCAGACTCAACGGTCGAGTGGCCCGCAGATGCTCGTGTCGGTTACCGCCCCTCTGCCGACAACGTCTACATGTCGGCGCGCGGCATGATCCAGTCGGATGCCTCGACCGGCGAGCTGGCGTGTGTGCAAGAGAAGTTCTCGATCGGGCCCGGGCGCGGCGCCTTCTTTGCGGGCATTCCCGACGACACCCTGACGCTCGACACGTTCAACAACCGCTGGGCCCAGCACACCTGGGGCTTCACGGCTGGCGCCGGAGTGACGTTCTCGGAGTGCAGCTTTGAGCGCACGCCACTCGCCGATGAGTTCGGTGCCGCAAGCGCAGGGTGGGTCGAAGTGAACGACGCGAGCAGCTGCTACATCGGGCCCGCGAACGAGCCCTCGGTGTTCTAGAACGCGCCGTCGAACGGAGCGTGGAGGTTAGGCGGCGCCATCAAACATTGAGGTGACCGACCCATCGTCGAACACCTCGTGAATCGCGCGCGCGATGAGCGGGGCGATCGAGAGCACCGTGAGGCGGTCCCAGCGCTTTTCGGCCGGAACGGGCAGGGTGTCTGTGACGACGACCTGGTCGACCGCGGCATCCTGCAAGATCTCGAAGGCGGGGTCGCTGAACACGGCGTGCGTTGCGGCGACCACCACAGCCGTCGCGCCGTTCTTCTTGAGCGCTTCGGCCGCCTTGACGATCGTGCGACCCGTGTCGATCATGTCGTCGACAATGAGGCACACGCGGCCCTCGACTTCACCGACGATGTCGTGCACCGAGACCTGGTTGGGCACGCGCGGGTCACGGCGCTTGTGAATGATCGCGAGCGGCGCGCCGAGCTTGTCGCTCCAGATGTCGGCGACCCGCACGCGGCCCATGTCGGGCGAGACGACCGTGAGCGTTGAGGGGTCGAGCTGCTTCTGAAAGTGATCGAGCAGCACGGGCATGGCAAACAGGTGGTCGACGGGGCCGTCGAAGAAGCCCTGAATCTGCGCGGCGTGCAGGTCGACGCTCATGATGCGGTCGGCGCCCGCGGCCTTGTAGAGGTCGGCAACGAGTCGGGCCGAAATGGGTTCGCGGCCGCGGCCCTTCTTGTCTTGGCGGGCGTAGGGGTAAAAGGGTGCGACCACGGTGATGCGCTTGGCAGACGCACGCTTGAGGGCATCCACCATGATCAGTTGCTCCATGAGCGCCTCGTTGATGGGCGCCGCGTGCGACTGAATGACGAAGGCGTCGCAACCGCGCACGCTCTCGTCGTAGCGCGCGTAGATCTCGCCGTTGGCAAAGGTGCGAGCGTCGGTGTGCACGACGTCGGTCTGCAGGTACTCCGCGACCTCGTGCGCGAGCGTGGGGTGCGAGCGGCCGGTCACGATGACGAGGCGCTTCTGGCCGGTGATCTTGATGCTGGCCATGAGGTCCCGCCTTCTGCCGCCGAGGCGACGCTGATGTGCTGGTCGGCTACGCGGTCTCGGGGTCAGATTCAGTGTCGGCGGATGCCGCCGCAGCTGCCTCAGCCGCAGCTGTTCCCGGGCGGTTGGCGGCCACCCAGCGTTCGACGTTGCGCTGAGGGGCCACATTCACTGCCAGGGCGCCGGCCGGGACATCTTTGCGGACGACCGTTCCTGCTCCCGTGTACGCTCCGTCGCCAATCCTAACGGGGGCTACGAATACGTTGTGTGAGCCCGTGCGGGCGTGTGCGCCCACGTCGGTGCGGTGTTTGTTGACGCCGTCGTAGTTGGCGGTGATCGTGCCGGCCCCGATGTTGGTGCCCTCGCCGACCGTGGTGTCGCCGATGTACGAGAGGTGCGGCACTTTGGCGCCAGCGCCGAGCGTGGTGTTCTTCGTCTCGACGAACGTGCCGACCTTGCCCTTTTCGCCAATGACGGTGCCGGGGCGCAAGTAGGCGAAGGGGCCGACGGATGCTCCCGCACCGATCACCGCGAGCGTGCCGTCGGTGCGGCTCACGCGAGCACCCTCCCCTACCTCACAGTCGACGAGTGTCGTTTCGGGCCCCACCACGGCGCCGCGCGCAATCGACGTCGCGCCCTTGAGTTGGGTGCCCGGCAGCACTTCGGCGTCTTCGTCGAGCGAGACGGTGCGGTCGATCCACACGCTCGCGGGGTCGCTAATCGTGACGCCCGCAAGCTGCCAGCCGCGCACGATCATCGCGTTGAGCCGCAAGGCCGCGTCGCTCAACTGCACGCGGTCATTGACCCCCGCAACGAGCCAGCTCTGGCCGGCGGGCAACGCCTCGACGGAGTGACCATCGCCGCGCAACAGGCCGATGACGTCGGTGAGGTACTTCTCTTGCGCCGCGTTGTCGGTCGACACAAGCGCGAGCTTGTCGCGCAGGGGCGCACTGCGAAACACGTAGGTGCCCGAGTTGATCTCGGTGAGCGCACGCTCGAGCTCGCTCGCGTCTTTCTGCTCGACGATGCGGTCGAGCGCACCGGAGTCGTTGCGCACGATGCGGCCGTAGCCGGTGGCGTCGTCGAGCACGGCGCTCAGCACCGTAGCCGCGGCCTCGTGGCGACGGTGCCGATCGACGAGGTCGGCGAGCGTTACCGCATCGAGCAACGGAACGTCGCCCGACACCACGAGCACGTCGCCGTCGAAGTCGGCGGGCAAAGCGGCGAGCGCCGCCTCAACGGCCCGACCCGTGCCGGGAATCTCATCTTGGTCGGCGATGATCGCGTGAGCATCCAGCGCAGAAATCGCCTCGGCGACGCGGTCGCGCTCGTGACGCACGACGGCGACAACATGCGCCGGGCCGAGGGCGCGAGCAGTCGCGAGTACATGCCCGATGAGCGGAACGCCGGCGAGCGGGTGCAGCACCTTGGGCGTCTGCGACTTCATGCGCGTGCCCTGCCCAGCGGCGAGCACGATGATGGCGAGGCGCGAGTCGGTCATGCGTCCATTGTGTCAGCGGTGGATGCTCGCGCGTGCCTGATCGCGCGGCACCCTCGCTCGGCTCAGCACTCGACGTGCATGATGCGAGTGCCCTAGCACTCGACGAAGTTGACGGCTAGGCCGCCCTCGCTCGTCTCTTTGTACTTGCGCGACATGTCGTCGCCCGTCTGCCGCATGGTCTGCACGACGGTGTCGAAGCTGATGAGGTGCGTGCCGTCGCCGTGCATGGCCATGCGGGCGGCGGCCACGGCCTTGCCCGCTCCGATGGCGTTGCGCTCGATGCACGGCATTTGCACGAGACCGGCGACCGGGTCGCACGTGAGGCCGAGCGAGTGTTCCATGGCGATTTCGGCGGCGTTTTCGATCTGCTCGTTCGTGGCGCCGAGCAGGTGCGCAAAGCCCGCGGCGGCCATGGACGCGGCTGAGCCGACCTCGCCCTGGCACCCCGCCTCGGCACCCGAGATGCTTGCGTTCGACTTGATGAGCGCGCCCATGACGGCGGCGACAAGCAAGAACTCTTCGCGCGCGACATCGGCGTCGGCCACACCAATGACGTCGATCGCGTGCCGCATGACGGCGGGGATGATGCCCGCGGCGCCATTCGTCGGGGCGGTCACAACGCGACCACCCGCGGCGTTCTCTTCGTTCACGGCGATGGCGTAGGCCTGCAGCCACTCGAGGCTCGTGTCACGCGTCGGCTGCGCGTCGAGAGCACGCAAGTTGTCGGCCATGCCCGCCGCCCGACGCGGAACCTTCAGCCCCCCGGGCAAGATGCCCGTGCTCGAGAGGCCCGCGTCAATGCAGTCGTCCATCGCGCGCGCGATTGTGCGCAGGGCCACACTGGTTGCCGCCTCACCGCGCACAGCGGCCTCGTTCGCGCGCGCGAGCTGCGCGATGCTGAGCCCGTGTTCGCGGCACAACCGCAACAGCTCGTCAGCCGTGTCAAAGCGGTACGGCACGGTCGTCGACTCGCTCGCGTCACCGTCATCACCATCACGCTCGACGAAACCACCGCCGACCGAGTAGTAGGTCTCGTCGGCGAGCACGGTGCCAGCGGCATCGCGCGCCGTGAGAGTCAGGGCGTTCGGATGCCGCGGCTTAAGCTCGCGCGGAGCGAAGCGCAGCCACGCGGCCGCGGCCGGCGCGCCGGCCGTGCCGCTGGCCGCGCTGGCCGTGCTGCTCTCGGCCTCAGCCGAGGAAGTGGCTCCCGTTGCCCGCACCGCGCCGGACACCGCGTCGACCGTCGGCACGATCGTGATGAGGTGCGTGCCACCGAGGCGCAGAATCCCGTTCGCAGCATCGGCGACCACGCGCTCGACGTCATCGCGCGTAACGGTCTCGACCGCGCATCCGCTCAATCCCGCGAGAACTGCGCCGGGGGTGCCGTGGCCGACTCCCGTCGAACCGAGCGAGCCGAACAGCACGCACTCGACGCTCGCGACCTGGTCGAGCCGGTCGCCCAGCCCATCCACGAAGGCACGCGCAGCGCGCAGCGGGCCGACCGTGTGCGAGCTCGATGGGCCGATGCCCACCTTGAACAGGTCGAGGGCCGAGATGAACGCGCGCTCGGCGAGCGGGGTAGCGAGGGCGATGGGGATGCTCACGGCGGCTCCTTGGCACGGGCCAGCCGGCACTGCCACGGGTGGGGCAGCTGCTCGGCCGGGGGTGGGTCAACGGCGCGCAGGATCCCGTGGTGCGGGCGCCGTCGAACCGCTGCGCCCATTCTGGCGCAGGTCGTTCGCGGCCGCACGATTCGCGCCGTGCGCGTATGCGCGGCCCGACGCCCTCGCGTGGTGAGGTTTTTCGCGTTTGGTGCGAAACGTCGAGCACCAGATGCGACGAACGGCACCAAACGTGCGGGCAAGTGGTCGCGCGGAGCAACGCACTGCGTTGCTCCGCCCCCAGGATTCGAACCTGGACCTAACAGCTCCAAAGGCTGTCGTGCTGCCGTTACACCAAGGCGGATCGCGCGAAACGCGCGCGTCTAGTCTGCCAGAGCGCGGGCGGCCTTCTGTGACGGATGGGCGCGGGATGCCCGCCCGCAGGTGCGAGCACAGCCACTACTCGAACGGCTCTCAGCCGCTCGCCCGAGATAATGGACACATGACCGCCCGCGACGAAGTCGACCGCATCGTCGCGGCGTGGCGCCGTGAACGGCCCGAGCTTGATGTTGAGCCGCTGCAGGTGCTGTCACGCGTCAGCCGCTTGGCACGGCACCTTGACCTGGCGCGCAAGCAAGCGTTTGCGGCCTCTGATCTTGAGTCGTGGGAGTTCGACGTGCTCTCGGCGCTGCGCCGCGCGGGCAAGCCCTACGAGTTGAGCCCCAAGGCGCTGCTGCAACAAACACTCGTGTCGAGCGGCACCATGACCAACCGCATCGACCGGCTCACGACTCGTGAGCTCGTCGAACGGCGCACCGACCCGAATGATGGGCGGAGCATCCGCGTGCGCATGACCGTCGAAGGCCGCGTGCGGGTCGATCGTGCGATGGACGCCCTCATGGTGAACGAAGAGGCACTGTTGCAGCGGCTGAGCCGCGCCGACCAAGAGAAGCTCGCCGGGCTGCTGCGAACGCTCAGCACCGATTTCGATGACGAGGCCGGCGAGCTGTAGCGCCGCTCGCGAGGCGGCCGTTAGAAGAACGGCAGCAAGTTCGAGACGACCACGGCGATCACGCCGACGCCAGCCAGAATGGCGCCGAGCATGAGCAGCGCGCGGCCGTCGTGCGCCGGGTCATCCAGGCGCGGCGATTCAGGGCGAGAGGGATGCACCCACACCGTGCGCGCATCGCCCACCGCCGGAGTGGCGCCCGTGAGCGGCGATGCACTCTCGTGCACGGCTCCCCCGTCGCCGAACCAGCGCAGCTTCACGTCGTGCTCGTGCACGGTCGCGATGACCGCCCTCGCCGGGCGGTAGCGCTGGGCCCACGAGCGACGGGCGAACCCCGAGATCAGAAGGATGATGCCAACGGGCAGGGTGAGCCACGCAAAAGCCTCGGCCGCAATGGCGATCGCGTCGAGAGGCTCAGTCACCCTCTCATCGTAGATGCCGCGCCAACCTCGGCACTGCCGACTACCATCGCCGCATGGGACTGTTCACGAAGTCGGGCCTGGGCGACGAGAGCCTGCCCAAAGATGACCGCGGTTCGGGCTCGTTCGCTGACTATGTCGGCGTGCTCGTGCCCAAGAACAAGAAGGTCACGATTCGCCTCGCGAATAGCGACCCCTACCAAGACGAGCTGGCCGCGCTGACCGAAGAAAACCCCGAGCTCATCGCCACCGCTACGCCCGCGCGCGGTATCGACGACGAGCGCGTCGACGCCCCGATCGAGGTGCGCATCTTCTCCGGTCGCCGCGTCAGCGGAGTCGTCGGCGTGATTCCTCGCGGGCTCGAAAGCATTTACGACGAAGCAGTGCGCCGGCTCGACGGCCGCGGCCAGCAGCCGCGCATTCCCGTCGCCGTCGTGCACACCAAGAAGAGCGGCTACCGACTCGACCTGCTCATCGGGATGACCAAGTAGCGCGGCTCAGCCCAATAGTTCGCCCAGCTCGAGCCAGCGCTCCTCCGCACTCTCGAGTTCGGCCTCGAAACCTCGCACCTGCTCGTGCAGAGCCGCAATACCCGGGTAGTCGGAAACGTCGTGTTCGGCGAGCGAGACGTGCAGAGCATCCACCTGACCCTGCACCTTGGCGATGCGACGCTCGAGCGCTGAGAGCTCTTTCTCGAGCGTGCGACGTTCGGCCCCCGAGAGCGTCGGCGCAGCGGCGACGGATGTTGGTGCCGTAGCCGTGACCGAGGCCACCGTCGCGCGTCCCGCATCCTGCGAGCCTGTCGGCGCCGCGGCATGTGCGGCGATGCGCAGATACTCGTCCACGCCGCCCGGCAAGTGCCGGAGCCGCCCGCCCAGCACCGCGTACTGCTGGTCGGTCACCCGCTCGAGCAGGTAGCGGTCGTGCGAGACGACGACGAGCGTGCCGGGCCACGAGTCGAGCAGGTCTTCGATGGCCGCGAGCATGTCGGTATCCATGTCGTTGGTCGGCTCGTCCATGATGAGCACGTTGGGCTCGTCGAGCAGAATCAGTAGCAGCTGCAGTCGGCGCTTCTGGCCACCCGACAGGTCTTTGATGGGCGTCGAGAGTTGCGCCGACGTGAAGCCCAGGCGCTCGAGCAGCTGGCCGGGCGTGAGCTCTTTGTCGCCTGCGGTGTAGCTCGTGCGCTTAGTGGCGATGACCGCAGAGACGCGCTCGTTCGCGACGGCCGAGAGGTCGCCGAGCTGTTGGTCAAGCGTCGCGACAACGACGGTCTTGCCCCGCTTAACCCGGCCCGACGTCGGCGCGAGCGAACCGTCGATGAGCTTTAGCAACGTTGACTTGCCGGCGCCATTGACGCCCAGAATGCCCGTGCGCTCGCCGGGCGCGATGCGCCATTCGACGTCGTGCAGAATCTCGCGATCGCCGTACGAGACAGAAACGTCGAGCAGGTCGATGACGTCTTTGCCCAGGCGAGCTGTGGCCATCTGCGAGAGCTCGACGCTGTTGCGCAGCGGCGGTACATCGTCGATGAGCGCGTTCGCAGCGTCGATGCGGAACTTTGGCTTTGCGGTTCGGGCGGGCGCGCCGCGCCGCAACCACGCGAGCTCTTTCTTCATGAGGTTCTGCCGCTTGGCTTCCATCGTCGAGGCCTGGCGGTCGCGCTCGATGCGCTGCAGCACATAGGCCGCATAGCCGCCCTCGAAGGGCTCGACGATGCGGTCGTGCACCTCCCAGGTGTCTTGACTGACCTCGTCGAGAAACCACCGATCGTGGGTCACGACGAGCAAGGCGCCCGCGCCGAGCGACCAGCGCCGCTTGAGGTGCCCGGCGAGCCAGTGCACTCCCCCGATGTCGAGGTGGTTGGTGGGCTCGTCGAGCACCACGATGTCCCACTCGCGGCTGAGCAGTGCGGCGAGGGCGACGCGGCGACGCTGGCCTCCGCTCAAGTCATCGACGAGCGTGTGCCCAGGGATGTCGAAGATCAACCCGGCGAGAACATCCCGAACGTTTCGATCGCCCGCCCACTCGTATTCGGGTCGATCGCCCACGATCGTCTCGAGCACCGTCTTGCCCGTCGCAAGCTCGTCGGCCTGATCGAGCATGCCGAGGGTCACTCCGCCGCGCCGCGTGACGCGGCCGCCATCGGGTTCTTGTTTGCCGGCGAGGATGCGCAATAGCGTCGACTTGCCGTCGCCATTGCGGCCCACGACGCCGATGCGGTCACCGTCGCTGATGCCCACGGTCACCCCGTCGAGCACGACGCGGGTGGGGTATTCGACGCGAAGGGCTTCTGCCCCCAAGAGATGTGCCACTCGTCGAGACTACGGCGCGCGGCAGGGGTGCCTCGACCGGGCAGAATGGAAGCATGCACGAGCACACAGCCCACCATCACGCGATCGAGACCCGACCCATCCGGAAGGTTCTGCCGTTCACGTTGCTGTGGGCGGCCGCCATCATTCTGTTCGACCAGGGCACGAAGTTCTGGGCAGAAGCCACGCTCGAGGTGGGTGTGCCCGTGCCCGTGATCGGCGAAGCGATTCAGTGGCGACTCGTCTACAACCCGGGCGCCGCCTTCGGCATCGGCGGCGAGTTCACTTGGATTCTCACGATTGTTGCGGCGCTCGCGGTCGTGGGCATCGCCATCTTCGTCTCGCGCATCTCGAGTGTGCCATGGGCGCTCGCGGCAGGCGCGATGCTCGGGGGCGCGATCAGCCACCTCGGCGACCGACTGTTTCGCGAGCCGGGCTTCGCACGGGGCGAGATCGTCGACTTCATCGACTACTTCGGATTCTTCGTGGGCAACGTCGCTGACATCGCGCTCGTCGGCGGCGCGATCGCCATGGTGCTGTTGAGCCTGATTGGGCTCAGCCTGAGATCACCCGTGCGCCGTGAACCGGCCCCGTCGCACGAAGAGCCGTCAAGCGAGACGCACTAAGCGCGACCTGCAGGTCGATCGCCGAATCGTGATCGGCGGCCAGAAACGCCACCGTCGGTCCTGAGCCTGACACGAGCCCGGCGAGAGCACCCTGCAGTTCTCCGAGTTCGAGCGTCGCCGCAAGGCTCGGCTGCAAGTGCAGCGCGGGCGCCTGCAAGTCGTTGTAGAGATACTCGGCCAACTGGTGCGCATCGCC
This sequence comes from Actinomycetota bacterium, assembly GCA_013297625.1. Classification (GTDB taxonomy): domain Bacteria; phylum Actinomycetota; class Actinomycetes; order Actinomycetales; family Microbacteriaceae; genus Microcella. The sequence continues at coordinate 38,404 of JAAFHT010000003.1, read as the reverse complement.
GGCCCGCAGGGCTTGCAGCACCTCGACGTCGACCATGGGCTGCTCGGGCGCCGGAGCGATGTCGTGCACGTGCCGCTCACGGTGCCGGTCGAGTTCGGCGTAGACCTGCGGAGTGCTGAGACCGTCATCGGCGAGCGCGAGCACCCAGTGAAACGTGCCTTGCGCGAGAGCGGGCGAGAGGCGGTCGCCGCGACCCGTACCGACGGCCGTGCCGCCCATGAGCGCGAAAGGCACATCCGCCCCCAGCTGGGCAGCCAACTCGTGCAGCTCGTCACGGCCCACGTTGGTGCCCCACAGGTGGTCACACGCGACGAGGGTGGCCGCGGCATCCGCCGACCCACCGCCCATGCCGCCCGCGATGGGCACATGCTTTTCGATCTCGAGCGCGACTCCCCCGCGGTAGTCGGCCGCACGTGCGAGCAATCGGGCCGCCTTGATCGCGAGGTTCGAGCCGTCGGTCGCGAGTCCGCTCGTGTCGATGGGGCCACTGAAGCGCACCGAGAAGTCATCGGCTGGCCGCGCGTAGACCTCTTCGTAGAGGGAGATGGCCTGATAGGCCGTGGCGACCTCGTGGTAGCCATCGTCGAGCAGCGAGCCGACCTTCATGAACACGTTGATCTTGCCGGGTGCTCGCACATGCACCACTCGGTCTGTTGCCCCCGTGCTCATGGCTCCAGCCTATGTTGCTGGAGCATTAGCCTGGGCCCACCATGCAGTGCGACTACTTCGACGCCGGGCTCTGCCGCTCGTGCACGCTCATGGGCCAGCCCTACCTCGAGCAGGTGGCCGAGAAAGTGGCGCTCGCTCAGGGGCTGCTGACACCGTTTGGGGCGGATGCGCACTGGTTGCCACCCGTGGCCAGCGACGAGAGCGGCTTTCGCGCCAAGGCCAAAATGGTCGTCGGCGGCACGGTCGCCGCGCCAACCCTCGGCATTCTCGACGGGGCCGGGCGGGGAGTCGATCTGCGCACCTGCGGCATCATCGCGCCGGGCATCCTCGCCGCGTTCCCGAGTCTTATCGCCGCGATCACGCGGGCGGGGCTCGAGCCCTACGATGTTCCGGCTCGCTCGGGTGTGCTCAAACACCTCATTGTCACGGAAGCCCCGAGTGGTGCGCTCATGGTGCGGTTCGTGGTGCGGTCTGAAGAATCGGTCGCGCGGGTGCGTGACGTGTTGCCGTGGCTGCAGGATGCCCTTCCGCAGCTACTCGTCGTGACCGCGAACCTGCACCCCGAGCACAAGGCCGTGCTCGAAGGCGAGGTCGAGCACGTGCTCACCGAGCAGGCGGTGCTGCCGTTCACGGTCAACGACCTCGAGCTGCGGGTGCGGCCGCAGAGCTTCGTGCAGACCAACACCGCGATCGCCGCGGCGCTCTATACGCAAGCGCGCGAGTGGGTCGACGAGCTCGACCCCCGCTCGGTGTGGGATCTGTACTGCGGGGTCGGCGGGTTCGCGCTGCACTGCGCGTCGCCAGCGGGCGACGCGACAGACCGAGCAGGGGTACCCCGAAGGGCAACGCGGTCGGTGCTCGGGGTTGAAGCCGCGCCTGACGCCGTGGCGAGCGCCGAGCTGGCCCGCGACGCGCGGTACCCGGCCGAGAGTGACCGGCAGCGCATCCGGTTCATTCCGGCCGACGCCACGGCGTTCGCTCTCGCGGCGACAGAAGTGCCCGAGCTTGTGATCGTCAACCCTCCGCGGCGCGGCCTGGGCGGCGATCTCGCCGAGTGGCTGCAGAGGCGCGGCCCGCAGCACGTGATCTACAGCAGCTGCAACGCCGAGTCGCTCGCGCGCGACCTCACCGTCATGCCGGGCTACCGGCTGCGGCGGGCGCGCGTGCTCGACATGTTTCCGCAGTCGACGCACTTCGAAGTCATCACCCTGCTCGAGCGCGCCTAGCGAGACCGCCTAGTCTCGAGCGATGGTGAGGCTCTTGGTAACGGGCATGTCAGGCACGGGAAAGTCGACGTTGCTAAACGGGCTCGCTGCACATGGCTATGCCATCCTCGACACCGACTACGGCGGCTGGACGCTCCACGACGGTCGGTGGGACCTCCACCGCATGAGCGAACACCTCGATGCTCATGACACCATCGCGGTATCCGGCACAGTCGACAACCAGGCCGAGATTGCCGACCGCTTCGATCACATCGTGCTGCTTTCGGCGCCACTCTCGGTCATTCTGGACCGCGTCGCGCAACGCACAGACAATACCTACGGACGGAACGCGGCCGACCGAGCGGAGATCACCGACTACTTTCAGACAGTCGAGCCGCTCTTGCGACGAATGGCAACGATCGAGGTCGACGCGACCCAGCCGCCTGAAGAAGTCCTTGCCGTAGCGCTCGCTCTCATTCGGGGGTGAGCACGCTCCGCGACTGTGCCGTCACGCTCGGCACGACGAGTCCGTAAATGCCCAAGCCGATGATCTCAATCGCCATCCCCAGCACGACCACGAGGGCGACTACGGCAAAGCCGTCGGGAAACGCGAGGGCGATCGGCAGCACGAGTAGCCCGTTGCGAGCGCCGCCACTGAACGCGACCGCGCGCACCTGCGAGAGCGGCAGGCCGAAGGCCGTGCCCACGAGAATGCCAAGAGGCGTGAGCACGATGAGGTAGACACCGATGAGCGGCGCGACGGCTTCGAGCAGCTCGATGCGCTCGCCCGCGCGCGGGATGAGCACGGCGGCAACGAACCCGGCGGCGAGGGCGGTGGCGGGAGCGGTGAACGTGGCTCCGCGGCGAAGCCCGGCCGCGAGACGCGGCCGACGCACGCCCACGAGTTGCAGCGCCGTCACCACCGCGGCGGGGGCAACGATTCCCGCGAGCACGGCAACCGGCAAGCGCGAGCCATCGAGGCTGAGAAAGTTCTCGCTCGCGGTAAAGAGCAACATGAAGCCCGGCACCGTGACGACCTGCAACACCAGCAACACCGGCGCGACGCTCAGCAAGCTTTCGACTGCACCGCCCGCTCGTCGAACGAAAGCCGCCACAAGCCCGACGCCGGGGGCGAGCAACAACAACAGCAACCCGGCCTGCAGGTCAGGGTCGGTCACCACCACGCGGCTCAGCACATAGACGAGCGCGGGCGACACGGCCACGTTGAGCAACAGCACGGCAATCAAGAAGCGCCGATCGAGCACGGCGCGGCCGAACGACGCGAGCGGAACATCCACCAGGGTCACTCCGATGGCGACGGCCACGACCGCCAACACCACGGCATCGGGCACCCCGGCCGCCGCGGGAACCAGCGCCCCCACGAGAGCGCCCGCGCCGATGCCAGTGAGCACGATCACCGTCGTTGCGGGTGCCGATAACGGGCGAAGAGGGCGAACGACGGACGTTGCGCTCACGCCGGCGCGGCCCGAGCCAGCCGCAAAAACTCGGGGAGTCCGAGCATCTCGCCCCGAGCGGTAGGGTCGAGCCCCGCCGACTCGAGCGCGGCCGTCGCGGCCGCCGACGAGCCGAAGAGTTCGCTCAGCGCCTGCCGCAGCATCTTGCGACGCTGCCCAAACGCGGCGTCGACGAGCTCGCCCATGCGCAGTCGCTCGGCCTCGGTGCCGGGAACCTCGTGCCGAGTCATGCCCACGAGCACCGAATCGACGTTCGGCACGGGCCAGAACACCTGACGGCTCACCTGGCCCTCGACGCGCCAGCGCCCGTACCAGGCGGCCTTGATCGACGGACCGCCATAGACCTTCGAACCGGGTTCGGCGGCGAGCCGGTGCCCGACTTCGGCTTGCACCATGACGAGCACACGACGAATCCCGGGCTCGAGAGCAAGCAGGTGCAGCAGCACGGGCACCGAGATGTTGTAGGGCAAGTTGGCGACGAGAGCCGTGGGGCGCAGGCCGCCCGGGGCATCGGGAACCGATGACACGCGCAGCGCGTCGGCGGTGACCACGGCGAGCGCGGCTTCGGGCTGTAGCTGGGCGACCGTGAGGGGCAGCTGGGTGGCGAGGCGAGCATCCACTTCGATGGCGACGACCGGATGCCCCGCCTCGAGCAGTCCGAGCGTCAGCGAGCCCAGCCCCGGGCCCACCTCGAGCACGGGCTCCCCCGGTTCCAGCGCCGCGGTCTGCACGATGCGCCGCACGGTGTTGGCGTCGTGCACAAAGTTCTGGCCGAGCTTCTTGGTGGGCATGACGTCGAGGAGAGCCGCGAGGTCACGCACTTCGGCGGGGCCGAGCAGGGCGTTCATCGCTCGCCCGCCGTCGCGCTGAGATCGAGCGGGTTGCCGGGCACGTCGGCGGCCGCAGCAACCGGGTGCGCGTCCCACGAGCCGTAGACGAGCTCGGTGTTCGCACTCAGCTGGGCGGAGAACTCATCGACGTCGGCGCCCAGGTGCTCGGCGATCGCGCGCACGGTGTGGGGCAACAGGTAGGGGCCGTTCGGCCGACCGCGATAGGGGTGCGGAGTCAAGAACGGCGCGTCGGTCTCGACGAGCACGAGTGAGCGCGGCAGCACCTCAAGCGCCTCGCGCAGATTGTGGGCGTTCTTGAACGTCACCGTGCCGGCCATGCTCGCGTACCACCCGTGCTCGGCGCACGCGCGCGCGAGCTCGACTCCCCCACTGAAGCAGTGAAAGACCGTGCGCTCCGGCGCACCCACGCGCAGCAGCGTCGCCACGATGTCGTCGTGCGCGTCGCGGTCGTGAATCTGCAACGCCAGGCCGTGCTTCTTCGCGATGGCGATGTGGGCTTCGAAGGCGGCGAGTTGCGCGTCGCGTCCACTGCCCGGCTCGGTGCGGAAGTAGTCGAGGCCCGTCTCACCGATGGCGACCACGCGGGGCTGCGCGGCGAGCTCGTCGATGACCGCGAGAGCGGCATCCAACTCGCCCGATTCGGCGAGCGCCGGAGCCTCATTGGGGTGGATGGCGACCGCGGCAAGCACCCGAGGCTCGCGCGCCGCGACCGCGGCCGACCAGCGGCTCGTGAGCACGTCGGTGCCGACCTGCACGACGCCCCGCACGCCGACCTCGGAGGCCCGATCGAGGTGCTCGCGGTAGTGCAACGGGTTCTCACCGTCGGCGATCTCGAGGTGCGTGTGGTTGTCGTAGACGGCGACCGCAAGCGGCTCAGGGCTCGGCGGGTAGCTCAGATCGCGCGTCGAACCTTCCATGGTCGAGCGCGCACGCACATGCGGATCAAGCGGGTCAGTCTGCCCGGTCATCGCGATCGACTATTCGGTCTCGATGCGCGGAAACAGCGCCTCGAGCGGCTGCGTCTGCGTGCCGGCGGGCAGCTGACCCCACTCGCCCGCGTTCGGGATGTTCTGCGCGAGCAACCCGCCGAGCGCCGGCTCGGCCCCGAGCGCGACCCACAACTTTTGGGCGGCCTGCGGCGTCACGGGCGAGAGCAACACGGCCAGCGCCCGCAGCCCCTCGGCCGCGGTGTACAGAATCGTGTGGAGGCGTGCCTCCAGCGCCGGATCTTTCGCAACCTTCCACGGCTCTTGCAACGTGATGTAGCCGTTGAGCTCGTCGACGATCGTCCAGACTGCCGCGATGGCATCGTGGATGGCGAAGGTGTCGATGGCGCGCTGGGCGGTGACCACGGCATCCGCCACGGTCTTCTGAATGCCCAACTCGGCGGCGGTCACGTCAGTGGCAGCGGGCACGACGCCGTCGCAATACTTGCCGACCATCGCGATGACGCGCGAGGCGAGGTTGCCAAAGCCGTTGGCGAGCTCAGCCTGGTAGCGGGCCGAAAGGTCTTCCCAACTGAATGAGCCGTCTTGGCCAAAGTTGATGGCGCTCATGAAGTAGTAGCGGAAGGCGTCGCTGCCGAACACGTCGGTGATCTGGTGCGGAGCGATGCCCGTGAGCTTCGACTTCGACATCTTCTCGCCGCCGACGAGCAGCCAGCCGTGACCGAAAACGCGGGCCGGCGGCTGCAGGTCGGCCGCCATGAGCATGGCCGGCCAAATGACCGCGTGGAAGCGCGCAATGTCTTTGCCGACGAGCTGCACGGCCGGCCAGCGCCGTGCAAAGTTCACGTCGTCGCTGCCCCAGCCGATGGCGCTGATGTAGTTGAGCAGCGCGTCGAACCACACATAGGTGACATGACTGTCGTCCCACGGAATCCGCACGCCCCAGTCGAAACTCTGGCGCGAGATCGAGAGGTCGTCGAGGCCGCGCCGCACGAAGCTTATGATCTCGTTGCGCAGGCTCGGCGGCTGAATGAAGTCGGGCTGCGATTCGTAGAGGTCGAGCAGTTTCTGCTGAAAGGTGCTGAGCGCGAAGAAGTAGTTCTTCTCCTTGAGCACTTCGATGGGGCGACCGTGGATGGCGCACACCCGCTGACCGGCAAACTCTCCCGCGCCATCGACAAGGTCGTCGTTCTGCTTGTATTCCTCACAGCCGACGCAGTAGTAGCCCTCGTACTCGCCCTCGGTGATGAATCCGGTGTCGTAGAGCTTCTGCAAGAACTGCTGCACGACCTTTTCGTGCCGTGGCTCGGTCGTGCGAATGAAGTCATCGTTGGCGATATCGATCGTGTCGAGCAGGGGCTTCCACGCTGAGTCGACGAGCTTGTCGGCCCACTCTTGCGGCGTCACGCCGTTGGCGACGGCCGTGCGCAGAATCTTCTGGCCGTGCTCGTCGGTACCGGTGAGCGACCACGTGTCGACGCCCGACTGCCGGTGCCAGCGCGCGAGCACGTCGGCGGCCACCTCGGTGTAGGCGTGCCCGATGTGTGGAACGTCGTTGACGTAGAAGATCGGGGTGGCGATATAGAAGCGGTCGGCTGCGGCCATAGTGGTGCCAGCCTACCGGCGCGCTTGGCTCGGTTACGCGGTAGCATTGCCCCCGTGAGGATCTCTAGGTTCTTCGCAGGGGGTCTCGTGAGCATGGCGGTCGTCGCCACGCTCAGCGGGTGTGTTGGCGCGCCTCCGCTCACGATCTTCGGCGGGCTCGCCGAGCGTTGCTTTGCCACGCAGACAACAACAGAGGGCTATCTCGCCCTCATTGGCATCACCGTGACGAATGACACTGGCCGCAGCGTCATTCTTCGGGATGCCCGTGTCGTCGAACTCGACAACGCCACGGTCGCCGACATCAATGTCGTTCCCGTGCCGAACGCCTACTCATCGTTCGGCTTTGCCCCGGGCGGTGAGCTCTCGACCGAGCAAGTGGACCTCTGGCGTGATCGCTCCCCCATCGAGGGCACGATCATTGAGCCGCGGTCAACGGTCGAGATTGTGGTCGAGCTGCACGCGAAGGACTACACCGACTACGCAGGTTTACGCGGCTTGCGCTTGCGCTACGACGACGGCTGGTTCTCGGCCACGAGCGTGGCCGACGCCACCGTCGGCTTCGTGCCGCCATGGTCGCGGTGCGGCACGCACCTTGGCTGAGCGCGTAGCGTGGAACTCGTGCTTCCCCGTCGCGCTGTTCTCGCTGTCTCTGTGCCCGCACTCGTCACGATTCTTCTCGCTTCGTGCAGCGGATCACCAAGTGATCCGCTCGGTAACCTCTCGGGCTGTCTCGCGGGCGACTCGGGAACGATCGCCATCGGCGTCTCGAACTCATCCGACGAAGCGATTGTGATCGCGGGCGTCGAGCTACTCGAGTCATCGGGCGTCGAGATTATCGACCGCTTCATTGCGATCAATGAGGATGCCCGCTCGACAGCCGTGCTGTTCGAGTCGAGCGGCCGCGGCAGCGTCGGCGGAGTCGACCTCGACCAGACCGCCATTGAGCCGGGCGAAGCGGCCTACGTGGGCGTCGAGGTCGAGCGCACCGGTTCGGCCGAGGGCCGCGTCGACGGCCTGCAGCTCACGGTCGACGGCGACGAGCAGGGCGCCCCCGTCACGCTCGACCTGCGCGATACCTGCGACTAGGTCAGCGCTGTCGCCCTCAGTTGCGACGGGCGGCGAGCGCCGCCTCGTAGAGCTCGCGGGTGCCGAGCCCGGTCGCGGCGGCGACAGCGGCAGCAGCATCCTTCAATCGCTCGCCCGCCGCCACACGGTCGGCGACCTCGGCGAGAGCGGTCGGCAGATCGGATGACCGTGCCGGCGCTCCCTCGATGACGAGCACGATCTCGCCGCGAGCGCCCTCGGCGAAGCGGTCGGCGAGCTCGGCGAGGGTTCCGCGCGCGATCTCTTCGAACTTCTTGGTGAGCTCACGGCAGACGGCGGCCCGGCGATCAGGGCCCATCGCATCCCGCGCGTCGGCGAGCGCCGCGGCAATGCGGTGCGGAGCCTCGAAAAACACGAGCGTGCGCGGCTCGGTCGTGAGTGCTTTCAGCGCCCCGGCGCGACCCTTGCGCGGCAAAAAGCCTTCGAACACGAAGCGGTCGGTCGGCAGACCGCTCAGCACGAGGGCCGTCAGCACCGCGCTCGGCCCCGGCAGCGCGGTGACCGCAACTCCGGCGGCAATCGCGGTCTCGACGAGCACGAACCCGGGGTCGCTCACGGAGGGCATGCCAGCGTCGGTCAGCACGAGCACGTCGGTCTCGCGCGCAAGCGCAACGAGCTCGGCGGACTTCTCCCGTTCGTTGTGCTCGTGCAGGGGCATGAGCTGCGGGCGGTTCTCAACGCCCAGGGCGCGCATCAGGTGCACAGCCGTGCGAGTGTCTTCTGCCACGATCACGGTCGCTGACTCGAGCGCCTCGACGAGCCGCCGACTCGCGTCGCCGAGATTGCCAATGGGCGTCGCGGCAAGAACGATCATGCGCCCATCCTCCCACCGCCCCTGCGGAGCGAGAGCCGAGCGCAGGGCGGATGCTCGGCCTACGATGTTCCAGTGAACGATGCTCGGCGCCGCGTGCTCAGTGTTGCCGTTCCCGCGGCTGTGCTCGGGGTGGCTGCGGCGACGCGACTCATCGGCATTGAGCATCCCGGCGAGCTCGTCTTTGACGAGACCTACTACGTGAAAGACGCCGAATCGCTGCGCCAACTCGGCTACGAGGGGCGCTGGCCCGACGGGGCGAACGAGTTGTGGGCAGCGGGCACGCCCGGCAGCCCGAGCGAACTCGCCTCATTCATTGCGCATCCCCCACTCGGCAAATGGATCATCGCGCTCGGCCTCGGCGCACTCGGCCCCGAGAACTCCGCCAGTTGGCGACTCGGCACTGCCGTGGCCGGCGTCGTGCTCGTCGGGCTCGTCATGCTGCTTGCCCACTTGCTGTTCTCGCGGCTTGTGCTCACCGGCATCGCGGGTCTGCTGATCGCGATCGACGGCAATGCCATCGTCATGAGTCGCGTCGCGCTGCTCGACGGCATTCTCGCCCTGCTCATCGTGCTCGCCGTGATCTTCGTCGTGCTCGACCGACGAGACGTTCGTCGCTCGCTCGACGCGTGGCTTGCGCGCCGACGCGAATCCGACCCCCCGCGATCGACCGACTGGGGTCCGGCGTTCTGGAACCGGCCCTGGCTCTTCGCGGCCGGCATCACCTTTGGCCTCGCGGCCGGTGTGAAGTGGAGCGCCCTCTACCTGCTCGCCGCCTTCGCCGTGCTGACCGTCGTCGCCGATGCCATCGACCGGCGACAGGCCGGAGTCGCGATCTGGGCGAGCGGCACACTTCTGCGGCAAGCGCCCGTCTCATTCGTGCTCATGATTCCGGGAGCGGTCGCCGCGCACTTACTCACGTGGTGGGGCTGGTTCGTGACGACGGGCGGCTATGGCCGCACCCGTGAGGTCACCGACGACAACCGATTGCCGGGCGTCTTCGGCAGCCTGCCCGACGTCCTGCAGAACTGGTGGGAGTACCAGACCGCCATCTACGGGTACCACGTCAACGAGTCAAGCCCGCACAACTACGAGGCTCCGGCGATCGGCTGGCCGCTGCTGCTGCGGCCGACCTACATGCACTACAACGACCTCGGCAACGGCACGGCCGAGGCCATCACGGGCATTCCCAACCCGTTCATCTGGTGGGGGTCAGTCGCGGCCGTGATCACTATTCTCGCGCTCCTGATCGCCCTCGCCGTTCGACGGATGCGCGGCCTCACCGGCCCGACCCTCCCCGCCCACGGCTGGGCCATCGCCGTCGTGCTCACGGGGGTCTTCGCCGGCTGGCTGCCGTGGCTGCTCTACCCCGAGCGCACGATGTTCTTCTTCTACACGATCGTCATCACGCCGTTTCTCGTGCTGGCCCTGACGATGCTGCTCGGTCGCGTGCTCGGTCAGCCCGACGACCCCGCTCCGCGGCGCGCGTTCGGCGCAACCATCGTGCTCATGCTCATGCTGTTCTTGCTCGCCGTGAGTGCGTTCTTTCTGCCGCTGTGGACGGGCATCCCGACCCCAATCGAACTCATTCAGCTGCGGTACTGGATGCCCACGTGGATCTGATCGCGTGAACAGAGGGGTCCACGGAAGGGGTCGGCGCCTACCCCCGCCGCCCGTACACCGCCCGGCGCAGCAACCATTCGGCCGGGCCCGAGCGGTTGACCGCCGCCAGAATGTTCGCGATCACGAGAGTGGCGAGCCACGTGATGACGGCAATCTGGGTGGCCTCGGCGACGCTCGCGGTCGCGCCGAGCCCGAACCCGTAGGGCGCGAACACGATGACGAACACGAGCGACTGGGTGAGGTAGCCACTGAGCGACCGCTGCCCGAGGGCCGCGAACATTCGTGAGATGGGCCCGCGCGGCTTAGCCGTAGGACTGCCGAGCTCACGGCCGGGGCCGCGCCCGCCCACGATGAGAGCGATGAGCGCCACGTAGGCGGCACCACCCACGGCGCCCGTAGCCGCGTGCAGCATGGCCGCGAACGGTTCCGCGATCACCGAGAGTTCGATGACGCCGAGCAGAGCAAGCGCGATCGGCAGGGCGCCGAGCACCGACACAGGGATGCCGATGCCGGCAACGAGCACGAGTGCGCGGCGGTGCTTCAGGGGCTGCTCGAGCACCCGGTAGCGCGCCGCCCACATGCCCAGAATCATCGGAGCGAGCAGACCCAGGCCACCGAAGGGCACCGAGATCATGCCGAGCGTCCACTCGCCGAGTCGCGCGAGCACGGCAGCCGGATAGGTCTCGGCACCCGCCGAGTTGAACAGTGCCGCACTCGGCGCCGCCGCTCCACCAAACTGCGCCAACAGGCCGCTCAACCCTTCGAGCGCACCCACGATGATGAGAAAGCCGAACGACAGCCAGCCGACGATCGCGAGCGTGCGCCCCGAGGCCCGAATGAGCAACACGAGCGCGAGGCCGAGCAGGCCGTAGGTGCCGAGAATGTCGCCGAAGAACAACAGCACACCGTGGGCGGCACCGAAAGCGATGAGCCACGCGTTGCGGCGCAACAGCAGACGGCGCGCGTCGGGCCACTCGGTTCCGCGCGCCTGCTCGCGCGTGAGCAACTGTGTGAGGCCGTAGCCGAAGAGCAACGCGAAGAGCGGGTAGCTGCGGTTGTCGGCGAGCGTCGCCACGAGGGCATTGACCCAGGGGTCGGCCGTGGCGTCCGTCACCGGCTTGACGAGAAGGCCGAGTTCGCGGCCGTACAAGAAGAAGGGCACGTTCGCGACCGCAATGCCGAGCAGCACAAGGCCACGGGCGATGTCGGGCGGAAGAGCGCGATCGGCCCGAGCAGTCGGGGCCTGGGGCGATGGCAGGGGTGCGGGCTGAGCATCCGTCGTCATGCAGGCATTGTATTATTACTATGTCTCCTTCCGCAAGCGCACGATGACACGACGGCGAAAACGCGAAGATTACGTCGCATAACGCCCGCCCCGGCGCCAATCGAAGCTCCCGGCTAGCCTGAGGGTATGGCCGACCGCGACTATGGCTTCCGCACGCGCGCCGTGCACGCCGGCAATGTTCCCGACTCGGCGACGGGCGCGCGCGCCCTGCCGATCTACCAGTCGAGCGCCTTTGTGTTCGATTCGACAGAGGATGCTGCGGCCCGGTTCGCCCTGCAGAAATACGGCAACATCTACAGTCGCCTCGCGAACCCCACGGTCGCGAGCTTCGAAGAGCGCGTGGCCAGCCTCGAGGGTGGACTCGGAGCCGTGTCCACCTCGAGCGGCCTCAGTGCGCAGTTCGTCACCTTCGCGTCGCTCGCGGGTGCGGGCGACCACATCGTCGCCTCGTCGAACCTCTACGGCGGATCGGTCACGCAGCTCGATGTGACGCTTCGCCGGTTCGGGGTCGAGACGACCTTTGTCGCGAGCGATAACCCGGCCGATTATGCCGCGGCGATCATCCCGGGCCGCACCAAGCTCGTCTTCGCCGAGACCATCGCGAACCCGAGCGGCGACATCGCCGACATCGCAGGCCTCGCCGACGTGGCGCACGCCGCGAACCTGCCGCTCATCATCGACTCGACGATCGCCACGCCCTACCTGTGCCGCCCAATCGAGTGGGGAGCCGACGTCGTCGTGCACTCGGCCACGAAGTTCTTGGGAGGCCACGGCACGACCCTCGGCGGTGTCGTCGTCGAGTCGGGGCGCTTCGACTGGTCGAACCACAACTTTCCGCTCTTCGAAGAGACCGTCGCCCACTACGGCGGCCTCACCTGGTACGGCAACTTCGGCGAATACGCCTTTCTCACGCGATTGCGCGCCGAGCAGCTGCGCGACATCGGCCCAGCGCTCGCTCCGCACTCGGCCTTCTTGCTCGCTCAGGGCGTCGAGACCTTGCCGTACCGCATGCAAGCGCACGTCGACAACGCGCGCCGCGTCGCCGAGTGGCTCGAGGCCGACCCGCGCATCGAGACGGTCAACTGGGCCGGCCTGCCCTCGCACCGCCACCACGCGCGCGCGGCGCAGTACCTGCCGCTCGGCCCGAGCTCGGTATTCGGCTTCGTCGTCAAGGGCGGCCGCGCCGTTGGCCAAGGCCTCATCGAGAACGTGAACCTCGCGAGCCACCTCGCCAACATCGGCGACGCGAAGACGCTCATCATTCACCCCGCCTCGACCACGCACGCGCAGCTCACCGAGCAGCAACTCGTCGACGGCGGCGTGCACCCGGGCCTCGTGCGCCTCTCGGTGGGCATCGAAGACGCCGACGACATCATCTTCGACCTCGACCAGGCGCTCGACGCCGCGCTGAAGGGAGCCTCGGCATGACCGACACCGCGACCGTCACCCTCGCCAACGGGCTCACGTGCGACATCCCGGCGAGCTCCCCGCTGGCGAAACTGCTGAAGTCGCAGCGCACCTGGGTGGGGCCGTCGGCGAAAGAGCGGCTCGCCATCTTGCGCCGCGCGAAGAGCATTGCGATCGTCGGCGCCTCGCCCAACCCCGCCCGCAGTTCGTACTTCGTGGGCACCTACCTGCAGCAGTCGAGCGACTACCGCGTGTACTTCGTCAACCCGAACGCGACCGAGATCTTGGGCCAACCCGCCTACCCCGATCTCGCTTCGCTACCCGAAGTGCCCGACATCGTCGACGTGTTTCGCAAGGGCAGCGACATTCCCTCGGTCATCGACGACGTGCTCGCCGTCGGCGCCTCGACCGTGTGGGTGCAGCTCGGCATCTGGAACGAAGAGGCCGCGATCTATGGCGAGTCGAAGGGCCTGACCGTCGTGATGGACCGCTGCATCAAGGTCGAGCACGCGCGCTTTCACGGCGGCCTCCACCTCATGGGCTTCGACACCGGGGTCATCTCGGCCAAGAAGCAACTGCGCTAAACGCGACTCGGGGCTTTCGGCACTGCGACAACGCCCTCGCGAAGGGCTAGCGTCGGCACATGACCACTCTGTTGGCTCCACTCCTTTCCCCCTCCCTCACTTCGCCTACCGAGGGCGGGGGGATGTTCGATCTTGTCGGCGGTTTGCCCGTGCACCCGCTGATTGTGCACGTCGCGGTCGTGGTTCTTCCGGTGGCCGCGTTCGCGCTCATCATCGTCATGGTCTTGCCGCGCGTACACGTGCTGGTGCGCTGGGGAGTTGTTGCGGCCCTCGCCGTGGGATCCCTCGCCGCGTGGATCGCGGCCGAGTCGGGCGAGGCGCTCTCAGAACGTGTCGGTGAACCCGAAGTACACGAAGAACTCGGAGAGAACCTGCCCCTCGTGGCGGGCATCACGCTCGCCCTGGGCGTGATTTGGGCGGTTGTGTCTGAGCTCTCGGCCCGGGCATCCCGTGTCGCGACGACCACGGAAGCGATGCCCTCGCGCGCCTGGCTGCCGGTGCGCATTGCCATCTCGGTCATCGCGGCGGGCATGGCCATCTATGCGATCTACTACACCGTGCTCGTCGGCCACTCAGGCGCCGTCGCCACCTGGTTGGGCCGCGTCGGCGGTTAGGCGCGCGTACGGCATTGGTGCGGGATGCGCGGCTAGGGTCGCAGCATGAATTCGAGCACCGCATCCATCGCCGTCACGGTCGTCGGCGGCCCCACCGCCCTGCTCGAGTGGGCGGGTCTGCGCTTACTGCTCGACCCGACCTTTGACGAGCCGCAGCGCTATGGCCCCGACCCCGACGACCTCGAGAAGACCGACGGGCCCGCCGTGGCGTTCGCAGCGCTCGGACCCATCGACGCCGCCCTCGTGTCGCACCACCACCACGAAGACAACCTCGACCTGCTCGGGCGTGAGCTCTCGCTCACCCTGCCACTGGTTGTCACGACGCCCGTCGGCGCCGAGGACCTCGCCGCGCGCGGCGGGTCAGCGCGCGTGATCGGGCTCGCCGACGACGAGAGCATCGCGCTCGACGACGCCGTCATCGTCGGCGACGCGGTTGCTGCCGAGGCACCGCCAGGTGCTCGAGTTCATGCGCTGCCCGCACAGCACGGCCCCGACGAGTGGGCCGAGCGACTCGGGCCGGTCTGCGGCTTCTTGCTCACGGCGCCCGGCCACCCCACGGTCTACGTCTCGGGCGACAACTCGGAGGTTTCGGTTGTCGAGGCGATCGTCGCGCGCTATGGGACGGTGGATGCTGCGCTCTTGTTCGCCGGAGCCGCGCGCGTCGACGATATCGACGCGCCCCTCACCCTCACCGCCCAGCGCGCCCGCGCCGCTGCACTCACGCTCGGCGCGCGCCGCGTGATCGGGCTGCACGTCGACCAGTGGACGCACTTCAGCGAGGGCCGCGACGCCCTCGAGCGTGAGTTCGCCGGCCTCGAGTCTCCCGCAGGCGGCCCGCTGCTTGCGCACACGCCGCTGGGTGTGCGCACCGAGGTTGTCCTCTAGCGCCAG
The DNA here is from genome assembly GCA_013297625.1 of Actinomycetota bacterium. Classification (GTDB taxonomy): domain Bacteria; phylum Actinomycetota; class Actinomycetes; order Actinomycetales; family Microbacteriaceae; genus Microcella. The sequence continues at coordinate 23,333 of JAAFHT010000003.1, read as the reverse complement.
CCACAGACCGCACGCCCCCGCATCCCGCGCCCGGTTTCCGCCGTGTGGTTTCCCCAGCCCGCATCCCTTCGACCAATGTGCCGGCGGCTCCTTCAACGGACTCGGAGGTTCACGATCTTTCCTCGTTAACTTCCGAGTCCGTTGAAGTGAAGCGAAGTGAAGCGAAGCGCCCTAGGGTTTCGCACTCGCGTCGAAGGGACCATCGGCTGGCGCATCCCCGCGTCGCCGCAATCGCACGCCCGACGTGAAGTACGCAGCCCCAATGACCGCGTAGGCGAGGAATGAGATGACGTCTTCTCCGAGGGTGAACTCGCTCTCGGGGGCCGTGATGACATACACGGCCATCGCGGCAACGCACGCCCATCCGACCACGAAGCTCAACCGAGGCCGACCTGTGAACTGCCACCACGGCCGGGGCACAGTGCTCTCCCCGCGCACACGAAAAACGCGCGCACCGATGACGATCGCCACCATCACCATGGCAAAGGAGAAAAGAGCGACGAGTTCGACCGGCAGGGCGATCCATCGGAGAAGAAAGTCCAGTGGCCACGAAACCAACAGCACAATCGCCACGTAGAGGGTCTTGACCCACCACGCGGTGATGCGCCACGGCCGCAGCTGCACAGGGCCGCCTAGAAGTCGGTGTTGAGGGGGTGCGCTCCGACGCGCTGGTCGCGGTCGCACGCGGCGATCGTCGCCATGTCGTCGGCCGAGAGCTCGAAGTCGAAGACGGCGGCGTTCTCGAGCATCCGTTCGCGGCGCACCGTCTTCGGGAACACGATGAGGCCCTCTTGCAGGTGCCAACGGATCGCAACCTGCTGCACGGTTTTGCCGTGGCGCTCAGCGATGGCGGCGAAGCCCGGCAGCTCGGCGAGGTCATACTGCGCGCTACCGAGGGGGCTCCATGACTCGGTGTGGATGCCCTTCGGTTCTTGATACGCCCGCAAGTCGCGTTGCTGAAAGGCGGGGTGCAGCTCGACCTGGTTGACCGCGGGCACAACGTCGGTGGCCGCGGCAACGTCGTCGAGGTGTGCCTGCATGAAGTTCGAGACGCCGATCGAGCGGGCGAGCCCGGCCTCGCGCACCTCGATCATGGCCTCCCACGACTCCACGTGCTTGCCATACTTCGGCGAGGGCCAGTGGATGAGGTACAGGTCAACCTGCTCGAGACCCAGCCGCTCGAGGCTCGCTTCGGCCGCGGGGCGCACGGTGTCGCGACCCTGGTCACTGTTCCAGAGCTTGGTTGTAATGAAGAGCTCGTCGCGCGGAATGCCCGACGCGGCGATTGCCCGACCAACGCCGGCCTCGTTCTTGTAGACGCGCGCGGTGTCGATGTGGCGGTAGCCCACCTCAAGCGCCTCGCTCACGACGCGCTGCGCCTCGTCGTCGTCGATCTGCCACACCCCGAGTCCGAACTGCGGGATGCGGTGGCCGTCGTTGAGCGTGAGGTACGGAGTGGGGATCGCGTCAGTCATGAGGTCATCCTCGCCTAGTTGCCTGAGGGAACAACGCGCTCGTCGGGCCCCGTGTAGAGACTGAGCGGGCGAATCAGCGCGTTCGCCGCGAGCTGCTCACGCACGTGGGCCGTCCAGCCCGTGACGCGCGCGGCGATGAAGAGCGGCGTAAAGATCTCGGTGTCGAAACCCATGAGGTCATAGGCCGGGCCCGAGGGGTAATCGAGGTTGGGCTTGATGCCCTTTGCGTCGTCCATGGCCTTTTCGAGCGCGTCGTAGAGATCAAGCACCTCGGGCCGCTCGTAGTGCTCGACGAGGGTTTCGAGGGCAGCCTTCATCGTGGGAACGCGCGAGTCGCCGTTCTTGTAGACCCGGTGGCCAAAACCCATGATCTTGCGCTTTGCGGCGAGAGATTCGGCGAGCCACGCGGCAGCAGCATCCGCCGTGCCGACCTTGCGGAAGACGTGCATGACGGCTTCGTTTGCTCCCCCGTGCAGTGGGCCCTTCAGCGCGCCGATCGCGCCCGTGACCGCCGAGTAGACGTCGCTGAGCGTTGAGGCGATGACGCGCGCCGTGAACGTCGAGGCGTTGAACGAGTGCTCGGCGTAGAGAATCATCGACACGTCGAAAGCGTTGACGACGACCAAGTCGGGCACTCCGCCAAACGTCATGTGCAAGAAGTTCGCCGAGTAGCCGAGGTCGTCGCGCGGCTCGACGAGGTGTTGGCCGCGCATCCGTCGCTGGGCATAGGCCACGATCGCCGGAAGCTGCGCCCACAGACGGATGCTGCGCTCAAGCGTCAGCTCACCGTCGATCCACGTGCCGTCGGTCGTGAGTGACTCATCGAGGGCGCCGAGCACGCTCACGGCGGTGCGCACGACGTCCATGGGGTGTGCGGCGAGGGGCAGCGCATCCATCGTGTGTTTCACCGTGGGGTTGAGCGGACGCAGCGAACGCTCGAGCGTCTCAAACTCAGCCAGCTGGGCCGCGGTCGGCAACTCGCCGTGCCACAGCAGGTAGGTAACCTCTTCGGCGGTGCAGCGCTCGGCGAGCTGCTGCACGGGGTAGCCGCGATAGAGCAGCGAGTTCGACTCGGGGTTGACCTTGCTGATGGCGGTCGTGTCGACGACGACGCCGGCGAGGCCCTTGCGAATCTCTGTCTCAGTCATGATTGCCCTCCTGGGGACTAGCGGCCCGTGTCGGGCCAGACCGCGTTTAGCGGCCGCTATAGGTGAAGATGCCGTCGTCGAAGGCGTTGTACGCCTCGTAATCGAGCAGCTCGTAGAGCCTCCCCCGAGTCTGCATGCCCGCGACCTCGCCGTCGAGGGTTCCGGTCGATTGCAGAGCATCCAATCCCCGCTCGATCGCGCCGAAGGCGATGCGCAGCAGAGAGACGGGGTGAATGACGAGGTTGACGCCCACGTCGGCGAGCTGCTCGTGCGTGAAGAGCGCGCTCTTGCCGAACTCGGTCATGTTGGCCAAGATCGGCACGCTCACGGCCTTGCGCATCGCGGCGAACTCGTCGAGGCTCGCCATCGCTTCGGGGAAGATCGCGTCGGCACCCGCGGCCTCGAGCGCCTTGGCTCGATCGATCGCGGCGTCGAGTCCTTCCACCCCGCGAATGTCGGTGCGGGCCATGATGACGAGGTCGGCGTCGCGGCGCGCATCGACTGCGGCGCGAATGCGCTTGACCGCCGTGTCGAGGTCAACGACGGCCTTGCCGTCGAGGTGCCCGCAGCGCTTGGGGTTGACCTGGTCTTCGAGGTGCAGACCCGCAACGCCGGCGTCTTCGAGCTCGTGCACCGTTCGGGCCACGTTCATGGGCTCGCCGAATCCGGTGTCGGCGTCGACGAGCGTCGGCAGGTCGCTCATGCGGCTGATCTGGTGCGCGCGCTGGGCGACCTCGCTGAGAGTCGTCAGGCCGATGTCGGGCAGGCCCAGCTCGGCAGCCATGACGGCTCCCGAAATGTAGGCGCCGTCGAATCCTTTGTCTTCGATGAGACGGATGCTGAGCGGCGTAAACGCGCCCGGCAGCACCTGCAGGCGCCCGCTCGCGAGCCCCGCGCGAAAGGCTTGGCGGCGCTGGCTCGGCGTCGTAGAAGTCGAGAGCATCAGAAGAGTCCCTTCGGGGCTGCGGGCAGTGGCCGGGCGGCCGTCACGGTGAGGCCGCCAAGCTCGGCGGGAGTCAGCTCGGGCAGGCGCTGGGCAACATCGAGGAAGCGGTCCATCTCGTTGGGGCTCAGGATGCCCTCCGCGAGCATCCGGAACTTGCCGACGTATTCGGCGCGACCAAAGGGCCGCGCGCCCAGCGGGTGCGCGTCGGCGACGGCGATCTCGTCGACCACGCGCGTGCCGTCGGTCAGCTCGATCTCGATGCGGCCGCCGAAAGCCTTCTCGCTCAAGTCGAGGGAGTGGTAGCGGCGCGTCCACTCTTTGTCTTCCGTGGTCGTGATCTTCTGCCACAGCGCCACGGTGTCGGGCCGGGCCGCGCGCTCGGGTGCGTAGGAGTCGACGTGGTGCCAGGCTCCGTCTTGCAGCGCGACGGCGACGATGTACGGAATCGAGTGGTCGAGCGTCTCGCGGCTCGCCGTCGGGTCGTACTTCTGCGGATCGTTCGCGCCGGAGCCAATGACGTAGTGCGTGTGGTGGCTCGTGTGCAGCACGATCTTCTCGATGTTCGCGGGGTCGCGCAGCTCGGGGCGCTCGGTGCCGAGGCGGCGTGCGAGGTCGATCCAGGCCTGCGCCTGGTACTCCGCCGAGTGCTCTTTCGTGTAGCTGTCGAGGATGCCCGTGAGCGGTTCCGTGCCGTCAGGCAGCGGAACTTCGTAGCGAGCATCCGGCCCGCTGAGCAGCCACGCGATGAACCCGTCTTCGCCCTCATAGATGGGGCTCGGGCTGGTCTGGCCGCGCATCGCCCGGTCGACGGCCTCGACGGCCATCTTGCCGGCGAAGGCGGGGGCGTGCGCCTTCCAGGTCGAGATCTCGCCCTTGCGCGACTGGCGCGTGGCGGTCGTCGTGTGCAGTGCTTGACCAATGGCCTGGAAGATCGTGGCTTGGTCGAGACCCAGCAGCGTGCCGATGCCAGCGGCGGCGCTCGGGCCGAGGTGGGCGACGTGGTCGATCTTGTGCTCGTGCAGGCAGATGGCGCGCACGAGGTCGATCTGGATCTCGTAGCCGGTCAGCAGCCCCTTGAGAAGCTGCACTCCGTCGGCGCTGGTGTGCTGGGCGACGGCGAGGATCGGCGGGATGTTGTCGCCGGGGTGCGAGTAGTCGGCGGCGAGGAAGGTGTCGTGGTAGTCGAGCTCGCGCACGGCGACGCCGTTGGCCCAGGCTGCCCACTCGGGGCTGACTTTTTTGTCTGCCGCCAGCCCGAACACCGTGGCGCCCGGGGCGTAGGGGTGCGCTTCAGCTTGCCCGCGCGCGCTGATGACGGGGTCGCGATCGAGGCTTGCGACGGCGACGGACGCGTTGTCGATGACGCGGTTGATGACCATGTCGACGCTCTTCTCGTCGAGCGGGCGGCTTTGCTCGGCGGCGAGCGCCGCGAGTTTGCCGGCGAGCTGGTCGTTCGCGGCGAGCGGCTCGCTGCTCTTGTAGGTGCGCACGGTGTGGGTCGTGGTCATTTTTTCTCCTGGGTGCGGTCATCGCCGCTGCGCGGCAGGTGGGCGTGGATGCTCGTGAGGGCTTCGTGCAGGTGCAACCGAGTCGCGGCGGCCGCGCGTTCGGGGTCGCCGTCAGCGATGGCGCGGGCGATGGCTGCGTGTTCCGCGGCACTCTGCGCGAGGCGTTGGTCGTCGGCGCGAGCGAGGCGTCGCACGCGAGCAAGGTGCACGCGCGTGCTCTGGATTGCAGCGCCCAGGTACGGACTGCCGCTCAGGCTCTCGTCGAGCGCCGCGTCGAACTCGGCGACGAGGGCGTAGTAGGCGTGGCGCTGCGGGTCGTCCGCGGCAAGCGCCGCACGGTCGACCGCCGCGAATCGGGTTGCGAGCTCGGCGAAGCGCTCGCCTGCACCTGCCGCGGCGCACACACGCGCGGCGATTCGCGCGGCCTGCTCGTCGAGGGCCGTGCGCAGCTCGAAGAGGGCCGTGACGTCGTCGGGCTCGATGTCGCTCACGACGAGAGTGCGCGGACCGCGCTCGGTCGCGAGCCCCGCGGCGATGAGCCGCGCGAAGGCTTCGCGCACAGGAGTGCGACTGACTCCAAGCCGGCTCGCCTGCTCGACCTCCGTCAGCGGGGCGCCGGCGGCGAGCTCGCCCTCAACGATCTCCGCTCGCAAAGCGTCGAACGCACGGTCAGCGGCTGTGCGCGCCGACGGCGACGCTTCTAACCGCACCGCCGCATCCACCGTCATCTTCCTAATGTATACATTGGGTGCCTTCTTCGCTAGATATTGCGGATCACGCTGATCTTTCGTATACACCAGCAATCGAGCAGGCGGGCGTCTGGCCGCAACAAGCGCTCATGGATCGTGTCGACGTCATCCCGCAGGACGATGTCGTCGTACCGCGCGCCATCACGCTTCTCAATGAGGCCTTGCGTGATGAGCGAGAGTGCCCCGATGAGTCGGGGGTGCATCCGGTAGACGATCGACGACCACGACGGGCGCGCGGAAATGATCTCTGCCTCGGTGAGCACCCTCAAGTGATACGACACGGCGGTTCTCTCGACGCGACGCTCGGCGACGATCGCCTGACACAGCTCACCCGCCGTGTGCTCGCCGCTCGCCAGAATCTCAACGATGCGCCACCGAATCGGATGCCCCAACAGATACAGCAAATGCATTCGGCGAGTGTGAAGCCGTATTGACGTCAAGGCGGTTTCACACAAGAAGAGTGGGGGTGCCGGTGGCGTCGCTGGGATGTGGAGGGCCGGACAGCGGGTGGGGCGGCGAGGGGGTCGCGACTCTAGACTGGAAGGCTCATGACTCTGCCCGCCGAGACCCCACCAGCCGATACGTCGGCGCCGTCGGCGACTGCGGAACGCGAACGCGAGACGCTGCGCATCCACTACCCGCCCGACCTGCCGGTGTCGCAGCGACGCGACGACATCGCCGCCGCCATTCGTGACAACCAGGTCGTCATCGTCGCGGGCGAGACGGGGTCGGGCAAGACGACGCAGCTGCCGAAGATTTTGCTCGAGCTCGGGCGCGCGAGCATCGCGCACACGCAGCCGCGGCGCATCGCCGCGCGCACGATCGCTGAGCGCGTCGCCGAAGAACTCGGCTCCGAGCTGGGCGGGCTCGTCGGCTACAAGGTGCGCTTCACCGACCAGGTGAGCAAGAACACGCGCGTCACGCTCATGACCGACGGCATCTTGCTCGCGGCGCTTCGGGGTGACCGCGAGCTCAAAAACTACGACGCGATCATCATCGACGAAGCCCACGAGCGCAGCCTCACGATCGACTTCTTGCTCGGATACCTCAAGCAGCTGCTCCCCCGCCGCCCCGAACTCAAGCTCATCATCACCTCCGCCACGATCGACCCCGAGAGCTTCGCGAAGCACTTCGTGGATGCGCAGGGCACACCCGCGCCGATCATCGAAGTGAGCGGGCGCACGTTCCCGGTCGAGGTGCGCTACCGGCCGCTCGTCCCTGACGGGGCCGACACGGAGAACCTCACCGACCCCGACGATGATGAGGCCGACGGCCCGTCGACCCCCGGCGAGGCCATCGACATGATCGAGGGCGTCATCGCCGCGGTCGACGAGCTCGGCCGCGAAGGCGACGGCGACGTGCTGGTGTTCTTCAGCGGCGAGAACGAGATTCGTGACGCGGCGGATGCCCTCACCGGGCACCTCGCGCGCCAGGGGCTGCGCGGCGCGGGCACCGAGGTGCTTCCGCTGTATGGCCGGCTGAGTGCGGCCGAGCAGCACCGGGTGTTCGAGCGGGCGCCCGCAGGCATCCGTCGGCGGATTGTTCTGGCGACCAACGTTGCTGAGACGAGCCTGACCGTGCCGGGCATTCGGTACGTCGTCGACACGGGTACTGCTCGCATCAGCCGCTACAGCGCGCGCTCGAAGGTTCAGCGGCTGCCGATCGAGCCGATCTCACAGGCGAGCGCCAACCAGCGGTCGGGTCGCTCGGGGCGCACGAGCGACGGCATCGCGATTCGGCTCTACAGCGAGCTCGACTACACGAAGCGGCCCGAGTACACCGACCCCGAGATTCTTCGCACCAACCTCGCGGCCGTCATTCTGCAGATGATCTCGCTCGGTCTCGGCGACATCGAGAGCTTTCCGTTTCTTCAGCCGCCCGATAAGCGCGGCATCGCCGATGGGCTCGACCTGCTCCTGGAGCTTGGCGCTGTAGAACGAGCAGCGGGCGGCAGCGGCGAGCAGCGTGGCGCGCACCGCATCACGCGCGTCGGCCGCGAGATCGCCCAACTGCCGCTTGACCCGCGCTACGCGCGCATGGTCGTCGAGGCCCAGAAGCTCGGGGTCGCGCGGGAGGTCATTGCGATTGTCGCGGGGCTGAGCATCCAAGACCCGCGTGAACGACCGGTCGAGAAGCGCGAGCGAGCCGATCAGCTGCACAATCGGTTCCGCGACCCGACGAGCGACTTCATCACGCTGCTCAACCTCTGGAACCACCTGCAGCGCCGGCAGAAAGAGCTCAGCGGCAACCAGTTCCGCAAGGAGGTGCGCAGCGAGTTTCTCAACTACCTGCGCATTCGCGAGTGGGCCGACGTCGAAAGGCAGATCAGGAGACAGACCAAAGGCGTCGGCAAGCACGCCTCCGATGGCGAGAGCGGCGCCGACGCCACGGCCATCCACAAGGCGATCCTCTCCGGCCTCCTCAGTCACATCGGCCTGAAAGACGCCGCGAAGCGCGACTACCTCGGCGCACGCCAGCGCCGCTTCGTGCTCTACCCGGGCTCCGGACTCGCGAAGAAGCAGCCCGACGCCGTCATGGCCGCCGAGCTCGTCGAGACCAGTCGACTGTTTGCGCGCAACGTCGCGGTCATCGACCCGGCGTGGGCTGAGCCCCTCGCGGGCGAGCTCGCCAAGCGCTCGCACAGCGAGCCGCGCTGGGAGAAACGCCAAGGCGCTGCGGTGGTTGACGAGAAGGTGACGCTGTTCGGGGTGCCGATCATCCCGCGGCGGCGCGCGCAACTGAGCCGCATCGATCCGGCCCTCGCGCGTGAGCTGTTCATTCGCCACGCGCTCGTCGAGGGCGAGTGGGATACCTCCCGACTCGACAAGCGCTTCACCGCGTTTCTGCGCGACAACGCGCGCGTGCGCCGCGAGCTCGAGCAGCTCGAAGAACGCAGCCGCCGCCGCGACATCTTGCTCGACGACGAGAAAATCGTGGAGTTCTTCGAGCACCGCATTCCCGCCGACGTCACCGACGTGCGCCGCTTCGAGCGGTGGTGGCGGGATGCCCTGAAGCAGCATCCCGAAGCCCTCACCCTCACGCGCGACGACCTCGTCGAGGCCGAGCAGCTGCCGGCCGACGACGGTTCGTACCCGACGCGGCTCACGCTGGGCGATCAGACGCTCAGTGTCGGATACCGCTTCGAGCCCGGTGCCGCCGACGACGGCGTCACCGTCACCGTGCCGCTGCCGCTGCTGCCCCGGCTCGACACGGCGGGGTTCGACTGGCTCGTTCCGGGCTTGCGGCTCGAGCTCGTGACTGCCCTGCTCAAGACGCTGCCAAAGGCCATTCGCCGCAACGTCGTGCCCGCCGCCGACTGGGCCGCGAAGCTGCTCGCCGCCGTGCCACCCGGAGCCGACCTGCGCGAGCTCTCGATCACCGAGTTTCTCGCCACCGAGATTCGCCGCCAGACCTACACGCCCGTCGAGCCCGACGACTTCGACCTCGACCGGCTGCCCCCGCACTTGCGCATGGGCTACGCGGTCGTCGACGAGCGCGGCAGCAAGCTTGCGCGCGGCACCGACCTCACGGCACTGCAGCAGAAGTTGCGCGAGCGCGGTCGCGACTCGGTCGCTCGCGTGGCGACGGCCGCGGCGAAGAGCCCGATCGAGCGCGGTGGCATCACGGCCTGGGACGACACCATCGGCAAGGGGTCGGGCGGCGACGGCGGTGGCGGCACCCTGCCCCGGCAGCTCGACATGCGCCGCGGCGACACCACGATTCGCGCCTACCCCGCGCTCGTCGACGAGGGCAGCTCGGTCGCGATCCGACTGCAGACCTCGGTCGCCGACCAGGTGGCCGCGCACCGTGCGGGAGTTCGCCGGCTCGTGCAGCTGGGGGTTCCGTCACCGCTCGCGTACATCCAAGAGCACCTCACGAGTGCCGAGAAGCTCAGCCTCGGCGCGTCGCCCTACCGCTCGACCGCCGCGCTCATCGACGATGCGTTGCGTGCCGTGATCGACGAAGAACTCTCTGACACTCCGGATGCCCTTCCGTGGAATCGCGCTTCCTTCGAGTCTCTGCGCGACCGCGTCAACGCCGGCCTGCCCGACCGCTTGTTTGGTATCGTCGCGACGACCGCGGCCGTGCTGGCGGCGGCGCGCGAGGTCGACGTGCTCATCGCGCGCAGCTCGAGTCTGCAGTTGATGGCCCCCCTCGCTGACGCGCGCGAACAACTCAACGCGCTCGTGCACGACGGATTCATCGGACGCACGGGCCTCGCTCGCCTCCCCCGGCTCGTCATCTACCTGCGCGGCATCATCCACCGCGTCGAACGCCTCGCCGACAACCTCGGCCGCGACCGCGCCTGGATGCTCGAGGTGCAACAAGCCGTCGAGCTCTACACCGCGGCGGGCGGCACGCTGCCGCTCAGCGCTGACCCCGAGCCCCGCATCCGCGAGGCCCGCTGGATGCTCGAGGAGCTGCGCCTCTCGCTCTTCGCGCAGCCGCTCGGCGCGCAGAGCCCGATCTCGGTGCAGCGGATCCGCAAGCAACTCAGAGGGTAGCCGCCGATCGACCATAGAGTGAAGTTTCGGGCTTCGGCAGGTCGTGAACCCCGAGCCCACGGGACGGTCAGCGCCAGCGACGCAAGGCATTTCAGGCTCAGGGTGTCAACGTCTTCTCCTGGACGCGGGACTGTTCACTCCTCAGGCGGGAATGAAGCAGGGTCGGGGCAGGTGCTTAGGAGATCTTGGAATTCTTGAACGGTCAGCTCGTATCGACCCATCTCTGCCCATGGAGCCCAAAGATTTGGAGTGTTCCACGTGTCGATGAAGACCTGCTCGGAAGGGGTATCCGACGTACTAAACCCCTCACTTGCCAGGCATTCCTTTGCGATGATCTGCAAACGATATAGGCGTTTGAGCTGCTCAACGCTCAACGGACCGGAAGAGATGAACCCAAGTTGTTCGAAGCAAGCAGGAATTGCAGCGTCAACGATGTTTGCCTGCTCAACAGGGACTTGCTCAGACGTGTAACCCACGCTGCCGTCAGAGCCTGCGGTCACTTCGTAGCCTGTTGCGTCCCTGACGCAGTCCACAACCTCACGTGCGTTCGCAGCTAGGTCGTTCAGATCGAGATTCTGATACTCCAGCTCAAGCGGATCCGTCACAGTAGTGCACGCGGAAAGGGCGATGGCGAGAAGAGCTATCTGAGCCGCGTATCCCGCCAAACGTTGAACCGATTTCTCACGTCGAGGCGAAGAACCAGTCAAGAGCAATAGACCGACCGATATGCCGCAACGTCGGTACCGCTCACGTACCACAGGTCAGAATTCCATGCCGCCCGTGTAGTGAAGTTGGTGGGACCAGGAGGCGAAAAGCGCGAGCTTCGATCTCCAGCGCGGTTGGCATTCTGGTGGATGTGTTGCACCTGTGCCGTCGAGTAGGTGAAGAGAGTAGGGAAGGCGGAACCGCTGCAGTACTTGGATCCACTCGCGTCAGCGTTCGCAGGCGTAGCGCCAATCAGAAGAATTGCGGCCCCTAGGCTTAGCGCGCATACCGAACTAAGCACTCGCTTGTTAACTGCTCGCATGATTTGCTCCTATCGCTGAAGAGACTGGCGCAGAATGGTTATCTTTACTCAACTTTACGATAGACAGGACGTTCCGTCAACCCTCACTCAGCGGTCGGATTCGAAAGCAGGGAAACACTTCCACGCCGGGCAGTGGGCCTACCGACCCAGCGAATTCTGCGTCGTTAGCGACCGTAACCCACGACTCAGAATTGAGTCATCCGCAGATGCCACCACGAGCCCCGCCAGGCCCACCGAAAGACGCAGGGCCCGATCTCGGTGCAGCGCATCCGCGGGCAGCTCAGCGGCTAACGGAGGTCAACCGCCGTACAACTCCGCCGGTGTCTGAGTGCACTGTCGGTTGATCCTGTCCCACTCCTCCTGCGAGCTCACCGCTTCGGCCACGAGTGTGTAGGGCGCCCAGGATCCGGGCTGACCATACGTCGACACGAACGTCTGCCGGCTCGGCGGTTCCGGCACCTCTTAGCCTTCCGCCTCGAGGCACGGAGTCATGAGAGTCGTGTAGTAGTCGTAGAGGTACCTGATCTGGTCCTCGACCAGAGGCACCATCTGGCGCGGGTTGATCGGGTACTCAACCGAGCAGACGTAGTACGCGATCGCGTAGGGCATCTCTTAGCCGGTGGGCGCCGCCGAGCTCAAGCCCCCGTCTACTGCCGTCGCGACGAAGCCTTGAGCGTTCAGGCACTCGGCGATAGCGAAGGGCCACTCTTCGAGCGTGACGAGCCGCACCTAGTCGACCTCGGGCACCTCGGCGTCAGGAAAGTCACTAAGGAGGGCATCGAGCGCTCGCTGGTTGTCTGCCGCCGTCTGCGCGTCGAGGTCTGCAGGGGAGTAGTCGGGCAGTTCGGGCGGCCGAACATCGTTGGAGCATCCGGCCAATGCCACCGTCAGCAGCAACGCCGACGTCAGCGACAAGCTCGCGGAGAACACTTTCATCCGTGCGTTCTCCTCTCCGCGCCGGAGCCAGTGCCCCCCGGACGCCTAAGCTAAGCACGCATCAACTCTCGACAGTGGGTGAAGGCTCACGTCGAACCAGACGGGAGCGACATGAGCGACGTGGAGCGAGCACCGCGCCGATGGGTTCGACCACTGGCGATCGGCGCGGGAGTGCTCGTCGCGGGCGCGGCGATCGGCTGGGCATCCGCCACGGTGCTCACACCGCCGCAAGACGTTCTCGCCTCCACCGAGTTCACTACCGCCGAAGTCGTCACGGGTGAGGTCGGGTCGAGCATCATGCTCAACACCGTGGCGGAGTGGACTCCCGCCCCGGTCGGCTCGAACCTCGCGGGCGGCACCGTCACGACCGTCGACATCGCCGCGGGCGCCGAAGTCACGTCTGGCACGACGCTCTACTCGGTGAACTTGCGGCCCGTCGTCGTCGGGCAAGGTGCGATTCCGGCGTTCCGTTCACTGTCGAGCGGTGTCTCCGGGCAAGACGTCGTGCAGCTGCAGCAGCTGCTGACCGCTCTCGGCCACTACAGCGGCGCGGTCGATGGTCAGTTTCGATGGTCGACCACGGCCGCGGTGCGGGCCTGGCAGAAGTCGCTCGGTCAGCCGCCAGACGGCGTCGTGCAGGCGGGCGACATCATCTACGTGCCCACCCTGCCCACCCGGGTCGCTCTCGACACCAAACTTGTCACTCGAGGCGCATCGCTCAGCGGAGGCGAGGCCGTCGTGCAGGGCCTCGGCGCATCCCCCTCCTTCTTCGTGCCCGTGACCGATGCGCAAGCGGCACTCATGCCCACCGGCACCCGCGTCGAGATCACGAGCCCCGAGGGTTCGGCCTGGGAAGGGTTCGTGGTCGATCGGGTGACCGATGAGAACAACGGAATCCGCGTGCTGCTCTCCGGCGCCGACGACGCCGCGGTGTGCGCCGACGAGTGCGCGCAAGTGCCCGTCACCGGTCAGTCGTTCTTGACCTCGCGCATCGTCATCGTCGAAAGCGTCACGGGCCTCACGGTGCCGAGCGCCGCCCTGTTGTCGAAGGCCGACGGGTCGATCGTCGTGATCGACGGCGAGGGCATCGAGTATCCGGTGACCGTGGTCACGAGCGCCCGCGGCCTCTCGATCATCGAGGGCGTAGACGCAGGCACTCGCGTGCGCGTTCCCGCCACCGAGGGCTGAGCGTGATTGAGGCGCGCGGCATCACGTTCGGCTACGACCGCGACGCGCCCATCCTCACCGATTGGTCTGCGCGCTTCGACGCCGGTGAAGTTGTCGCCGTCACCGGGCCCTCTGGTCGCGGCAAGTCGACGCTGCTCTACCTGCTGGGCCTCATGCTTAAGCCGGGAGATGGCGAGGTGCTCATCGAGGGCGACAGCGTCGCCGGCCTCGGCGACGCGCGACGAGCGCACCTGCGCGCCTCGCTGTTCGGGTTCGTGTTTCAGGATGCCGCGCTCGACCCCACCCGCACCGTCATCGACAACGTGGTCGAGACCGCCCTCTATCGGGGCGAGCCGCGCGCTGAGGCCCAGGGCCGCGCCCGCGAGCTGATGGCGCAGTTCGGGGTGGAGCTGCGCGCGAGCGCGAAACCCGGGCAAGTATCCGGGGGTCAAGCGCAACGCATCGCGCTGTGCCGGGCGCTGCTGAACGACCCGCGCATCCTGCTCGCCGACGAACCCACGGGCAACCTTGACCCGGCCTCGGCCGACATCGTGGTCGACGCCTTCCACGCCCAAGCGCACTCGGGTGCCACGGTCATTGTCGTCACCCACGACCCCGCGCTCGTCGCCCGCTGCGACCGGAGGATCGAACTGTGACCGGCCAGCTGCGCACGGCGCGGTGGCTGGCCGTCGTGCGCGAGGCGCTCGCCACCTCATGGGCGCAACCCGTCGCCTCGATCGTGACCATCATCATGGTTGCGGGCATGTGCGCAACCGTGCTCCTCACCACCGGCCGCACGGTCGGGGCCGAGCAGTCTGTCATCAGCTCGATCGACTCGGCCGGCACCCGTTCGATCATCGTGCGCGCCGAACCCGCCTCGGGCCTCGACGCCACCGTGCTCGACCGCCTCGCAAGCCTCGACGGCATCGAATGGGCCGGAGCGTTCGGCGCCGCCACCGACGTGCAGAACGCGGCGTTCGACGACGCCACCCGCGTGCCCGTGCGCACCGTATGGGCGGCCGACCTCACCTCGATCGGCATACCGGCGACCTCGGCGATCGAGAATCGGTCGGCTTGGGCATCCGCCGCCGCTCTCGACGCGCTCGGCATGCCCGACGCGGTCGGCGGTGTCACCGCGGTCAGCGGGGGTGAGTACGCGATCATGGGGCGTTTCGATGTGCCCGATTACCTGCAGTTTCTCGAGCCGCTCGTCATGATCCCGCAGACTCCGGAGACCCCAGGCCCAGTCAGCGTGCTCGTCGTCATCGCCGAGCGTCCCGACCTCGTCGCGCCCGTCTCGCGCGCCGTGCAGTCTGTGCTCGCCATCGACGACGTCACGACCGTCACGATCTCGACGAGCGAGAGCCTCGCGACCCTGCGCGGACTCATCGAGGGCCAACTTGGCAGCTTCGGCCGCAACCTCGTCATCATCATCTTCGCGCTCACTGCCGTGCTCGTCGCGGCGATCCTCTACGGCCTCGTGATGCTACGTCGCAAAGATTTCGGACGCCGCCGCGCCCTTGGCGCATCCCAAGGCCTCATCGTCGGGCTCTTGCTGACGCAAGTGGCGGTGCTCAGCGCGATAGGAGCGATCATCGGATGCGCGGCCGCCGCCATCGGCCTCGCCGCCACCGGCGACCCCCTACCGGGGCTCGACTTCTTCGCGGCCGTCGCACTGCTCGCGGTCGCCGTGGGGGCGATCGCCGCGGTGATCCCGGCGCTGGCCGCTGCTCGACGTGACCCGCTGACGGAGCTTCGAGTCCCATGAAACACGGTCCACCCGTGGCGTCATGACCCGCGAAAGCCCGGCGGACTCTGTGGGCAGGTTCGATTCAAACGTGTCCACTCGTCTTGGCCGCGAATGTCGACGGCCAGGTACGGCGACCAGGAATCGGGGCTCCGCAGGGAATCCTTGAACGCCTGGCGAGAGGGAGGCTCAATGACGTCGATCCCCTCGCGCTCAAGGCAGGGGTTGAGCACGTCGACAAAGTAGTCGTAGAGATAGTCGAGCTCGGCGTCGGTCGGAGGTTGTGTCAGGGTCGGGTCCATGGGGTACTTCGCGTCGCAGACATAACGGGCGATTTCCATCGACATCTCTTGGCCGACGACCCCTTGGCTCTCGAAACCACCCTGACCGTCATTGCTGACCTTGGCGTCGACGCCCTGATCGACGAGGCACTCGACCATGACCTCGGCCCACTCCGACGGATCGATGAAGCGCACGAGGTCGACATCGGGGCGCACAGCATCCGGAAACTGAGATCCAACTCCCTGCCACGACTGCTCAAGCAGCTCGGCATACGCCGCACTCGTCTCTTGCTCAGACAGTTGCGGGGGGGTGGCGGCAGGGCTGGGCCCGCGCTAGAACAGCCGGTCACCACGGCAGCGACGGCGACTGCGGAGGCAAGAGTTGCCGCGGCGCGGAGGGACCAATTCGTCATGCGGGGAGGATACCCGAGCAAGGCGTCTATCGAGAGGAAACGTCGAGATCTGGCGCCCCGGCCTCGGGAAAGGGCGATGCGATCGGCATCCCCAGCGCCGATGCCGCGGCCAGCAGACGATCGTCGTACGCGACGAACGCGGTCAGCTCGTCGCGAAGCTCCAGTGCGCTGGCGAGGTGAATCGCGTCGAGGCTGCGCAATGATGGCGGCGACAGCCGCGCTGCCGTGTCGAGCACGTGGTTGTCGATGACCAGCAGGCTGACCTGCGCGAGCAAGTCGATCGCTCGCGGCACGAGGGAGGGTTCGACTCGAACGAGGGCGCGAGGCAACTCGGTTCGGAGGAGGGCACTGGATGCCCAGCCCCGATCGCCGATGTAGGCCCGCAGCGCCATGGATTCCTTCTCAAGTAGCAGCAACTTCACCACGGCGGAGGTTTCGAGATAGAGCACCTAGAGCCGTTCCCCGCGCTGCTCATCGAGAATGTCTGCGATCGAGGGGCCGCTGTAATCCGGCTTGATCGCAATGGGGGGATTCGCGGCAAGCCACGCCGCGACGTCACCGCGCCCCGGCGTCATGAGCCCTTGGTCAATCAGTTCTTGCACGCGCGACTTCTTTTCCGTCGGCACGGGACCGAGGACCGCGATAGGAACCCCGCGCTCGGTGACCTCGATCGACTCGCCCTGCTTCACGCGGTCAAGGTACTTGCTCGCGTTCTGCCGCAGCTCGCGCACCCCGATCCGTTCCATGTGCTACACGGTAGCACTTTGGCGTGGAGGAGTTCTCGACGTTTCCAGCTCAGCCGAAGACGCGACGGCCGGCCACCCACGTGCCGACATTCTTCGTCGCGTGGATGCTCTCCGCCGGCCCCGCGAACGGGTCGCGGTCGGTCGCCGCGAGGTCAGCGACTGCCCCGACCTCGATGACGCCCGTGACGTGCGCGTCGCCCGGCCCGCGCCCGTTGATGAACGCCGAGCCCGCGGTGTAGGCGTCGAGCGCCTCGGCGAGGGTCAGCGCTTCGTGCGCGAGCAGGGGTTCGGAGTCGTACTCGGGGTCGTCGGCGGGCAGCGTGCGGTTGACCGCGACGTGGATGGCCTGCCAGGGGTCGGGGGTCGAGACGGGCCAGTCGCTGCCGGCGCACAGGCGCGGGCGCGCATCCGTCGCCGTGGCGTCGTCGCCGGCACCGGCGCCCGCACCGGCGCCCACGCGCAGGATGCTCGCGAAGGGGTACTGCGTCTCCGCGCGCTCGGGGCCGACGAGCGGCACCGTGAGCTCGCGCATCTGGGGCTCGTTGCACGCCCACAGCGCCTGCATGTTGGCGGTCACCCCGAGGGCGGCGAAGCGCGCGACGTCGTCGGGATGCACGAACTGGAGGTGCGCGAGGTGGTGACGGCGGACATCCGTCGACGGGCGCTCTGACCACGCGTTTATCGCCGCAGCCGCCTCGAAGGCGTTGAGCGCGTCACGCACAGCGCGGTCGCCGATGACGTGCACGTGAGCGCTGAATCCAGCCGCGTCGAGGGCGACGATCGCGTCGGTGAGCGCCTGCCCGCCGACGAATGCAATGCCCGTCGGATGCTCGCTCGGCGCCGCACCATCGAGAACCAGGTACGGCTCGAGCATCGCCGCCGTGCCGTTCTCGACGACCCCGTCGGCCATGATCTTGACGGCACTGAGCCGGAAGCGGGAGGCGGGCCCGAGTTCGGCCGCATGCGCCTCGCGGCGCGCGACGAGCTCGGGCACTTGCTCGACACCGCGAGCGCGATCCCACCACAACGCGCCGACGACGTCGACGGTCAATCGCCCCTCCGCGAGCGCGCGGCGGTAGACGAGCGCGGTGTCGCTCGCGCCGAAGTAGTCGCCCACGATGGCGTCTTGCCAGGCCGTGACGCCGAAGCTGTGGGCGTAGCGCTGCGCTTCGAGCAGGGCGGCGAACTCGTCGTCGGGCGTCGCTGCCGGCGCGACCGCGGCGACGAGGGAGGCAGCACCCTCGTGCAGCGTGCCCTGCGGACTGCCGTCGGGCAGCCGCTCGATGCGGCCGTCGGCGGGGTCGGGGGTGTCGGCGGTGATGCCCGCGAGCGCGAGCGCGGCCGAGTTGGCCCACGCACCGTGGTGGTCGCGGTTGTAGAGAAAGACAGGGCGGATTGGCTCGATCGCATCGAGCTGCGCGGCACTCGGCGTGCCGCCCGCGAAGGCACTCATCGCCCAGCCGCCGCCCGTGATCCAGGCGCGCGAGGCGTCGCAGCCGCGCGGAGGATTGAGCTGGGCGTACTCCGTGATGAGCCGCGCGGAGTCTTCAGCCGAGGAGCCCGCGCTCAGATCGCAGCCGAGCCGCTCGAGTCCGCCCTGGATGGGGTGGATGTGGGCGTCGACGAAACCCGCGTGCAGCATCCCGCCCGCCAAATCGACCACCTCGGTGTCGGGGCCGCGCCACGCACTGAGGTCAGCATCCACCGCCGCGATGCGGCCGTCGACGACCGCGACCTCGAGGCGCGCCGGCGCAGCAAAACCGCCAGAAACAGAGCCGCGGCCCGGCCCCACGTAGACGACTCCTCCGATGAAGAGCAGATCTGCGTAGGACACGGGCCGCGGTCTTTGGGGGGCGGGAAAGGGCGTTGCCGCCGGAGCTAGGCCGAGGTCTTGGCGTTGACCTCGTACGAGGTGTTCGTCGACTCGAAGAAGTTGACGAGCTGCAGGGTGTCGTTCGCCGTTGCCATCCACTTCGCCGGGTTCGACACGTTGTACTCGGGCTCGAAGCCGAGCTCTTCGAGGCGACGGTCGGCCAAGTACTTGACGTACTGGTTGATGTAGTTGGCGTTGAGACCCAAGATGCCGTTGGGGAGCAGGTCGTGGTTGTACGCCTCTTCCATCTCAACGGCGTCGAGAATCATCTGGCGAATCTCGGCCGCGAACTCGGGCGTCTGCAAGTCGGGGTTCTCTTCGAGCACCGTGAGAATCAGGTTGATGCCGAACTTGAGGTGCAGGCTCTCGTCGCGCACGATCCAGTCGACGAGCGAACCGAAGTTGCGCAGCAGGTTGCGCTGACGGAACGACAGCGCGACCATGAAGCCCGAGTAGAACCAGATGCCCTCGAGAATCACGTTGTAGGCCACGAGGTTGCGGATGAAGTCTTGCTTGCCCTCGGTCGTCGTGATGTCGAGCGTGTCTTCCGTCATGCGACGAATGAACTTGACCTCGAACTCTTCTTTGCGCGCCATCGACGGCACGTCGACGTGGCTGTCGTACGCAGCAGCGCGGTCGATCGGGAAGGTCTCGAGCACGTACTCGAAGCTCATGCAGTGGTTCGCTTCTTCCCACATTTGCTTCGCGAGGTAGAGGTGCGCCTCGGGAGCCTTGACGTAGGGGTAAACACCGAACGCGAGGGCCTTGTTGACGAGCAGCTCGTTGGGGTTGAAGTACGACATCAAGAAGGTGATGGCGTGACGCTCTTCGTCGCTCATCTTCTTGAAGTCGGCGATGTCTTCACCGAGCTGAATCTCGTTGGGGAACCAGGTGTTGGCAACAGCCTGGTCGTAAAGGTCCATAGCCCACTTGTACGTGACCGGCTTCAGCAGCAGGCCCTCTTGGATTCCGGTTCCGAGGATTCCCATGATCGTTTCGCGCTTTCTGATGTGTGGTGCGGGATTGAGAGGTGTGTGGGGTGGATGGTGCGAGCGCTGCCTATTGGCAGCTCTCGCACTGCAGCTCGTCCATCGGGTCGATCGGAACCTCGTAGGTGAACGGAGCGGTGTAGCTAGTGGTGCTGGACTGGGTTGCGGTGGGGTTCATCAGTATCACTCCCCCGCCTTCACGGCGCCGCCGAAGCCGAAGCCTTTACGCGGAGCTGCGCTTGCGGTTTCCGCCGGAGCGGCCGACACCGCCGAGCCGAAGCCCTTCTTCGGGGCGCTGCTCGCGTCAGCGTTGATGGCCTCGGCCTTGTTGACCTTGACGGTCGACTGCTCGGCCGTGTGGCGCGGCTTCATGTGCAGGTAGTAGGTCGTCTTCACGCCCTTCTTCCACGCTGACGAGTAGATGTCGATCATCTCGTCGACATCGCGCGTCTCGAGGTACATGTTGCGGCTGATCGCCTGGTCGATCCACTTCTGGGCACGCGCCGCCACCTCAAGGAAGGCGTAGGGCGAAAGCTGGAAGCTCGTCTTGAACGTGGCCTTGATGTCATCCGGAATCGCCGAGATGCCCTGAATGTCACCCTGGCTACGCAGAATGTCTTCGCGCACGCGCTCCCACAGACCGTGAACCTGCAGCGCGTTCACGAGGTTGCGGTTGACCTCGAGGAACTTGCCCGAGCTCGTCGAGCGGCTAAAGATCTGCGAGAACTGCGGGTCGAGGCCCGGCGTGGTTCCGGCGACGAGACCAATGGATGCCGTGGGCGCGATGGCCATGAGCGTCGCGTTGCGCATTCCGCCCTTGACCTTGACGCGCAGGGCGTCCCAGTCGAGACGCGTGGTGCGGTTGACCTGCACCTCGATGCCCCGGTCGGCCTCGGTGAGGTCGATCGTGTCGAGCGGCACGAGGCCCTGCGACCAGCGGCTGCCCTCGAAGTTGGCGTACGAGCCACGCTCTTTCGCCAGCTCGGTCGACTCGTCGATGGCCGCGTACGAGACGTGCTCCATGATCTCGTCGATGAGGTCGAACGACTCTTCCGAGTCGTACGAGTAGCCCAAGCGCTCGACGATGTCGGTGAAGCCCATGACGCCGAGGCCGATGGCCCGGTTGTTCTGGTTGGCGTGGTCGGCCTCGTCAACGCTCGACACCGTGATGTCGATGAGGTTGTCGAGCTGACGCACAGCCAGGCGAGCACTCTCGTCGATCTTCGCCCAGTCGATGGCCGCTCGGCCGCTCGCGCCGTCAATGAAGTGCTGCGAGAGGTTGATCGAAGCGAGGTTGCAGACCGAGATGTTGTCGCGGTCTTGCGGAAGGCAGATCTCGGTGCAGAGGTTCGAGAGGTGGATCGTGCCCGTGTTGTTGTTGATGGCGCGGTTGTTGATCGTGTCTTTCCACGTCAGCCACGGGTGGCTCGTCGACTGCAGCGAGATGAGAATCTGCTTGAACTGCTCGCGCGCGCCCATCTTCTTAAACATGTGCATTTCGCCGCGCTCGGCCATGGCCACGTATTCGGCGTAGCGCTTCGAGAACTCTTTGCCGTAGAGCTCGTTGAGGTCAGACACCTCGAGCGGGTCGAACAGGTACCAGTCGTCGTCGTTTTGCACGCGCTTCATGAACTCGTCGCTGATCCACACCGCGGTGTTGGCGGTGCGCGTGCGGCGGTAGGGGTCACCCGAGTTCTGACGCAGGTCGAGGAACTCGGGGAAGTCCATGTGCCAGTTCTCCATGTAGAAGCACAGGGCACCGAACTTCTTGCCACCACGGCTCACGGCGCGCAGCACCGAGTCGATCGTGTGCATGAAGGGGATCGGACCGGTCGAGGTCGTGTTGTTAGAACGGATGGGCGAACCCTGGGCGCGCAGCTTGGTCACGGCCAGGCCGATGCCGCCCGTGCCCTTGGTGAGCCACATGACGTCGCGCACGCTCTTGGCGATGTGCTCGATGTCGTCTTGCATCTCCATGACGAAGCAGTTCGAGAGCTGGGGGTAGCTCGTGCCCGCGTTGACGAGCGTCGAGCCCGCGGCGAGGTACTCGAGCTTCGACATCTTCTCGTAGAAGGCGATGGCGTGCTTGGTGGGATTGGCCTCGTTGAGCGACAGGCCCATGGCCACGCGCATCCAGAAGTATTGAGGCGTTTCGAGCGGCTCGCCGTTGCGCGCCTTGATGCCGTAGCGGTTGTTGAGCGTGACGACACCGATGTACTTGAGCAACTCGTCGTGCGCGGGGTTGAGTACGTCGGCGAGGGCGTCGAGGTCGAACAGGTCGGGAAAACGCGAGTCGAGAAGAACTTCGTCGACACCCTGGCGGATGTAGCCCGCGAAGTGGGCGCGGTGCAGCTCGCGCAGCTCGGCTTCGTTCTCGTAGTCACCGAGCACGCGCTTGTAGATGGTCTTGAGCAGCAGACGGGCTGCCACAACGTCGAACGCCGGGTCGTCTTTCACGTTCTGCAGCGCGACCTGAATGACGGCTTCGTCAAGCTGCTGGGTCGAGATGCCATCGAAGAGCGTGAGCTCGAGCTCGCTCGCGATTTGCGTCACCCACGCGACCTGGTCAGGCAGACCTTCGGCCGCGCGCTCGATCGCCAGGTTGATCTTGTTGGCGTCGTACGGCTCACGGCTTCCATCGCGCTTCACAACGGTGATGCTCACGTGCCCACTCTCCCTCGTGCGCCCTCGTCGGCGCGTGTCTCTCGCGTGCGGCTCACGCCGCGGAATTGTCAGAAAAAGCCCGGAATTCCGGGCTAACCGCGGTGTTCCCCTGCCGCGGTCTCATCACTATATATCGGGGGTCTGACAAAGTTCACACCCAAGATGTAGTGGGCGTGTCGTCCACAGCTGTGCATAAGTTGCGCGACTTATGCACAGCCTGTGGGCAAGCACCGACACGCCGTGAGAGGCCGCGAAAACGCCGTGAATTGTGCGCGTGAGCGGTGCATCCGTGCCAAAACCCGCGCCTCAGCCGGGGTCACGCGCACGCCGTAGGCTGAAGACCTTGTGAGTGGATACATCGACCTGCTGAAGACGCCGGGCGTGGCGCGCATTATTTCTGCGCAGCTGACCGCTCGGTTGCCCTCGGGCATGATCTCGCTCGCCTTTCTCATTCACATCGAGAAGATCTTCGACTCGTACGGCGCGGCGGGGCTCGTGCTCGCGGCGACCAGTGTTGGCCAAGCCATAGCGGGCCCCCTCACGAGTCGGTGGATGGGCCGCTGGGGAATGCGCCCGGTGCTCACGATCACGCTCATCGTGTGCAGCACGGGCATCGGGCTCATCGCGTTCGCCCTGATGCCGCTGTGGGCATACATGATCGTGGGATTCGTTGTGGGCATCTCGACGCCGCCCATTCAGCCGGCCGTGCGCACCATTTATCCGAAAATGGTGACCGGCAAGCAGCTCACTCCGCTCTTCTCGCTCGATGCCTCGGCGCAAGAGATCATCTGGATCATGGGGCCGTTCATCACCGTGCTGCTCGCGACGCAAGTGTCGAGCGTCGTGGCAATCGCGGTTGCCGGCGTGTTTCTCGTGGGTGGCGGCGTGTGGTTTATCGCGAGCCCCGAGGTCGGCAAGGTGCGCATTCCGCTCAGTCGTCGGCGCATCGGCGTCGTGCTCAAGAACCGCGCCGTGCTCTTGGCGACCGTGTGCGGCTTCTTGCTCATCGGGTCGGCGGCGTCGATCGAGGTCGGAGTCGTTGCGGTGTTCGGCGAGGGTGGCACAGAGGCCGGGATCTTGTTCGGCATCTGGGCCATCGCCTCGCTCATTGGCGGGCTGTCGATGGGGCACCTGCCGATCGGACCCTGGGCTCTCGCGC
>JAAFHT010000121.1 GCA_013297625.1 Actinomycetota bacterium | reverse complement strand
ACTGGGTGCACCCTCGGCCGGGGTGTGGAGCGGCGCGGCTACGGTGTCGGCGGGCGTCGCGAGCTGCGCGGCCGCGGCGGTGGGCTGCGCGGCCGGGGCCGGAGCGGCGGCTGGCGCCGAGACGGCCGCTGCCGCGGTGTCGCGGCGAATGCGGCCGATGATGTCGAGGCGAGCATCCAGAGCATCGGCGATGTCGGTTGAGGCGCTAGCGAGGTCCGCGGCTTCGGGGTGCCGCAAGTCGAGGCCGCAGCTCGCGCAGACAACAGAAGTCAGCGGCGTGAAGCAGGCGGGGCAACTGCTCGTCGACCGCAGCTCTGCGGCCGACCGGGGAAACAGAACGCGGCCTGCCCAGGCGCGATCGGGGGTGGAATCGCTCATGCGCACACGTTAGTGCCGTGACGTTCGACACGCGCGAAACGTTGGGATGCGTGTGCATGGCGGTCACCGCCAGACTGGAACCATGCCCGAGTCGACCGTGCCCTTCGTTGCCGTCTATACCCAGCACTTGCCCGCCGTGAGCCGCTATTTGGCCCGCCGTGTTGACCGCGCTGATGTCGATGATCTCGCTGCTGATGTCTTTGCCATCGCGTGGCGCAAACGGTCGTCGGTCGCTGAAGGCGAAGAGTTGCCGTGGCTCTACCGCATCGCGTCGTATCAGGTGGCGAATCACCGCCGCCGGCTCGCCGCACGGGCTTCGGTCATGGGGCTCCTGTCGGTGCCCGACTCGGCGCCGTCGGCCGAGTCGCTCGTGACCGCCGACGCCGAGCTCGCGCGGGCGTGGGGGGCCATCGCACCGCGCGACCGCGAAGTGCTCGCGCTCGTGGTGCTCGATGATCTGCCCGTGAGTGATGTCGCTGTGGCGTTGGGGGTCTCGGCGAATGCCGTGAGCATCCGTCTGCACCGCGCCAAGAAGGCGCTCGCGGCGGCACTCGGCGAATCGGGTTCGACGAGTTCTGAAAGATCGACCCCCTCCGCGACATAAACCAGGTATGAGTGACAACACTGACAACCTGACTGACCGCCTTCGGCGTTCGGCGGGCACGGATGCTGGTGCCCCCGACCTCTCGCCCGACCTCGTCGCCTCGGCCGCGGGCCGTCGCGCCCCTCGGCTCGTGAATCACGGGCGCACCACGCGGCTCGCGAGCGCTTCGCTCGCCGCCGTCGCGGCCGTGGCCGTGGGGTCGCTCGTCATCGTCAACCCCTTCGCCCCGCGTGCCCCGCTCTTCACGGCGGCCGCGGGCGCACAGAGTGTCGCGGCCCCGGGTGGCGCACAGTCGGCTCTTGCCGCGGAAGACGCGAAGATGGCGATCTGGATCAACTACGAGTACGTCGCGGGCGCCGACCTCGGCACCGACGGCGGCAGCGGCGGGGTCTACGAGCTGCGCCGCATCGGCTCGCCCGAGCAAGTGCTCGCCGATTTGGCCGAGCAGTTTGGAGTCGACGGTGATGTCGCCGAGTCCTCGTACTTCGACCCGGCCTACCCGACCTACGTCGTGGGCCCCGAAGACGGCACGGCGCCGGCGATCACCGTCACGTGGACGGGAACCGGCAACTGGTGGTTCAACGACCCCTCGGCCTACCCGCCTGCGGTGTGCGAGCTCGTGAGCTACGAGACCGAGACCGGTACCGAAGAGTACGAAGAGTGCGTGACTCCGGAGATTCCGGCGAGCGAGTCACTCGCGCCGAGCGAGGCCGAGGCCAAGGCGCTCGCCGCCGAGCTCTTCAGTGAGCTGGGTCTCGACGTTGACGCTGACGACGTGCGCGTGAGCGCCGACCTCTGGCAGACCATGGCCACCGTGAACCTCGTGGTTGACGGCTTTGCCACCGCGATCGACTACAGCGTGGCGTGGAGCCCGCTCGGCGAGATCGCGTGGGCCTACGGCCACTCGATCGAGGTCATCGACCGCGGCGACTTCGACACGGTTTCGCCGACGGCTGCGATTGATCGTCTCAATGACTGGCGCTGGTTCGGCGCCGGCGGCCCTGACTACCAGGGCGGCATGGCTTACCTGGCTGCCGATGCCGCGCGCAGTTCCGTCGCGGGAGACGAATCCGAATCGTCACCGACGGAGGGCGAGGTTGTCGAGCCTGTCGACCCCACCGACACCGTTGAGCCGGTCGAACCCACTGAGCCGGCCGAGCCCGGTGAGGAGCCCGTGGTCGAGCCGACCGAGCCGGGCGAAGAGCCCATCATCGACCACACGGTCGAGCCGATGCCGCTGCCCGAGCCCGAGACGGTGACCGTCACGGTCGAGTCGTCAGAGCCCACGTTGCTGCTGATGTGGGATGCCGACGGCAACGCCTGGCTCGTGCCGGGTTACGCCATGCAGCACCCGGATGGCTTCTGGAACACCATCGTTTCGCTCATCGAGGGCATCATCGAGCTGCCCGCACCCTTCGAGGGCGAGATCGTTCCCTTGCTCGAAGACTGACCCCCACCGAATAGACAGTGCCCCCGCGAGTTGGGTCGCGGGGGCACTGTCGTGCGTGCGCGACGCCGGTGCCGAGCGGGGACTTCCGACCCTGGTTGGCCTCGCACCGCTGGTGCAGGGTGGCCGCATGGCAACACGCGCGTGGGGCATCCTGGCGATCGGACTCATTGTCAGTCTTTCGGCGTGCGGAACTGATGCGCCTGTCACACCCAGTGTCGCTCCCTCGGCGTCGTCGACCGCCGGAACTTCATCGCCCTCGGCAACGCCGACGGTGACTCCCACCCCCGACGCTGTGCCGAGCGACACCGCTGCGCCGGAAGACCCACCTCCTGCCCAAGTCGTCGGACTCACCGCGACGGTCGGCGGGGGCAGCGGTGAGGTGCTGGTGCGATGGAGCCAGAACGGTGGAGACGTGGTCGAGTACCTCGTGTTGCGGGCTCTGGTTCCGGGAGGCCCGTCGACCCAGATCGGCACGGTCACGCCCGAGCAAGTCGAGGAGTTCGAGGTTGTTCCCTTCGTCGATTCTTCCGCCACGGTGGGCTACTACCGGGTGCGCGCGGTCGATGCGTCTGGCCAGCAAGGGCCGTCATCGATCGAGGTGTGCGGCGCTTCTGTGGGCCACAGTTGCTGAGCGCGTTGTGGCCGCGGAGCGCGCTCGGCGAGCGTCGCTTGCCACCTCACTCTTGCTCGGGGTCGGGGTCCGGGTCGGGGTCGGCGTAGATGGTATGGAACAGTGTCGCACTCATCGTTCCCAGCAGACGCATGGTCTCTTCGCGAATCACCCACCCGACCTGCGTGCTGTCCGAGTGCCCCCAGAGATCAACGATGATGTCGTAGTGCTGACTCAGCTCAGCGAGTGTCGCCGAATGTGGTGCAAACCGTTCGGTGAGGGTCACGAGGCTCCGCATCCCATGAAAGTCACCCTCAGACGCCTCCGTTCGTGGCTCGTCAAACGTCCACGAGCTGGAGGGGGTCGTCTTCCCCTGAGCCGCGAGCGACGGGCTTTGGTGAGGCTCGCCGAACTCGTGGCTTCTGGTGGGCTCGATGCCGAGCGCGGCCGTGACGGCGGCGGCCGTCTTCGTCGGGTCGAGCCCGCGAATGATCAACGATGCTTGAACACTGGTTACCGCCACGTCGATGAGACTAAGCGGTCACCCGCGGATGGGCAGGGATGAGGCGCGGATCGGCGATGCGCGATGACTCACCGCGACGGGATCACACAAGAGAAATGGAGGGGCTGACGAGAATCGAACTCGCATCATCTGTTTGGAAGACAGAGGCTTTACCACTAAGCTACAGCCCCGCTTTGGGCCAGAAGCCCGCGCAACCTCCATCGTAACGCATCGGCGAAGGCACCCAGCCGAGCGGCGCGGCGACTCGGCTAGACTTGCCGAGGCCATTTTTCGAAGCGACGTCGCGTCGTGACGCTGACGTGGTTCACGGTCACGGTTTCGGGGCGTAGCTCAGCTTGGTAGAGCGCCCGCTTTGGGAGCGGGAGGCCGCAGGTTCAAATCCTGTCGCCCCGACCACAGCCCCAAGATTTCAGCACAACACTCAGGAGAGAACCCCTTTGGTCCAGTCCACGGTCGAGAAGCTCAGCCCGACGCGCGTCAAGATCGCCATCACGGTCACGCCCGACGAGCTGAAGCCGAGCATCCAGCACGCCTACAAGCACATCGCCGAGACGGTGAACATTCCCGGTTTCCGCAAGGGCAAGGTTCCGCCGCCCATCATCGACCAGCGCGTCGGTCGCGGCGAGGTGCTCAACCACGCCGTGAGCGAAGGCCTCGACGGCTTCTACCGCGCCGCCGTGAAAGACCAGGGCGTGCGCGCGCTCGGCCGCCCCAAGGCCGACATCACCGAGTGGCCGAGCGAGAAAGACTTTTCCGGCGACCTGCTGGTGACCATCGAGGTGGATGTTCGCCCCGAGTTCGAGATCCCCAAGTACGACGGCCTCAAAATCGAGGTCGATGCGACCGACGTCACCCCCGACGAGGTCGAGGCCGAGCTCGAGAACCTGCGCAGCCGCTTTGGCACGCTCGTGACGGTTGACCGGCCGGCGACAAAGGGAGACTTCGTTCAGCTCGACCTCGTTGCCACCGTCGGTGGCACCACGGTCGACACGGCGAGCTCGATCTCCTACGAGCTTGGCTCGGGTGAGCTCATCGAGGGCATCGACGACGCCGTTGACACCCTCACGGCGGGCGAGACCACGACCTTCGAGTCGAAGTTGCTCGGCG
>JAAFHT010000052.1:12349-15067 GCA_013297625.1 Actinomycetota bacterium | reverse complement strand
GCTTGGGCTCACCGCCAATCACGAGGATGCTCGTGGTTGCGTTGCGCAGCTCTTCGAGGCCGAGGCCGAGGGTGCGGGCATCCAATTCAGGGTCAGCGATCGTGCCATCGGCCGTGATGTAGCGACCAATGACGTCGCCCACAGCGCCGCGTTCGACGAGCCGCGCGATGTCGGGGGCCGTGAGGTAGCCGCTGTCGACGTGCACGGAGCTCGTGTCGGCCACGCCGGCGCTGTACAGATAGGCGCTCGCGCCGCGGGCCATGCCGAGCACGCCACCGACCGTGCGGTCGCCCTCGATGGCCTTCTTGGTCTCGAGGCGTTCAAGAATGGCGGGGCTCGGCAGCAGCGTTGCTTGCCCGCCCGCCTTTTGCGCGATCATGACGGCCGTCGCGGCTGCGGTGCCCGGGCGCTTGCTGAGGCTCACGCCGCCGTTGATCTGCACGACGTTGACGGCCGTCGACCAGCCCGAGGGCAGAGCTTCGGCGACCTGGTGCAACGTGCGACCCCAGCTCACCCCGAGCAGTCGCGGCACCGGGCGGTGGCTCACGAGGTAGTCGGCGGCGGCTTCACTCACGCGCGCTTGCAACTCGACATCGTCAGCGGGAGCCGGAACGACGACGGCATCTTTCAGGCCGAAGCGGGCGCTGAGGTCGCGCTCTAGGGCGAGGCGTCGAGCCCGCGGGTGCACGATCTCGATGCGAATAATGCCGCGCTCGCGCGCCTGAGCGAGCAGTCGGCCAACCTTCCACCGTGTGACCCGCAGAATGGCGCCGATCTCGTCTTGCGTCTTGTTCTCTTCGTAGTAGAGCTCAGCGGCACGCACAGCGAGCAGCTCGTTGGCTGCGGCGCTCTCAGCGGGGACCATGCGAACGCTTCCTTCCTGAGGCGCGCGTGCGACAGACGCCGTGCGCTCGACCCCCAGGCTAGGCGTCACACCAACCTGCCACCAACATTTGTTGGCCAACGTGCTCATATGAGCAGATGCCCGCCACGATGTGCTCACGCGCGTGGGTACGCTGGAGATCGCCGCTCTGCGGCCGCCACCACCCCTCCGGAAGGACCTTGCGTGACCGACTACGCCCTCGCCGTCGACCTCGGCGGCACCAAGGTCGAAGCTGCACTCGTCGATGCCGCGGGCGTCGTGCTCGCTGGCTCGCGCCACCGCCAGCCCACCGGGCCCACCTCGACGAGCGAGCAACTCGCCGCGGCCGTGACGAGCGCGGTGACGGATGCTCTCGCCGCCCTCCCCGCTGGTGCCACCCTGCTCGGCGCCGGCATCGGCAGCGCCGGCCCGATCGCGGGCACCACCGGTGACGTGTCACCCCTCAACTTGCCCGCGTGGCGCAACTATCCGCTTGGCGACCTCGTGGCGCAGCACGTTGAGGGCCTGCCCGTCACGCTGCGCATGGATGGCATTTGCATCGCCGTGGCCGAAGTGTGGATGGGCGCCGCTCAAGGCGAGACCAACGTCATGGGCATGATCGTCTCGACCGGTGTCGGCGGCGGGCTCATTCTCGGCGGCCGCGTCATCGCGGGGCCGACGGGTAACGCCGGACACATTGGCCACGTCGCCATTGCCGGGTTCGTCGATGTGTGCGCATGCGGAGCGTCGGGGTGCCTCGAGGCCATCGCCTCCGGACCCCGCACGGTCGCGTGGGCACGCGAACACGGCTTCACGGGTGAGACGGGCGAAGAGCTCTCTGCCGCGTCAGCCGCGGGCGATTCGGTCGCCCGCGCGGCGATCGAGCGTTCGGCGACGGCCGTGGGCCGCGCCATCGCGAGCGCGAGTGCGCTCGTCGATATCGACGTCGTCGCCATCGGCGGAGGCTTCAGCCATGTGAGCGACGACTACATCGAGCTCGTCGGCACTGCTGTGGCACACCACAGTGACTTTGGCTTCGTCACGAAGACGCGCGTCGTGGCCTCGGGGCTCAGCGGCGACGGGCCCCTCGTGGGCGCCGCAGCCCTCGTGCACCGCGCCGACCTGATCGGCTAACGCCGAATCAGACTGATCGGCTAGCTGCCGAGTTCGTCGTCCACCATGCCGCGCCGCGCGAGCAGCGGCACGGCGACGAGGTTTCCGAACGAGACCACGATGAGCACGATGATGGCGGCGCTCCAGCTGCCCGTGCTGTCGCGCAGAGCTCCGAGCACGAGGGGCGCGAACGCGGCGATGGCGTAGCCGATCGTCTGCACGGCGCCGCTCACCGTGCTCGCCATCGCGGGAGTGGTGCTGCGCAGAGCAAACAGGGCGAGGCACATGGGGAAGGTGATGTAGCCGAGCCCGAGGCAGATCATCCACAGCAGCGTCGCTGTCTGGGGCGCCAGCAGCAGACCGGTGTATGCCGTCGCGAACAGCACGGTTGACGCGACCAGCAGCGGGGTAGGCGTGCGCAGGCGCGCGGTCAGCACGGGCACGACAGCCGCGAGCGGGAGGCCGAGGAAGCCGAGGAGGGCGAGCAAGGCTCCGGCCTCTGCTTCGCCGACACCCGCGATTTCTCGCAGCATGGGCGGCAAGAGCGCGTAGCCCGCATAGGCCAAGATGCTCGACACCGTAAACGGAATGCCAATGCCCCACAGGGTCGGTGAGCGAAGCAGCGCGGCGCGACGAGGGCGAGCCACGAGCACGGGCACCTCATCGGCGGCACGGCGGGCGCGGTGTGCGCGCACTTCGCGCACCGCCAGCGCGATCCACGGCAGGGCGGCGACGGCCACGAA
>JAAFHT010000052.1:0-12339 GCA_013297625.1 Actinomycetota bacterium | reverse complement strand
GTAGGCGGCCGTCATCGATCCGATGCGGTGCGGCGTGAACTTCTTCACCGCCGCGGGCAGCAGCACGTTGCCGAATCCCGCGCCAAGCAACAACACGAGAGTGCCGAGCAGCAGCATCGTGAAGTCGACGGCCGATGCGCGAACGAGGTGACCCACGATCATCGCGAGCATCGCGAGCAGCAGCGTCGGCTCGAGCTGCAGCCGGCGGGCGAGGCGCGGCGCGAGCAGGCCTGCGAGGGCGAACGCGATGGGCGGTGCCGTGCCGAGAGCGCCGAGCGCGAGCGCGCTCAAGGGAATGTCGGCATCGATGCGACCCGCGAGCGGTGAGAGCGCCGCCACCGGCAACCGCATAGTCGCCGCAATCAGCACGATGGCGACGATGCCGAGCAACAGCTCGGTTCGGCGGCCGGAAGGGGCGGCGGTCACCACGTCATCCTAGGCTGGGCTGCGTGAGTGACTGGGCCCGCTTCTTGCCACTGAGCAACCGCGACCGCGGCGACGAGAGTGGCGCGGTCGGCTCGTGGGCGCGGCCCGCGGCCGAACTGCTGCAGGCGGTGGCCGCGGTACTGGATGCCCAGCCCTCGCTCCTCGCCGCAGCAACCCTGCGACCCGAGGTCACGGTCGGCGCTGATGTGCGCGACCTGCTCACTCGGCTCGGCTCACCCTGGTACGTTCGCTGGGCGCGCGCCTCGGGAGCCCTGAACTCGCCGAGCCCCGCAGTGGCGGCCCTCGACGATGCGGCGCTCGCGAGTGCCCTGCGGGCGCGCAGCACGGCGTGGAAGGCTCCGGGGGCTCGCGCGAGCATCCGTGACCTGGGGCTTGTCGTGGCAGTGGCGCTCGACCTCGCGGCCACCCACGAAGCCCCGTTCGCCATCGACCCGCTCGTGTGTGGCGCGGTGGCTCTTGACCTGGCCGTGCGATCGCGGCTGCCGCAGCGCAGCGTCGTCACGGCGCGCAGCCTCGTCGCGACCGATGGCGAGTGGCGCGTCGGCCGCGGGCCCGAGCTCGCGTCGACGGGCGCGGCGATCGTGCTCTTTCTCGCCGGGCGGGGGGATGTTCCGCCGGAGGATTCGCCCGAGGATTCGCCCGACGCTGAGCACGGCTCCGCTCTAGGCTGAACGTCGATCGGGTAGACGACCCGGCACGAACGCGAAGAGGAATCTCTCATGGCACAGAACGACGGCTTCGACCTCGGCGACATCGGCGACGTGGTCGGCGACCTCATCAGCGGCAAGGGCTTCGACCTCGCCGCTCTGCAGCCCATCTGGGAGCAGGTGCAGCCGACGCTCAAGGGCCTCGACACCGACCAGATTCTCGACACCATCGGCTCGTGGGCGAAAGACCTCGATCTGCCGCTTCTCGAGAACGTGCCCGACGAGGTCATCGAGAACATCAAAGACGGCGCGAAGGTTCCGCTGAAGTCGCTGTTGCAGGGCTAAGGCCGCGCTAGCTGCCGAGGTCGCCGAGCACGTTCTCGGCGGCCCGGCGGCCCGAGAGCAGGGCGCCATGAACGGTCGACGGATGCTCGCGCGAGGTCGCCTCGCCCGCCAGGTGCAGCCGCTCACCCACGCCTGCCGCGAGGTCGTCGCGCATCTCGGGGTCGGAGCCCACCGCGGCGAACGAGTAGGAGCCCCGTGCAAACTCGTCGGCACCCCAGCGCGTGACGAGCACCTCAACAGGCTCAGGAGCACTCGGGTAGGCACTGCGCAGCGTCGCGAGGGCGCTCGCCACCACTTGCTCGTCACTCATCGCATCGACGCTGCGGCCCAGGTCGCCCGCCGCGAAGCCGAGCAACACCGGCACGTCGTCGGCACGCCCGACCGTGACCCAGTCAACCCAGGGGTCGAACCCATCGGGTGGCACGATGCCGATCCAGTCGGCCGAGTCGTCCCAGAACACCTCGTCGAAGAGCATGAAAACCTTGTTGAGCACGCCCATGCCGAGGCCCGCAATCGCGGCCTGCTGTGCCTCAGGAAGGGGCGGGTCAACCGCGATCGCCCCTGACTGCAGCACGCCGAGCGGCACCGTGACGATGACGGCATCGGCCTCGAACGACTCGGCCGCAGTCTGCACGAGCACACCGTCGTCGCCCCAGCTCACGGCCGTCACGACGGCACCGAGCCGCACGTCGAGCTCGTCGGCGAGCACCTCAGGCACCTGGGCGTAGCCGCCCTCGATCATGGCGTCTCCGCCGTCGTATCCCCCGGCTTCGTCGAACCACCAGGCCGAGAGCTCGCTCAGCGGGCCCGCATACTCGTTCTCGATCGCGCTCGCGGCGAGGTAACGGATAAGTCGGGCCTCGTCGGCGGAGGCTCCACTCGCAGCGGCATCAACCACGCGCTGCAGAGGCTGGTCGACCTCGGTCTCGTAACCTGCCTCGACGGCGGCGTCGAGCCGTGCCCCGGCGCGCGCAAGCGCGGCGTCATCGAGCACCCCGTCAGCGGTCGCGGCATCAAACCCGATCGCCGACTCGACGTCGGTCTCGATGAGCCCCAGGCCGGCATCGTTGACGAGCTCGGTTACGGGGTTGCCGTCAAGCCCGTGAATCCATGAGGCTCCGAGGTCGAGCGCGAAGCCCTCGCGCACGATCGTCGCGGTGCGGCCGCCGATACGGTCGCGCGCTTCGAGCACGATGACCTCAGCGCCCGCGCGCGTGAGATCCCCTGCCGCGGCGAGCCCGGCGACGCCGGCCCCCACCACGACGACCGTGAGCCCGACGCCTCGAGTGCTTGACGCCGCACCGAGCGGTGTGCAGGCAGCGAGCGCAGCAGCGGCGGTCGACCCCACCACCACGGCACCGAATTGACGTCGTGACATGTCGTTCATCATGGCGCGGGCAACTCCAGAATCTCGCGGATGCGCAGCTCGTCGCGGCCCATCTGCTCGGCGAGGGCATCCGCCGACTCGAACTTGTGCATGGGGCGAATGTAGGCAACGAACTCGAGCTCAATTGTTGAGCCATACATGTCGACGGTCACGTCGATCGCGTGGGCCTCGACCGTCTTTTCGGGCACATCGCCGAACGTCGGGTTGTTGCCGATCGACACGGCGGCTCCGTAGCGTGCGCCGTTGAGGTGCAACCAACACGCGTAAACACCGTCGGCCGGAATGAAGCCCTCGGCGTCATGCGCGAGATTAGCGGTCGGATAACCGAGGTCGCGACCGCGCTGATGACCGGGCACGACAAGCGACCGAATGCGGTGGTGCCGGCCGAGAGCCTCGCTCGCTTCGTCGAGGCGGCCCTCGTCGAGCAGGCGACGGATGCTCGTCGACGACACGCGCGTTCCATCCAGCTCACACACGTCGTCGACGAGCTCGACGGCAAAGCCTGCGCGCTCCCCCGCGGCCCGCAAGCTCTCGACCGTGCCTGCTCCGTGCGAGCCATAGCGAAAGTCAGCGCCCACGAGCACGAGCTCGGTGGATAGCCCGTGCACCAGCACTTCGTCGACAAACTCGTCGGCTGTGAGTGCCGCGAGCTCGGGCGTGAACGGCAGCACGACCACGAGGTCGACGCCGGCCGCAATGAGCGCTTCGGTCTTTTGCGCCGTGCTGAGCAAGGGCTCGGGTGCGGTCTCGGGGTGCAGCACCGCGGCGGGGTGGCGATCGAATGTCACGACGACGGTGCGGCGGCCGTGCGCTTCAGCCGCGAGGTGCTCGAGCACGGCGCGGTGCCCGCGGTGCACGCCGTCGAACTTGCCGATCGTGACGGCGCTCGGCTGGGCATCCCGCGGCAGATTCTCGAGGCCGTGCACGACGATGCCGGTCATGCGACGACCTCGCTCGTGGCGTGCCGCGCCCGCGCAACTCGTCGCAACCACAGCAATCCGAGCACCGGAAGTACGAGCGGAATGAACGCGTAACCACGGCCGAATTGGCTCCACACGGTGTCGTCAGGAAACAGCGCGGGGTCGATGATGCTGAGCGTGCCGACGATGAGCACGCCCGCGAGCTCAAAGGCGATCGCGATCAGTGCGATACGAAACCAGACGGCGCCGCGCGCCACGAGCGCGATGGTTGCGATCACGTAGACGACGGCGGCGAGCGCCGAGAGCGCGTACGCGACGGGCGCTTCTTCGAACTTGGTGATGACTTGATAGGCCGACCGCCCCAGGGCGGCGAGCGCCAGAATGCCGTACACGGCAATCAGCACGCGGCCGATGCCGGAGCTCGTTGATCGAAGGTCGTCGCTCATCGTGCCCAGCCTAAATCAGGCCTGCTGGGCAGGAATCGCACCCATAAGGGCACGCAAGAACCGTCGGGCAATCAGGATGCGCGCAAGCAGCAGCCCGGGCAGCAGGGGCCAGCCCCACCACGCTGCCGGGCGCGCGAAACTGCGCACCGTGAGCCACACCGATCCGTCGGCCGTCTGGTGGAGCGTGAACGACTCTTCGCCCGAGAACGGATGCCCCGGCAGGGTTCCCACGGCGTACATGACGCGCTGCTCATCCTCTTCGAGCAGCACGACGCGGGTCGGCAGCGGAAGCCACAGGGCCCGACCCACCTCAAGACCCACGACGACGATGTCGCCCGGGCGTACGTGTCGCTCACCACTCGCGGTATAGACCTCGTCGCCCGCACCCACTTGGGCCGCTTCAACCGGCTCGCCCGCGGCGCCGTACTCGACGTGGTGGTAGGTGCGCTCAGCATCCCCCACGCTCACGGGGGTAATGCGAACGCCCATGCCGGCGCCTCGATACACCCCGCCCGTGAGCAACTCGTCAACGGCGTAGTGCCAGCGCTCGTCTCCGTGGCCGATGCGACCGCGCATCTCGAGCGGGCGATACCCCTGTGGCGGATACTGCATCAGGTCGGGGGCCTGCG
Organism: Actinomycetota bacterium; assembly: GCA_013297625.1. Lineage (GTDB taxonomy): Bacteria > Actinomycetota > Actinomycetes > Actinomycetales > Microbacteriaceae > Microcella. The sequence goes on along the minus strand of JAAFHT010000052.1, from coordinate 7,518 downwards.
ATGCACCAACCGCCGCGTACGTCACCGACTGCTGCTGGCGGGCGCTGTCGCGAGGGCTGTCGGCGGTCACATACCCCAGCGTACGGCGCACTACCGTGGAAAAATGCCCCACGACGTTCGCCCCGACGCGTTGTCACCGACGCAGCAGATGCTCGTCTCAACGTTGCTCGCCGAACTCGCGCCCGCTCGCGCTGACCTCGCCCGGCAAGCAGCTTCGGCACGTGCGCTCTCGAACTGCCACTGCGGATGCCCATCGATCGACATCGTGACTGCCCCGGGCTCAACCATCGTCGTGGCTGACGCGTCGCGCGACACCTCACCCATCGACGACACAGATCTCTTCGCCTACTCACCCGACGGTCGGCTGTACGCGGTGTTGAGCGTGCGCAAGGGTCACCTCACCGAGCTCGACTGCACATCTCACGGCGACAGTCCGCCCTTCCCGCGGGAACTGCCAGACCTCCACGGCTGGACCTTCAGAGGCGAGCGTGTCGGCTGGACTAGCCGCTCAGACTCGTGAGCATCGGGCCAAGTCCTTTGCGGCACTCCTGAATCGAAGGAAGAAAACGAGCAAAGTCGGTCGGTCTTCCTACGATTCGGGAGTGCGCCCACCAAACATCGTGCGCCGAGCGCGGCGCACGCGCGAGCGCGACCCGGCCGGGCGCTCTAGAGCGCGAGGTGCCGCTCGATCGCCTCGACGATGAGTTGGTGGTCGATCTGGTGCGGCAGTCCCGAGACGGCGATTGTGCCGACGACACCGGCACCGCGGATCGTGAGTGGGAAGCCGCCGCCGTGACCCGCGAATTGGCGCGGATCCATCCAGGGTGCGGCCTCGAGCTCGTAGCCGTCGAGGATCGAGAACCGCAAGCCCACGAGGTAGCTCGAGGCGCCGAACTCGCGCACCGTGCGCTTTTTGCGCTCAATCCACACGTCGTTGTGCGCCGAGGTGCCGGGCAGAGCACAGTGGAAGAGTCGCTGCTCACCCAGTGCGATGTCGATCGTGATGGCCTGGCCCTGAGCGAGGGCGTGGTCGCGCAGGCTCGAGCCGAGCATCCACGCGTCATTGTGGGTGAAGCTCGTGAACTGCAGGCGTTCTTCTTGCGCGATGACCTCGGCGATGAGGGCTTCGCGCGCGGCGCGGTCGGTAGTCATTCGCTCAGTGTGCCGCATGCGCGAGGGCGCGCAAATAGCGGCGCGTGTAGATGGCTTGCACGAGGCGCAGCACGGGGGCGCCTAACATCCAGATGCCGGGTGCGGGGCGCGAGAAACCCTGCACGACAACACGCACCGTGCCCGCGTCATCGATCGTCACGAGAAACGCTTCTTCTCCGCGTTCGGGATGCCCCGGCAAGGTTCCGTAGACGAACCCCCGCCGCGCCGGCTCATCGACCAGCGCGAGCACGCGCGCGTAGGCCTTCACCGGCACAACGCCCAGCAGCGGAATCGTCAGCGTGACATCGTCGCCGACCACGACCGTCGGCGTGCTCACGCGGATGCCCGCTCCGCGCTGAAGTCCCCACGCGAGCACCTCGGCCGAGGCCGACGCCCACCGCTCGGCACCCGAGCCAATCGCGGCCTCGTGTCGAAACACTCGGAACCCCGCGGGCACGCGCTCCGGCTCAAGGTTCAGGCTGCCGCCGTGGGGCGCGTAGCTCACCTCCGGTCGCGCCACAGCATCCACCCCCTCGGCCTTACTTCTTCTTGAGCGTCTCCTTGGGGCGATCACGCCTCAGGCACACTGCCAACTTCTGGCACGATGATCCGATGGTGCGCACGATGGGATTTCCTCACGCGTTCCATTCGACACCCTGGGCGGACATTCTGGAGCGCACTCTGCGAGAGGCCTCCCTGTCGTACCTTACGCCGCTCGTCCACAGCATCGCCGCTTCGCCTGCCGCAACTCAACTAGCTGGTGCTCTTTGGGTGAACCAGTTAGCCGTCGCAGAAGCGCCGGTGGGAGATGCACCACTCGACCTGCTGATTGTGTCGGCCGTCCAAGAAGGCAACGCGGATGATGAAGTGACCCGAGTCAGTATCGTTCACAGCACCGTGACCGGACGCAACGACACAATTGAGAGACCCCTAGACGACGCTGTCACGCTGTTCTGGCGCTTCGCTTTTGAGAAGTTCGGAGTGGCACCGCGGTGAACGCGGGTGACCCTTCGGCCACTTCTCGGCGGACTCGATGCCCTATGAACCCGCCGCTTCGGTCACCTGGAAGTCGGTGAATCCCAGATAGACAAACCCTGTGCTTGTGGGCGCACGGTACAACCCCGCGAGGCCCGCAACATCGACCGATAGTGCGGCGAGGCCATAGGCGATCGCCTCGGCCAACTCGAGCTTTGGTACCGCAAGCGCCTGAAGGCCCGCTTCGCCCCCACGCTGTTGAACCAACCGTGACGCGGAAGTCACATTTTCAGGTAGCGCCTGATTGGCCCAACCCCACAACCACGAACTCGAGCTTTCTGCGAACGAGCCGAGCACGTGAACAGGCCCGGTGATCGAGCGGTCATCGAAGTGGAAGGTGATTGTTCCGGCCGCGAGGTCGGCTGCCCACGAATTGGCTGACCCGATGCCCCACTTCTTCATCGCGGCTTCGTTCTTCGACTGGAGCTCAACAGACCCCTCGGCGATCAGTTGCATTAACCCAGCCGTGAATATCGAAGCCTCAACTGAAGTGCGTTTACGCCCGAACATTTCTCGATCGTAGGCGCTGTGCGTCGGTCGCGCGGATGGTTGCGAACCCTCCCCCACAACTTCTTCACCGCCGTCGCCCACCTACCGAGCAGAGCTAGACCAGCCGCTCAAGAGAAGAATTGGGATCGGCGCGAAAACTACTTCTTCTCTTTCGCCTTCTCGACGTCGCCCGAGAGCGCAGCAATGAAGGCCTCTTGCGGCACCTCGACGCGGCCCACCATCTTCATGCGCTTCTTGCCCTCTTTTTGCTTTTCGAGCAGCTTGCGCTTGCGGGTGATGTCACCGCCGTAGCACTTGGCCAGAACGTCTTTGCGCATCGCGCTGATCGACTCGCGCGCGATGATGCGGGCGCCGATTGCAGCCTGAATCGGCACCTCGAACTGCTGGCGCGGGATGAGTTTCTTGAGGCGCTCGGTCATGAGCACGCCGTAGGCGTAGGCCTTCTCGCGGTGCACGATGGCGCTGAACGCATCGACCGCTTCGCCCTGCAGCAGAATGTCGACCTTCACGAGGTCGGCCTCTTGATCGCCCGCGGGCTCATAGTCGAGGCTCGCGTACCCAGCCGTCTTGCTCTTCAAGTGATCGAAGAAGTCGAAGACGATCTCGCCGAGCGGCATCGTGTACTTGATCTCGACGCGGTCTTCACCGAGGTAGTCCATGCCGATGAGGTTGCCGCGGCGGCTCTGGCAGAGCTCCATGATCGTGCCGACGTAGTCCTTCGGCGCGAGAATCGCCGCGCGCACCATGGGCTCGCTCACGGCGGCGATCTTCGCGCCCGTCGGAAACTCGCTCGGGTTCGTGACCGTGAACTGCTTCTTGTCGTCGGTCGTGACCTCGTAGGTCACGCTCGGCGCCGTCGAGATGAGGTCAAGGCCAAACTCGCGCTCGAGGCGCTCGGTGACGATCTCAAGGTGCAGCAGCCCCAAGAATCCACAGCGGAAGCCAAAGCCCAGCGCCACCGAGGTCTCGGGCTCGTAGTTGAGCGACGCGTCAGAGAGCTTGAGCTTGTCGAGCGCCTCGCGCAGCACGGGGTAGTCGCTGCCGTCGATCGGGTAGAGCCCCGAGAAGACCATGGGCTTCGGGTCGGTGTAGCCGGCGAGGGCATCGGTCGCGGGCTTTTGCGCGTTGGTGACCGTGTCGCCGACCTTCGACTGGCGCACGTCTTTCACTCCGGTGATCAGGTAGCCGACCTCGCCGACCCCCAGACCCTTGCTGGGAGTGGGCTCGGGGGCGCTCACGCCGATTTCAAGCAACTCGTGCGTGGCCCTGGTCGACATCATCTGGATGCGTTCGCGCGGGCTGAGGCGGCCATCCACCATGCGTACATAGGTCACAACGCCGCGATACGAGTCGTAGACCGAATCGAAAATCATGGCGCGGGCCGGAGCGTCGGGGTTACCCGTCGGCGCGGGAATCTGCCGCACGACCTCGTCGAGCAGGTCTTCAACGCCCATGCCCGTCTTGCCGCTCACCCGTAGCACGTCGGCCGGGTCGCCGCCGATGAGCCCCGCGAGCTCTTTTGCGTACTTCTCGGGGTCGGCCGCCGGAAGGTCGATCTTGTTAAGCACCGGGATGATCGTCAGATCGTTCTCGAGCGCCAAGTAGAGGTTCGCGAGGGTCTGGGCCTCAATGCCCTGAGCCGCGTCGACGAGCAGAATCGCGCCCTCGCACGCCGCGAGCGAGCGGCTGACCTCATAGGTGAAGTCGACGTGACCGGGGGTGTCGATCATGTTGAGCGCATACGTGACGGGCTTGCCGCCCTCTTCCGGGGCGAGCGCCCACGGCATACGCACGGCCTGGCTCTTGATGGTGATGCCGCGCTCTCGCTCGATGTCCATGCGGTCGAGGTACTGCGCACGCATATCGCGGTCGCTCACGACACCCGTGATGCCGAGCATGCGGTCGGCAAGGGTCGACTTGCCGTGGTCGATGTGCGCAATGATGCAGAAATTGCGGATCAGCGTCGGGTCGGTCGCGGCAGGGGCGAGCGGCGTGAGGGCGCGAGGAGACATTTGGTGCCATTCTCCCATGAGGCTGGGCGGCTGACAGACAGTCGAGTGGCCGACACCACAGAGCACCTGGTAACGTAAGCGGTTGGCTTGCGTGTCAGAAAGCCCTCTCTCTTTCGACACGGAATGCGGCTGGGAATTTCGCCGTGATGTTCGCATCGCACCGGCACCCCACCCCGGCCGCTCACACACACCGTTCCTGAAGAAGAAAGCACACACGTGGCAAACATCAAGTCGCAGATCAAGCGCATCAAGACCAACCTCAAGGCGCAAGAGCGCAACAAGGCGATCAAGAGCGAGCTCAAGACCGCCATCCGTCGCACGAACGAGGCTGTCGCCTCGGGCGACAAGGCCACGGCCGAGGCCGCCCTCAAGACGGCGACCAAGAAGCTCGACAAGGCCGTGAGCAAGGGCGTCATTCACGAGAACCAGGCGGCGAACCGCAAGTCGTCGATCGCCAAGAAGGTCGCGGCGCTCTAGCCCCACCCCGATTCGCACAACGCCCTCGCCGGTTCGCCGGTGGGGGCGTTGTTTGTTGAGCACCGAGCCCGGCCAAGAGCGCGACGCGTCCGGCCACGAGCGCGACGCACTCGGCCATGCCAGAAGCTAGTCGAGAACGCCTCGGGTCGCGACGACGCGCACGAGAGACTCGACCGCATAGATCGGGTCGCGCGCCGCACCCTTAACGGCGGCATCCGTCTCAGCGGCGGCGAGAATGGCGCGACCGAGGCCCTCTTCTGTCCAGCCCTGCAGGTCTCGGCGCGCGCGGTCGACTTGCCACGGGGCGAGCCCGAGCTGCGCCGCCGTCTGCGCACCCGAGCCGCGCGTGCCACCGACTTTCGCCATCGTGCGCAGCTTCATCGCGAACGCCGCGACCATCGGCACCGGGTCGGCGCCTGTCGCGAGCGCGTGCCGCAAGAGCCCCAGCGCCTCGCCGTGCCGCCCCGCGATGGCGGCGTCGGCAACGGCGAACGAGTTGGTCTCGACGCGACCGCCGTAGTACTTGGCCACCGTCTGCTCGGTGATGTCACCCTCGGTGTCGGCGAGCAATTGCTGGCAGGCACCCGCGAGTTCGGCGAGGTCGTCGGTGAAGGCGCTCACTAGCGTGCGCAGCGCGGCAGGAGCAATGGCCCGGCCGGCGTGCCGGAACTCGGCCGCCGCGAAGTCGGCTCGATCGCTGTCGCGCTTGAGCTCGCTGCAGAGCACCTCGATGCCGCCGCCCGTGCCCTGGCGAATGGCGTCGAGCAGTTTCTTGCCGCGCACCCCCCCGCCGTGGCGAATCACGACGACGACGTCATCGGCGGGCGCCGCAATGTACTCGAGAACCTCTTCGAGAAACGCGTCGTTCATCGTCGCGGCGCCATCGACCCGAATCAAGCGGGGCTCGCCGAAGAGCGAGGGGCTCGCCAGGGTGATGAGCTCACCGGGCGCGTAGGCGTCGGCGCGCACGTCGTGCACCTCGAGGCTCGCGTCGCGCTCGCGCAGGGCATCCCGCAGCAAGCGATTGGCCCGCTCGGCCAAGAAGTCTTCGGGGCCGGTGACGAGAATGACCGGGGCCGAGCGAATCTGGTGCCATGCCACTTGCGGGATGCTCGCCGCAACCCGCGCAGACCCCGCGGGCTTCTTCGGCGCAGCCATGGGGCTCCTCGTGGTTGGCGAACTCGGCAGGCCCAGCCTACCCAGGCCCGCCGACGCTGCCCCGTTCGACCCAGACCCGCAGCGCGAGCCCGTCTCCGGTCGCTCGCGTGCTCGCCGCGATGAGCGCGAGCCCGTGCTGGTCGCTGCGCACGACAGTGGAGCCAGCGGCGGCGAGCACCGCAAGCGCCGTGGGCGCCGGGTGCCCATAGGTGTTGTCGGCCCCGACTCCAATGAGGGCGAGCGGCGCCTCGAGGTCGGTGTAGAGCTGCTCGAACTGGTCGGGTGACCCGTGATGGCTGACCTTGATGATGTCGACGGCGGCGAGGTCGTGGGTGGCCGCGAGCATGCGTTGAGCGTCCGCCCCCAGATCACCGAGGGCGAGCATGCTCGGGCACGCGGCACACTCGGGCATGCTGCGCAGATCGACGACGATGCTCGCGTCGTTTCCGGCCTCGACTCCACGATGGGCGGGCGGCCACAACACGCGCCAGCGGTAATCGCCGAGCATGCCCTGTGCACCTTCGGTCACGGGGTCAATCTCGGCGCCGCCCGCAGCAAGCTGTTCGACAACGCGCTCATCGCTCTCGCGACCCGTGGGCCCGACGAGCACGCGATCAACGCGCCCGACGAGGGCGGGAGTACCGCCCGCATGGTCGAGGTCGAAGTGCGTGAGCACCAGCAGGTCAATGCGGCCGATGCCGAGGGTGTTGAGGCACGAGTCGAGAAGTTCGGGAACGGCACCGGTATCGATGAGGGCCACCGCCTCGCCGCTGCGCACGAGCACGGCGTCGCCTTGCCCGATGTCGCACTGCGCGACACGCCAATCGCCCGGCCGCCCGAGTGCGTGCAGAGCAGCGGTCCCGGCGGTCGCGCCCATGATCACGACCATCGTTGCCGCCGCGGCGATTGCGATGCGGCGGCGCAGTTGCGGCGAGCCAAGCGGCGCCGGAATGCCACACGCCACGAGCACGGCCACCGTGACCGCCGCGAGCAGCACGGCGCCCCCCGCTCCCTCGGGCCACGGAACGACGGCCCCGGGCAGGTCAGCACACACACGCGCGATGCCCGCAATCCAGGCGGCGGGAAGCCACGCGATGCCCGCCACGAGCACGGCCAGCGGTGGGGCGATCGGCGCGAGCAAGCACGCGATCATGCCCACGATCGTCGCGATGGG
>JAAFHT010000147.1 GCA_013297625.1 Actinomycetota bacterium | reverse complement strand
CGTGCGGGCCGCCGACCGTGGCGTCGTGCACGGGCATCGTGAAGCTCGACGGCACCGCGATCGTGCCCCAGTCGCTGTCGTCGAAGTCGGGGCTCTCGATGCCGGTCGGTGCAGCATCCACCGTCACCGACCACCGAAAGCGCCACTGCCCGTCAAGCGGCAGAACCATGGCGTCGGTCGCCATCGTCGCCGCGGGTGGGAGCGCTCCCGGAGCCGGGTTCGGGTCAGCAAGCGGGTGCGGGTGGGTCATCGAGCACTCACGTTTCGGAGTCGAATGGTGCGCAGTTGGAACGCGCGGAAGGGTAGATCGATGCTCTCACCTTCGCCCTGCACCTCACCATCAAGGGCGCGCTCAAGTAGGTCGGTCGACTCGATGGTTTCGGCCGTACCCGCGAGGGTCAGGGTCGTGGCAGCGCGACCCCCGCGCGATTCATAGAGCCGCACGACGAGGTCGCCGCTGCCGTCACCGGCGAGCTTGACGGTCTCGATCACGACGGCGGGATTGCTGCTCGTGACGATGGGCGCGATGGGTGCCGCGGCGCGCACGGCCCGCAGGGGCGTGGCGAGGTCGTAGCCGAGGGCCACGGCGTCGCCCACGGTCGCGCCGGGCGCGACGCGGAAGCGCATGACGTGCTCGCCCTGGTCACTCTCGGGGTCGGGAAAGAGCGGAGCCCGCAGCAGCGAGAAGCGCACGGTCGTCGTGGTGCCGCCGTCGGCGCGCGTGTCTCGGCCCACGTCGTAGCCATAGGTCGAGTCGTTGGCGATCGCCACGCCATAGCCGGGCTCGCCGAGGTGCACGAAGCGGTGCTGGCAGGCTTCGAACCGCGCGGCATCCCAACTCGTGTTGGTGTGGGTCGCGCGGAACAAGTGCCCGAATTGCGTCTCGGCCGCGATGCGATCGGCGTGCACGTCGAGCGGAACCGCGAGCTTGAGAATCTTCTCGCGCTCGCGCCAGTCGACGCGGTTCTCAATCTCGAGCGCCGACGCGCCGGCGCGCAGCACGAGCCGTTGCTCGATCGTCGAGGCGCCGACGCGGCGCACGGTCACGACCGCGGCCTCGCCCGCCGACTGCACCACGTCACGCTCATCGACGTCGAGCAGCTCAGTGACGGTGCGCTTGTAGTGCGCGTCGAGATCCCACGCGTCCCACAGGTTCGGCAGGTCGCGGTGCAACCGCAGCACGTTCGCGGGGCTGTCGGGCGCGATGGCCTCGCGACCATCGGCGTGCGCGACGAGCGAGGTCACGTGACCCCGCGCATCCACGACCGCGCGAATAATGCCGTTGTCGAGCACCGTGGCACCCTTCGCGGCCTCGGTCGCCGTGACCGACGGATGCTCGGCCTCAGCCACCGCCGCCCCCAACGCCGGCACGCCCGCACGCGCAAAGGGTGACGCGTTAACGACCAGTTCGTGGTCGCCACCCTCACCGGCGAGCGCCGCGAGCGCCTCAGCGATGATGCCCTCGAGCCCCTCGGTCACGGCCGCGTGGCGCTGCTCGGCCTCGCGGTGCACCCAGGCGATCGAGCTGCCCGGCAAGATGTCGTGAAACTGCAGCAGCAGCACGGTTTGCCAGGCGCGGTCAAGCGCCTCGGCGGGGTACTCGAACGAGGTGCGCAGCGCGGCCGTCGAGGCCCAGAGTTCGGCCTGCCGCAGCAGCGACTCGTTGCGGCGATTGCCCTGCTTGGTGCGCAGTTGCGAGGTGAAGACGCCGCGGTGCAGTTCGAGGTACATCTCGCCGCTCCACACGGGAGCCCCCGGGTACTCGGCTTCGGCGGCTTCGAAGAAGTCGCGCGAGCTGCCCATCGTGACGCGCGGCGACCCCTCGAGGTCGGCCGTGCGGTGGGCGGCCGCGATCATCTCGCGCGTCGGCCCGCCACCGCCGTCGCCCCAGCCGAAGGGCACAAGCGACATCGTCGCGCGACCCTTCTCGCTGAAGTTGCGCTCGGCGTGCGCGAGCTCTTTGCCCGAGATTTCGCTGATGTAGGTGTCGACGGGCGGAAAGTGCGTGAAGACGCGCGTGCCGTCGATGCCCTCCCACCAGAAGGTGTGGTGCGGCATCGTGTTCATCTGGTTCCACGAGATCTTCTGCGTCAAGAACCAGCGCGAGCCGGCGTTCGCGACAATCTGCGGAAGCGCGCCGGAATAGCCAAACGAGTCGGGCATCCACGCCTCTTCGCAGTCGACGCCGAACTCGTCGATGAAGAACTGCTTGCCCGCGATGAACTGCCGAGCCATCGCCTCGCTGCCGGGCATGTTGGTGTCGCTCTCGACCCACATGCCGCCGACGGGCGCGAACTGCCCGGCCGCCACCTTCTCTTTGATGCGCGCGAAGACCTGCGGGTGGTGCTCTTTCATCCACTGGTACTGCTGGGCGCTCGAGCACGAAAACACGAAGTCGGGGTGCTGATCCATCAAGTCCATGACGTTTGTGAACGTGCGCGCACACTTGCGCACCGTCTCACGCAGCGGCCACAGCCACGCCGAGTCGATGTGCGCGTGACCCGTGGCGAGCACGCGGTGGGCGCTCGCGTGCGCAGGCTTCGCGAGCACTGCGGCGAGCGCCGCTCGACCCGCTGGCGCGGTGTTCGGGATGCCCTCCGGGTCAAGCACGTCGAGCATGTCTTCCAGCGCGCGCAGAATCTCGTGGCGGCGTGACGAGCCGGCGGGCAGCTCGGCCATGAGGCCGCGCAGCGTCCAAATGTCTTGCAGCAGCTCCCACACGGTTTCGTCGAGCAGGGCTACTTCGAGTTGCGCGAGCGAGTAGAGCGGCTCGTCGGGCGCGGTCTCCCACTGGCCGTAGGGCGTGGGGTCGAAGGTGTACTCCCCCGCAACGTCGGGGTTGGCCGCAGCCTCGATATAGACGTCGATCGAAGTGTCGCCCGGCGCGATCGGCAGGTATGAGTTGAGCGGAGCGATCGACTTGATGAGCGTGCCGTCGGCCCGATAGGCCAGGCCCTCGGCCTGAAACCCCGAGCGCGAGCGGTTGTAGCCGAAGTCGACGAGCACCTCGATGCGCGTGCCCGCGGGCGGCGCGGGCACCCACTCGGCGGGCACGTCACCCGTGACGTGCAACCACACCGTGGACCACGCGCGGCCCCAGCGCCAGCCGAGCGGCACGGGCTCGAAAGGCTGCCCCACCGCGGTCTCGAAGGGCACGGGCTCGCGCTCGACCTGCCACGCGGTTGCGGCGAGCGGGCGAGCATCCCGATACAGAGCGGGCGTCAGATGATCGCGCACGAAGCGATCGAGGCGGGCTTCGACGAGGGCGTGGTCGTTGTGCATGGCGAGCTTTCGAGTGAGGTTAGCGGCGGGGAGAAATGATGAGAAGCCACGACGTGACGGGGTCGTCACCGAGCGGCACGAGGCCCTCGATGTCGAGCTCGGCGCCCGAGATGCGGCGCACGTCGCCATCGGCGAGGTCGGTCACAAAGTAGGTCGCGTCGGGGTCG
>JAAFHT010000073.1 GCA_013297625.1 Actinomycetota bacterium | reverse complement strand
GCGGTTACTGCCTGTGGCTCCTGACGGGCTGCGCGGCGTTCGACGCGGTGACCTGCTGACGACGCTCGTGCGCGACGTCGATGCCCTGCAAGACCTTCCCCTGCGCGTGCTGCAACCACTCGTCACGGCTACCGTCGTTGCGGCGCTCAGCGTTATCGGCGTGTGGTGGGTGTCTGCGCCTGCGGGTGCCGCCCTGCTCGTTGGTCTGGTCGTCACGGCCGGGGTTGCGGCTCTCGTGATGCAGAGCCTCAGTCGTGATGCCGACCTGCGCATTGCGCCTTTGCGGGCCGCTCTTGCCGACGCCGTGCTCGAATACCTGACGCGGTGGGAGACCCTGCGGGCTTTCGGGGCCGATACTCGTCACCGTGAGCGTGTGCTCGCGCTCGATGCTGAGCTTCGGCGCGCGCAGTCGCGGCAGTCGGGCGCCGCGGGCAGTGTCGCCGCGATCTTCACGCTGGGCGCGGGGCTCACGCTGCTGACCGCCTTGCTTGTCGCTGAGCCGAGCTTTGCCGTCGCCACCATCACGGGCCCCCAGCTCGTCATGCTCGTGCTGGTGCCGCTCGCGGTGTTTGAAGTGGTCGCCGCGCTGCCGGCGGCACTGTCGGCGTGGTGGCGCGTGCGCGCGAGTGCCGACCGCATCGCCAGCATTGTGCCGGACGAGGTGCCGGCCGAGCTTCCCGTTGCTCCGGCCACGCCGACGAGCCTCCCGGCAGGTCCGCTGGCTCTTCGGTTGCGCGGGGTCAGTGCACGCTGGCCCGGTGACGACAGCCCCGCCATCGCCGGCATCGATCTCGACCTGGCACCGGGAGACCGGCTCGTCGTCGAGGGATCGAGTGGGGCGGGCAAGACCACGCTCGCGCACGTGCTCGTGCGCTTTCTCGATCATGAGGGCGAGTACCGGCTCGGGGGAGTCGACGTGCACGAGCTACACCCGGACGAGGTGCGCCGCCACGTCGTGCTGTGCGAGCAGAGCCCGCATCTCTTTGACGAGAGCATCCGTCAGAACCTGCTCTTCGCTCGCGATGACGCGACCGATGCCGACTTGCTCGCGGTGCTCGATCGTGTGGGCCTGGGCGCGTGGTGCCGAGAACGCGGGGGCCTCGATGCTCCCGTGGGTGAGCGCGGCCGCCTCGTGAGCGGGGGCGAGGCGCAGCGCATTGCGCTCGCTCGCGCTCTTCTGACCGACGCGCCCGTTCTCGTGCTCGACGAGCCCACCGCGAATGTTGACCCCGATCGGGCCGAGAGCCTGCTCGACGAGTTGTTGGGCGCGGCGGCAGGCCCCGAACGGGCTGTGCTCGTGATCTCGCACACGCCCGTTGCTGATCGCCTCGTGACGGCGCGCGTACGCTTGCACGCCGCCCGGTAGGCTGGTGCCGCCACCGCAACTGTTTGAAGACCCTCAAGGAAGAGGCATCCGCAATGGTGCGCACCACTGGCCCTGCCCCGAGTTTCACCACGAGTGACGACGGCATTCCCATCTACCGACCCGGAATCGACGAAGATCCGGATGCTCCGCGCCCCATGCGCCTCGAGCGCGACTCGCTCGGCGAAATGCCGATTCCGGCCGACGCCTACTGGGGAATCCACACGGCGCGTGCCCTCGAGAACTTTCCCATCACGCGCCGCGCGCTCTCGAACCACCCCAATCTCGTCATCGCGCTCGCGATGGTCAAGCAAGCGGCCGCGCGCGCCAACAAAGAGATCGGCGTCATTCGGGCCGTGCGCGCCGACCTCATCGACCAGGTCTGCCAAGAGATCATCGATGGTGAGTTGCATGACGAGTTCGTGCTCGGTGTGCTGCAGGGTGGTGCCGGCACGAGCACCAATATGTGCGCCAACGAGATCATCGCGAACCGCTGCCTTGAGCTCATGGGCCACGAAAAGGGTGACTACGAGAACTTTCACCCCATCGACCACGTCAATCGTAGCCAGTCGACCAACGACGTGTACCCCACGGCGATCAAGCTCGCCATGGTTTTCAGCCTCAAGAGCCTGCTCGACGAGCACCGACTGCTCATTGACTCGTTTGCGGCGAAAGGCCAGGAGTTCTCGCAGATTCTCAAGGTCGGCCGCACGCAAATGCAAGACGCCGTGCCCATGACCCTGGGTCAAGAGTTTCGCGGTTTCGCCACGACGCTCGGCGAAGACCAAGAGCGCTTGAGCGAAATCATTCCGTGGCTCAACGAGATCAACATGGGCGCGACGGCCATCGGCACCGGCATCACTGCCGACCCACGGTATGCCGAAGCCGTGCGTCGCCACTTGAGCGACATCTCGGGCTACACCATGGTCACCTCGCCCGACCTCATCGAGGCGACGAGCGATACGGGCATCTTCATGACGGTGTCGGGCACGCTCAAGCGCGCCGCGGTGAAGCTCTCGAAGATCTGCAACGACTTGCGCTTGCTCTCGAGTGGCCCCCAAGCGGGCTTCGGTGAAATCAACCTGCCCGCGCGTCAAGCCGGTAGCTCGATCATGCCCGGCAAGGTCAACCCCGTGATTCCCGAGGTCGTGAACCAGGTTGCGTTTTCGATTATCGGAGCCGATGCCACGGTCACGGCCGCTGTCGAGGGCGGGCAGTTGCAGCTCAACGCCTTCGAGCCCGTCATTGCCACGAGCATCATGCAGTCGCTCGCGTGGATGTCGAACGCGTGCCGCACCCTTCGCCTCAACTGCATCGATGGCATCACGGCCAATAAAGAGCGACTGCACGAGATGGTCGAAGCCAGTGTCGGCGTCGTGACGGCCCTGACCCCCTACATCGGTTATCAAGAGTCGGCGGCGCTCGCCTATGAGGCCCTCGCGTCGAAAGTGCCGATTCGCCAGCTCGTCATCGAGCGCGGCCTCATGACGGCCGACGAGATCGCCAAGGTGCTTTCGCCCGAACGGCTCAGTGGTGTGGTTCCGGCGACGGGAGCTATTCCGTTGCCGATGGTCGCGCCCGAGAACTAGCGGCGGGAGCTCGACGCACCGGCGGGGGTGCGGCGCGCCACAGGTGCAGGGTGGCGTAACTGCGCCACGGCGCCCAGCGTCGGCCCAGCGCGGCTGCCTCGCGCGGGGTCGACGCTGCGCCCCGAGCGCGGAGCGAGCGCAGCAGAACGAGATCGGTGTCGAGCAAGAGATCGGGCGAGCCCAGCACGCGCAGGGCGACGTAGTCGGCGGTCCACGGGCCGATGCCGGGCATCCGCAGCAATCGATCGCGCAGTTCGGCGCTCGAGAGTCCGATGTCAAGAGCCAGGTCGCCCGAGGCGAGCGCTTCTGCGGTCGCGATGATCGTGCGTACGCGCCGTTCGGGGCCCCGAAGCACTGCGGCGCCACGCTCAGCGATGGCCGCAGCGGTCGGAAACCGCCGCAGTTCGTCGGGCTCGACGGGGTCGTGCAGGTCAGCCGCAAGCCGCCCGAGCACGGTGCGAGCGGCCGGCAGAGAAATCTGCTGACCCACAATGGTGCGCACGAGGGTTTCGCTCGCGTCGACCGAGCCGGTAATGCGGATGCCGGGCGTCGCAGAGACCAACGGTGCCAGCAAGGGGTCTGCTCCGAGGGCGGCGTCGATCGCTGCCGCGTCGGCGTCGAGATCGAACCAGCGACGGATGCGCGCCGTGAGCGGCGCGACATCGGCGAGAGCGGCGAGCCGCGCCGAGACGAGCACGCCCGGCCGCTCGGCATCGAGCATGACGCGCACGAAGGCCGCACCATGCGGCAGGTCGATCCACCGCTCGACTCCTGCGGCGCGGTCGCCTGTGTCACTGCCTTCGGCCGCGATCATGCGCTCGACCCCGGTGACGGCGTGATCGGCGATGTACTGCATGACGCCGGCACCGTCGAACGGGGCGCGAGCGGCAAGCCGTAGGGTCACCGTCGTTCCGTGAGTGGGGTCAGCGGCAAGGCCTGTCGGCCGAGCCGTCACGGCAAAGCGCCCGCTGCGGGCAAGAGCGCGCACGTCGCGGGGGGCGAGACCGTAGATCTCGTGCACGGTGTCATTGAACTGCCGGATGCTCGCAAACCCCGCGGCAAACGCCACCTGCGACGCCGGAAGGTCGGTGCCCGCGAGCAACGCCCGCGCGGTCTCTGCGCGGTGCGCGCGCGCGAGTGACAGGGCCCCGGCGCCGAGTTCGGCCGTGAGCACGCGCGTCACGTGCCGCGAGCTGTAGCCGAGCCGCGATGCGAGACCGGTCACGCCCTCGCGCTCGACGACCCCGTCAAGAATTAGGCGCATCGCGCGCCCAACCAGGTCGTCGCGCAGATTCCACTCGGGGTTGCCCGGCACAGCGTCGGGCTGGCACCGCTTGCACGCCCGCAGCCCCGCGTCGTGGGCCGCAGCGGCCGTCGCATAGAACCGCACGTTGCTGGGCCGTGGCGTCGTGGCGGGGCAACTGGGCCGACAGTAGATGCCGGTCGAATGCACGCCCGCGATGAACTGGCCATCGAATCGCGCGTCGCGCGCGGCAAGCACCCGATAGCAGCGGTCGTGGTCGAGGTCGGGCACGGGCCAAGCCTGTCAGTCGACGGATGCGTGCACCAGCGGAAATCAGACACGACGCCGCCCCTGCCCTCGCGCGGGGCCCGCGCACTACAGTTGCCCTCATGACCGAGCTTGCTGCCCCCGCCGCTGCCCCGACCGAGGTTCGACTCGAGACGCAAGAGGTGGTGCGCCCGGGTATTCCTGTTGCCTCGCGCCGCTCGAACGCTGGCCTCATCATTGCCGCGGTCATCGGATTCATTGTGCTCGCGCTTGTGATGCTCTTCGTGATCGCGTATCTGTTCGTCGGCCTGGGGCCAGCGGGAGTGATCATCGGCGGCTTCATGGCGCTCGTTCCGCTCGCCATCGTGTTTTGGGGCATCCGCTGGATCGATCGCTGGGAACCCGAACCGCGCGGTGCCCTGCTGTTCGCGTTTCTCTGGGGCGCGGGCGTGAGCGTGCTCATTGCCCTCGTTGTTGATGCCGAGATTCAGAACGTGATCGCCGGCTCGGGGCTCGGCGAGTTCGGCGCCGAGTTCTTCGGTGCGGCCATTCAGGCGCCGATCGTCGAAGAAGTCGGCAAGGGGCTCGGTGTGCTCGTGCTGTTCTTCGCGGTGCGTCGCCACTTCGATGGCCCGGTTGATGGCATTGTCTATGCCGCGTGGGTGGCCGGCGGGTTCGCGTTCACCGAGAACATCTTGTACTTCGGCACCGAGCTCGCGTCATCGGGCGCTGCCAGCACCGTCGAGGTGTTCTTCATCCGCGGCATCATGTCGCCCTTCGCCCACGTCATGTTCACGGCATTCATCGGCGCCGCGATCGGGTATGCCGCGCAGAAACCCGGGTGGTTCCGTGGCGTCGTGGCCTTGATGGTGGGCCTGGTGCCGGCGATTCTGCTGCACGCGTTCTGGAATGGCGTGCTGTTCTTCATCGACGACTTCTACGGCTACTACTTGCTCGTACAGGTGCCGATGTTTCTTGCCGCCGTCTGGTTGGTGATGCTCTTGCGTCGCACAGAACACCGCATCACGTTCGAGCGCTTGAGCGAGTACGCGGCCGTCGGCTGGTTCCACCCCGATGAGGTCGCCATGCTCTCGAGCCCGGGGGGCCGACGCACCGCGATGGGCTGGGCGCGAGCGAACGGCGTTGCGCCGCTCATGAAGGCCTTCATTCGCGATGCAACACGGCTCGCCTATGCGCGGCACCGCATGATGACCGACCGCGACGCGATCGGCGCACAGGGTGATGAGTCTGAGCTCTTGCAGCGCGTGGCCGCCTCCCGTCATGCCTTGCGCGGGGGAGACGTCGCGCCCGCTCCTGCTGGCTAAGGGCGCATCGCTCGTTAGCGGAATGAGCTGAATACGCCGCTGAACCACAGCGCGAGAAAGCCCACGACGATCGCGATGCCCACCCACGAGACTCCTCGACGCAAGCGTCGCCCCTCGGGTGCCACCATGTTCGCGGCAAACTCCCCAACGCGCTCGTCGACGTAGCGATCCGTCTGCGTGAGGGTCTTGGCTCCCACGGTCGTGACGATCGTGAGCAAGCGCTGGTACACCGAGGGTTCGGCGAGGGGGAACGCCCGCGCGCTGTAGACGAACATCCACCGGTCAACGATTTCGACGTCGTAGGGCGCGGCTTCATCAATGAGCAGGGCCATGAGGTCGGGCGTGAAGACGTAGAGCGCGTCGCGCTCGTACTCCTTCGGGCAGTAGAGAGTGAAGTGCTCGTTGAAGTCACCCTCGAGCGAAAGCACCTGGTCGCGAGCGAACGCTGCCGGAAGATTCGTCGACCCAAAGAGGCCGTTGTTGGCGCGCGAATCGAGCAGCATGTGCGGCAGCGTGCGATCGAGCTGCAGCGCAAGGAACCCCCAGTGGTGGGTCGTGCGGTTCTTTCCGCTGCCGGTTGTGTACTGATAGTTGCCAAGTCGAGGAAGCGATCGTCGGCCGTGCGGAAGTGATCCGTGACCTTGCGGGAGGTTCCGAGGGCGAAGATCGCTCCCGGATACGAAGGGGGCGGACTCAGCGCCGAGAAGAGCAGCCCGTTCGCTTCGGCGAATCGCGCCATGCGCCATCGCTTTGCCCAGTCGTGGCGACGCGAGAGCAGGCTGCGCCCGATCACGACGGCGATGATCGGCACAATGATGAGCGGCGGGATGATTCCGAGCAGCTCGACGACATCGAACTCTCCGCTGAGCACGCCGGCAAAGAGCCCGACCAAGGGCACGAAGAAGACCAGGCCAAAGGTCAGCGCCATGAGGCCACCGATCACCCCGCCGACCACACGAATGGCCTGCATGCCAGAGCCCCCCGGTTGCGTGGCGAGGGTGTCGCGTCGAAACGCCGCAACCTCGTCGGGGCGTGGTTCGGCGAACAAGGGCATGTAGTCGATCGTGCGGTCCACAGCGTCATCGTGGCATGCGGAGGGCTGACACGGTAGCCGCGGACCACCGTTCGTGACTCAGACAGACTCGCCGCCCAGTGGCGGGGCGAAGCCTCCTGCGCTCCTGGGCGGCGAGTTGATCTCTTTCCAGTGTGCGCCCGATGTTGTCGCCCGTCAATGGGGGGAGGCCCGCGCGCACATCGCTTGCTACCCTGTCGACTGTCGAGCCCCGCTCATCGCTAGTCGGGGGCAGAGAAGTGAGGCGCGATGCTCGAGTGCACGGTGTGCGCCGCTCCGATGCGAGCGGGGGCCCGGTTCTGCACACGCTGCGGCACACCTGCCCCCGCGCCCGAGCTGACGCCCGTGCCGATTCCTGCGCCTGTGTCGGCACCCGTGCCATTGCCCACCCCGGTGCCTGCGCCGGCACCCGCGGCGGAGCCCACGCCAGAGCCTGTGTCGACGGATGCTGAGCCCGAGCCCATCGAGGTCGTTCCCGCTCGCATTCCGGCACCGAACCGCACCGCGGCTCCGCCCGCGCGCAGCGATTCGGCCACATGGGCCTTCGTCGCGGGACTTGCCCCCCTCGTGATCTCGATCGCCGGAAACCTTGTCGCCACCCAGCTGGGCGCCGCGGCGCTCGAGCGTGTCGCTGCTGGAGAGCCCCAGGGCGCGTGGGCGGGCGTGCTCGTCACTCTTGCGCTCGTCTTTGTGCTCAACGCCGGCCTGCTGACGGTGTGTGCAATTGCGGGCGTGCGCGGGGTTCGCGAGACCGCCAATGGCATCACGCGCGGTCGGGGCCTCGCGATCGCGGGCCTCGCGGTGGGCGCGGTCAACCTCATCCTGTGGGTCGCGGGCCTGGTCGTGAGTGTGAACGGACTCGACGCCGCCCTGTCGTGAGCCCTCGCGTGACGCGTGCGCGATCGACCGTTGTCAGCGTGCGCTGAGACAGCTGCCAGGTGACTGCCAGCCGGGAGCGCATCCGTCGACGCCCCTGCGCCGGAAGTAGTGAGTGAAGGCACTTCCGCCTGACGCCCCGAGAGGGGATCGCCCCCTCGGGGGACCTACCAAGGAGGAATCATGCGCAACCGTATTCTCGCGGGGCTGGGCGTCGCCGCCCTCGCCACCGTTGGCGTCGCCGCTCCGGCGACTGCTCTCAGCAGCACCACAGCCGACATTTGGGTCGTTCACGCCGTTCCGGGCGTGACCGTCGATGTGTACATCGAAGGCGCTCTCGCCATCGAAGACTTCGTGCCCGGTGCGGTGCGAGCCCTGCCCAACCAACCGGCGCCGGCGACCTACACCGTCGACATCGTTCCGGCGAACGACCCGGCCCCCGCTCAGGGTGCTGGCCTGATCACCGCCGACGCGGCTGTGGTCGTGAACACGTCGTACACGCTCGTTGCTCACCCCGAAGTGGGTGGCGCCCTCACCATCAGCCCGTTCGTAAACAGCCTCACTCCCGTGGGAGCTGGTCAGGCAAGCGTGACGGTGCGCCACACCGCTGACGCTCCGGCTGTTGACGTCGTCGCGCTGCCGGCCACCAACCTCTTCTCGGGTGTGACCAACGGCCAGGAAGGCGTTACGCCGGTTGCGGCTGGCACGTACGACCTGCAGGTTCAGGTCGACGGACCGGCGCCTCAGGCCGTCGCCATCGACCTGCCTGACACGGCGCTCAACGCGGGCACGCACTACTTCATTCACGCGTTCGGCCCGGACGGTGGCCCCTACGAGGCCATCATCTTCACGATCGGTGACACTCCTGCGGGCGTGCCCGCTGGTTCGGCAGGACTCGTCGCCGAGAACGATGGTGCGGCGACCGGTCTGCTCGTGGGTGGCGCGGCACTTCTTGCGCTGCTCGCCGTCGGTGGCTTCGTCATCGCACGTCGCCAGGCCGCCACGGCCGGGCGCTAATCGCGAGATCGGAAAGGTAACGCCATGAGCACCAGGCCGACGACGGCAGCAACTCTCGTCCTCGTCGGCCTGGTGCTGCTCGCGGGGTGCACGGCAGGCGCCCCCGTCGCGCGCGAGCGCGGCGAGGTCGCCTACGATCCGTTTCGTTCCGCGCGCACCGACGAGTTTGTTTCGAGCAACGAGTTGCTCACCACGGTCAAGTCGCCGCCCACCCGGCTTGTCGTCAGCGCTCTCGCGATCGACATGCCCGTTGACGTCAAGGCGCTCGAGCCCAATGGCGACATGAGCCTGCCGGTTAGCCCGTCTCGAGCGGGCTGGTACGAATACGCCGCCGCCCCCAATAGCCCCGCCGGCGCGACGGTGCTCGCCGCGCACGTTGACTCGCGGCAAGAGGGCGTTGGCCCGTTTGCGGGGCTGCGAAGCGTGAAGCCCGGCACAGAAGCGGTCGTGGTTGATTCAGCGGGCACGTCACACACGTACATCGTGACCTCGGTCGAACGCATCGAGAAAGGCGCCGTGCCGTGGGGCACCTACTTCTCGCTCATCGGAGAACCGCGCCTCGTGCTCATCACCTGCGGCGGTGACTACGACCCGGGCTTTGGCGGGGGAGTCGGCCGCTATGAAGATAACTACATTGTGACCGCCGAGAAGGTGACATGACAGGTTCGACAGGTACTCTGACGCCCACGGATGCCTCGCGCATTCGCGCACAAGCAACCACGGGGGGTGTGGGAAGCATGTCGACGGCACTTGATGATGCCAGTGCGCTGGCTGAGCGTTTCGTTTCGGGTGACGAGCGGGCGCTCGCTGAGATCTATGGCCAGTGGTCGTCGCTGGTGTATTCGCTCGCTCTGCGCTCTTTGGGCGATGCCACCGACGCCGAAGACGTCACTCAGAAGGTGTTCGTTTCTGCGTGGCAAAGCCGGTTGCGGTTTGACCCCGAGCGCGCATCGCTCTCGGCGTGGCTCGTCGGAATCACGCGCCACACCATTGCCGATACACACGAAGCCCGCACACGGCAGCGCGTGCTCACCGAGCAGGTCGCGTCGGTCACGGGCGACGAGACGGTGGCTGCCCCCGAAGCCGACCTCGCCGACC
>JAAFHT010000145.1 GCA_013297625.1 Actinomycetota bacterium | reverse complement strand
CCTCGATCCGGCGTTTAGCCTCACGGTGAACAACGCATCGAGCGGTGACTACACCCTCGGCGTGATGACAATTGTGACGGCGTTTGGCCTTCCGCTCGTGCTGGTCTATCAAGGATGGACCTACTGGGTGTTCCGTCGTCGTCTTGGCGAACAGCACCTGCCAGAGGCCCACGAGGTTGTGGCGGCGGTCGCTCCGCGATGACGGTGGAGCGCGGAGACCGCAGCGCGCTGTTCGTATTCGCGCTGCTCGGTGCCTTCAAGGCGCTCGCCCTCGTCGGCATCGCCGAGGGCATCGCCCGTGGACTAACCAACTCCGGTGACTGGATGGTGCCGCTCGTCGGCGGCACCATCCTGCGCGCAGCGCTCGTGTGGGCCAGTCACGTTGCCGGAGCTCGCGCTGCCATTGGCACCAAGCAGCGCTTGCGCGGCGCTGTCGTTGATCACGCCTTGCGGGGCGGCGGCGCAGCCCGCTCGCTCGCCATCACCGCCACAACAGGGCTCGACGAACTCGACAACTGGTACCGTTCCGTGTTGCCCGCCATGGCAACAACGGCGACGGTGCCTCTGCTTATCGGTGCGCGAATACTCTTCGCCGACTGGGTGAGTGCGCTCATCATCGTGCTCACGGTGCCGCTGGTTCCGCTGTTCATGGCGCTCGTTGGATTACACACAAAAGACAAAGCGGATGCCGCGGGGGCAGCGATCGAACGCCTCGCCTCCCACGTATCCGAGCTCGCTCGCGGGTTGCCGGTTCTCGTCGGACTTGGCCGCGTCGAACAACAGTCCGAGGCCCTCGCGAGTATCTCCGACGGGCTACGACGTGCGACAGTGAAGACCTTGCGCACGGCGTTTCTGTCGTCGCTCGTGTTGGAACTGATTGCCACGATCTCCGTTGCAGTCGTTGCCGTGTTCGTTGGTATCCGCTTATTGCACGGCGAGCTGAGTCTGGAGATCGGGCTCATCGCCCTCATTCTTGCTCCCGAGTGCTTTGCGCCATTCCGCGAGCTCGGTAGTGCATTCCATGCGTCACAGGCCGGGCTCGCCGCCAAGCGGCGCGTTGCCGACGTGCTCGCGATCGAGCCTCTCGAAGACTCCAGAACGCCCGCATCCGCGCTGCGGGTCGAGGCACTGACGGTTCGCTCGGTTCACGATTTGTCGTTTGCTCCTGCCCCCGGCACGATCACGGCGATCGTCGGCGCAAGCGGCACGGGCAAGTCAACAGTGCTCGGAGTGCTCGCCGGCACAGTTACTCCGCAGAGTGGACGCGTGTGGGGCGTCGACGCCGCGCACGTTGCTTACGTTCCGCAGCATCCGCATACGGTTGGCGCAACAGTTCGCGATGAATTGGCCCTCTATGGACAGAACGTCGAAGCACAGTTAAACCGCTTCGCCCTCGATGGCGGCGCCGACCCCGCGAATCTGAGCCCCGGCGAACTGCGCCGCGTTGCCGTGGCCCGCGCACTTCTGCGCGTCGAGGCAGGGGCGACCCTTTTACTGCTTGACGAGCCGACCGCACACCTAGACGCGGTAAGCGCCGGTATCGTCGAAGAGGCGATCCGCGATCTGCGCGGCACCGTCACGATCGTTGTCGCCTCACACGAACAAGCGATTGTTGATCTTGCGGACGAGATCGTCTCCCTGGGCGAGACAGCTTTTCGGGAATCCTCGTCAATGCTCAACGCCGAGGCTATGCGGGCTCCGGATCATTTCGAATCGACCTTCGAAAAGTCGACCGGTGCGCGTGCCGAATTCGTCGCCTTCGTATGGCCGACGCTGTGGAAGACCGCCGGTGCGTCCCTGATTGGCGCGGCGGCGGCGCTCAGCGGCATGGCCCTGCTGGCAACAAGCGGGTGGCTCATCGTGCAGGCCAGCGAAGTCGACGCGATCATGTATCTGCTCGTCGCAATCGTCGGCGTGCGCTTCTTCGGACTCGGCCGTGCGGCCCTGCGCTATGCGGAGCGGCTCGTCACCCACGATGCAGCCCTCGGTTCGGTTGCGGCTCTGCGGCGCCGGCTGTGGTCCTCACTGGCCAGGACGGGCCTCGCGTCGCGCGCGCTCTCTAGCTCAGATGCCGCTCTTGATCTACTCGTCGCCACGCCGGAGCGCGTTCTCCAGCTCGTGCCACGTGTCATCACTCCCCTGGCCGTTGCCCTCTTCGCCAGCATCGCCGTCATAGTCACAGCCGGCATTCTTGTGCCATCAGCCCTCGGAATTGTCGTGGCGAGCATCCTGTTCGCTGGCCTTGTCGCACCGGTCGTGGCCGTGCTCGCGGACCGCGCGGGTTCGCGGGCGGAGCTCGCGGCGCGCTCGATCGTTCTGCGCGGCATCAGCCGCCTCGTGCGAGCTGCGGATGACGTTCGGGCAAACGGAGTGAGCTCGCCCGCCCGCGACTGGGTTCTCGGCGCCGATTCGGCAGCGACGGCCGGGGCTCGTAAAGCCGCTTTTGCGACAGGCAGCGGTTCCGCGATAGTTCTGCTCGCGTGCGGTCTCGCCGCAGCAGCCGTGCTGGGCAACGGAGGTGCGGAGCGCAGCATCCTCGCCGTGATCGTGCTGCTGCCGCTCGCGCTCGTTGACCCGTTGCTCGCAGCGCTCGAGGCTGCGCAGCTCATCCCTGCCCTTCGCGCTCAGCTTGCACGACTTCACGATGCGACCCCACCGGCCGCGATCGCTCCCGACGACACACTGCGTGCAGTGGCCGACGATTTCGATAGAGAACCCGCCGTCATCCTCGATGATGTCTCCGTCACGTGGCCGAACACGTCAGCCGTGTTTTCGGGAGCGACCGCCATTGCTCGTCGAGGCGATTGGCTTGTCGTGGAGGGGCCGTCGGGGTCCGGAAAGTCCACGCTCATCGCCGCATTGCTCGGCTACCTTCCGGCAACCGTAGGAACCTTAACCGTTACTGGCACCGGGGTTGCGTGGGCGCCGCAAGAGTCGCACATCTTCGATTCGACGGTGCGCGGCAACCTCCTCCTCGCGGGCGCAGTGACCGACGACCGACTTCTCAACGCCCTCGCAACGGTCGGGCTCGACGTTGACCTCGATGCTCGCGTCGGCAGCGAAGGCGGTCATCTCAGCGGCGGCCAGCGTCAGCGCCTCGCCGTGGCCCGCGCACTACTGACAGACGCAGACGTCGTGCTGCTCGACGAACCAACGGCTCACCTCGATGCAGAGGCGGCGGCTGACCTGATGCGCGACCTTCGCGCTGCCCTTGTCGACCGAGTTGTCGTACTCGTCACCCACCACGCAGACGAGGTGCGCGACGGCGACGTGCGACTAACCCTGAACCGCGCGTCGCACGGCCACTCGATACCCGGCCACTCGCTACCCGGCGGGCGGAAGGTCGATGGCGCCGGTGACAGCATCGTCGGCGAAGACCGTGCGGTCGAGGGCGGCATTGCGGAACTTACCGGTCGGATCCCAGTGCTGGGCTAGTGCACGAAACTGCGAGAGCCGCGGGTAGTGGTGCGCAATCGTCGAGCCAGAAACGCGATTGACCTTGCCCCA
>JAAFHT010000150.1 GCA_013297625.1 Actinomycetota bacterium | reverse complement strand
GAGCATGAGGTGCTCGGCCTGCTCTTTGCGATCGGCCAGCAACTCATCGGCGAGTTCACCGTCGTGCTCCGGGGTCTCGCCGCGGGGCCGCGAACCGGCAATCGGATGCGTATAGACCCGGCCGTCGGTGACCTTGACGAGCGCCTCGGGCGATGAGCCGACGATCGCGTACGGACTGCCATCGGCCGTCTCGAGCGCGAGCACATACATGTAAGGCGACGGGTTAAGCGCGCGCAAAACTCGATACACATCGAGCGGGCTCGCCGTGAGCTCGTGATCGAACCGCTGTGCGACGACCACCTGAAAGACGTCACCGTCGCGAATGAAGTCTTTCGACTTGTCGACCGCTGCCATGAACTCTGCGGGCGTCGACCGGTGGTGCGGGTGTGGAACCGTGTCGAGGTCGATTCGCGCGATGCTCGGCTCTGCCGGGGCGGCAAGGGCAGCTTCGAGGGCATCGAGCCGCGCTTGGGCATCCGCCCACAGGGTCTCGTCATCGTGAGTGCCGTCAGCGAGAACGCTCGCGATGAGCGAGACGGTGCCTTGCCGGTGATCCATGACGATGAGCTCACTCACAAAAGCCATCGCGAGTTCGGGGCACGGAAAGTCGGTGGCGGGAGCGTGGGGCAAGTGCTCCACCTGGCGAACGGCATCCCACCCAATGAACCCCACGAGGCCACCGGTGAGGGGCGGATGCTCGGGGTTTTCGGGCGAGCGCCAGCGCGCGTAGAGCGCGTCGAGGGCTGCGAGCGTCGTGCTCGGCATGGCTCCGCCGAAGGCGCGATCGGCA
The DNA here is from genome assembly GCA_013297625.1 of Actinomycetota bacterium. Lineage (GTDB taxonomy): Bacteria > Actinomycetota > Actinomycetes > Actinomycetales > Microbacteriaceae > Microcella. Next base: position 2,340 of record JAAFHT010000150.1, on the reverse strand, counting down.
TCGATCGAACCGGCAAGCCAGACGGCTTCTCCGCCGCGCTCGGTGAGCACGCCAAACGACCGCACACCGACGAAGGAATACCGTGACCAGATTCCGCCCTGCTCTGCCGACTCCAGCAAGAATGTGCCCGTGCGCCCCTCAGCGAGCGAGCGATACAGGCCAACCGGCGTCAGCGCGTCGGCAAAGAGAGTGCGGATGACCGGCACCACGCGGGCGTCGCGAACCTGCTGCGCAAACTCATCGCGCGTGGTGTCGCTCATGCCGGGGCTCCGATCATGGGTGCTAGGGGGTCGACATCGAAGCACGAGCGGGCGCCCGTGTGGCAGGCGACACCCGCCTGGTCAACCGACACGAGCAGCGTGTCGCCGTCGCAGTCGAGCGCTGCACCGCGCACGTACTGCACGTGACCACTCGTGTCGCCCTTGCGCCAGAACTCTTGCCTCGAGCGACTCCAGAAAGTGACGCGACCCTCGGTCAATGTTCTCCGCAAGGCCTCGGCGTTCATCCAGCCGACCATAAGCACCTCGCGAGTGTCGTGCTGCTGGATGACGGCGGGTAGCAACCCGGCCGCATCGAACCGCACGCGAGCGGTCACCGCCTCAACGTCGAGCTCGCTCATCGCACGCTCATCCCTTCTGCACGCAGCGCATTCTTGACCTGACCCACCGTGAGATCGGCGTTGTGGAACACGCTTGCCGCAAGCACGGCATGCGCGCCGGCAACCACGGCGGGAGCGAAGTGCTCGAGGGCACCCGCACCCCCCGATGCGATCACCGGCACCGTCGCCGACTCGGCGACAGCGGTGATGAGCTCTAGGTCAAAGCCATTCTTGGTTCCGTCAGCGTCGATCGAGTTGACGAGCAACTCACCGGCGCCTCGCTCGATCGCCTCGCGCGCCCAGGTGATGGCGTCGATCGCGGTTCGTTCGCGGCCACCGTGCGTCGTCACGACAAATCCACTGGGCGCGGCCGCATCGCGCGTGACATCGAGCGAGAGCACGCATACCTGAGCGCCGAAGCGATCGGCAATCTCATCGATGAGCGCGGGGCGGGCGATCGCTGCGCTGTTGACGCCAATCTTGTCGGCGCCGTGCGCGAGCAACCGGGCAACATCGTCAACCGTGCGCACTCCCCCACCCACCGTCAGGGGAATGAACACCTGCTCAGCGGTGGCTTGCACGAGATCGAACATCGTCTCGCGATTGTCGACCGTGGCCTTCACATCGAGAAACGTGATCTCGTCAGCACCCTGCTCGTAGTAGGCGCGCGCGAGTTCGATGGGGTCGCCCGCGTCGCGCAAGTCGAGAAAGTTGACGCCCTTCACGACCCGGCCGGCCGCAACATCGAGGCACGGGATGACGCGTACCGAAACGCTCATCAGATGCGGGCGGCGTGAATCGAGCTGACCAAAATGGCACGAGCGCCGAGCTCGTAGAGCTCGTCCATGACGTGGTTCGTCTCGTCGCGCGGCACCATGGCGCGCACGGCGACCCACGATCCGTCGGCGAGAGGCGACACGGTCGGCGATTCGAGCCCTGGAGTGATGGCTTGCGCGCGCTCGAGCAGACCAATCGGCAGGTCGTAGTCCATGAGCACGTACTGTCGTGCAACGAGAACGCCCTGGAGCCGGCGTTGCAGTGTAGAAATACCGGCGCGATCGGGTTGAGCGCTAATGAGCACCGCGGTCGATTCGAGAATCACTGGCCCGACGATCTCGAGGCCCTGGGCACGCAATGTGGATCCGGTTTCGACCACGTCGGCGATCGCATCGGCAACCCCCAATCGATTCGAGACTTCGACCGCTCCGTCGAGCTTGACGATGTGCGCCGAGACGCCGTTCTGAGCGAGAAAGTCGCCGACAAGCTTCGGATAGCTCGTGGCAATTCGCAGGCCGGCGAGGTCGGTCAGCGCCGAAACGGTGCCGGGAGGGGCGGCGAACCGAAAGGTCGAGCCACCAAAGTCGAGTGCCTGAATCTCGACCGCCGCCGAGCCTGAGTCGAGCAAAAGGTCACGGCCCGTAATGCCGACGTCGAGAGCACCCGAACCGACGTAGGTCGCGATGTCGCGCGGGCGGAGGTAGAAGAACTCGACCCCGTTGCGCGGGTCGCTCACCGTGAGGGCGCGGGGGTCACGGCGACCGATGTATCCGGCCTCGACGAGCATCTCGACGGCGGTCTCGGAGAGCGAACCCTTATTGGGTACCGCGATTCTCAACATGGCGTGGTCTCTTCGTGAACAGTGCGCCCTCGCGGGCGCTGGTCGTGGTGGCGGGCCCTACAAGTGCTTGTACACGTCGTCGAGGGTCAGGCCCTTCGCGACGAGCAGCACCTGCAGGAGGTAC
>JAAFHT010000098.1 GCA_013297625.1 Actinomycetota bacterium | reverse complement strand
GTGCGCGCTTGTCGTGTAGGGCGTGCCGGTCCGCGAGTCGATGCGCGTCATGGGGCGCTCGTAGTCCATGAGCAAGCCCTCGTGGCTCGAGTAGAACTCGACGCGCTTGAGCTCGTCGAAGTCGGCGCCCGCGGCCTCCATGAACTTCACGGCGCGGTCGATCTCTTTCGCCAAGCCCTCGTACCGCTGGTTAGCGGGGTTAGCGGCGAAGCCCTTGTTCCAGCTGTGCACCATGCGCAGGTCGGCGAAACCACCCTGTGTGAACGCACGGATGAGATTCAGCGTCGACGCGCTCGTGTGGTAGCCCTTCACGAGGCGCGAGGGGTCGGCTTGGCGCGACTCGGGCGTGAAGTCGTAGCCGTTGACGATGTCACCGCGGTAGGCCGGGAGCGTCACGTCACCGCGCGTCTCGGTGTCACTCGATCGCGGCTTGGCGAACTGGCCCGCCATGCGGCCCATCTTGATGACCGGCATCGACGCACCGTAGGTGAGCACGACGGCCATCTGCAGAATCGTCTTGACCCGGTTGCGAATCTGGTCGGCCGTTGCCCCGGCAAAGGTTTCGGCGCAGTCGCCACCCTGCAGCAAGAACGCCTCGCCCCGGGCCGCCCGAGCCAGGCGGTCGCGCAACATGTCGACTTCACCCGCAAAGACAAGCGGAGGCAGCGACGCCAGCTCGGCAGACGCGGCGGCGACAGCGGTCGTGTCGGGCCACTGCGGCTGCTGCTTGATCGGCAGAGTCCGCCAGTGGTCAAGGCCGGCAACAACGGCAGGGTCAGCGTGCACAATGGTTTCGAACGGGTCGACCACGAGAGAAACGTCCTTAGAGAGCGAGCAGGTCACCGATGCTCGGCGCATCGGCGCCGCGACGTTTCAGCCTATCGGGCGTTGGCGGGGCGTTTGTCTTTCACCGTCGTGGCGTAAACATCGAGATACTCTTGCCCGCTCAATTGGCCGAGCTCATACATGATCTCGTCGGTGATCGATCGCAAGACGAAGCGATCACTCTCGAGGCCTTGAAAACGGCTGAAATCAAGGGGCTTGCCGAAGATCACGCCCGGTCGAATCACCTTGGGCAGCTTTGAGCCGATCGGCATGACCTTCTCGGTATCGATCATGGCCACGGGGATAACGGGGGCGCCTGACTCAAGAATCATGCGAGCGACGCCCGTGCGGCCGCGATACATGATGCCGTCGGGGCTGCGAGTTCCTTCGGGATAGATGCCGAGCGCATAGCCTTCTGAGAGCACCTTGAGACCCGTATTGAGCGATGCCTCGCTCGCTTTTCCGCCCGAGCGGTCGATTGGAAGCTGCCCGCTCGCCTCGAAGAACATCTTGATGAGCCAGCCCTTGATGCCGCGACCGGTGAAGTAATCGCTCTTCGCCAGAAAAACCACGCGCCGATCGAGCACGAGCGGGAGAAAGACCGAGTCGGTGAACGACAAGTGGTTGCTCGCGAGAATCACGGCTCCGGTACGGGGCACGTTCTCTACACCGCGCACGTACGGGCGGAACGCGGTCAGCAGAATAGGCCCGATCACCAGGTTCTTCATGAGCCAGTAGAACACCGAGGGTTCCCTTCGTCAGCAGCGCGGTTCAGCCTAACCGGTGAGCGGAGCATCCGCTCGGGCCAAGAATCACGAAGCGAGCGATGTCGCATGGATGCGCGCGAGGTCGGCGGCGCCCACCACTCCCGCGTCGTTCACGAGCTCGGCCACCACAAACTGGGGTTCGGGGTGGTAGCCCCGCGCGGGCAGGTGGGCGAGATACGACTCCCGAATAGGGTCGAGCAGGCGGTCGCCGGCAACAGAGACTCCCCCGCCAAAGACGAACACCTCGGGGTCAAGAACGGCACTGAGGCTCGCGCAGGCCTGACCCAGCCAGCTTCCGAGCTGGCGGAGGGCGTGCAAGGCCCCCGCATCTTCGTCGACGAGCAGGCGCGCCAGAATGTCGCCCGTGAGGCCACCCGCGCGCTCGCGCTCGACGGACAATTGGAGACCGATTCCGCCGGCGTCAGCGATTTCGTTGGCCATCCGCAAGAGCGCCCGGCCAGACCCGTACTGCTCGATGCAGCCGTGTGCGCCGCACCCACACGGCAAGCCATCGGGCACGACGCGCAAGTGTCCCAGCTCTCCCGCGGTGCCAAACCCGCCGCGCAAAAGCCGATCGCCCGTGACAATCGCACCGCCAACACCGGTACCGATCGTGAGCATGGTCATGTCGTGGGCGTCACGAGCCGCCCCAAAGCGAAACTCAGCCCATCCCGCAGCATTCGCGTCATTGTCAATGGTTACGTCGAGGTCGAGGCGCTCTCGAAGTCGCTCACGAAACGGTTCGTTTCGCCAGTTGATGTTCGGCGCGTAGTAGACCGTCGACTGAGCCGCATCGATGAAGCCCGCAGCCGCAACACCGGCAGCGATGACGTGTTGGCCCTCGCTCAATTGCTCGATCATGCGCACCACAAGGTCGGTGATGGCTCCGGGATCACCAGCCGGGGTGGGCTCTCGAAGCTCAGAGATTATATCTCCGTCATCGCTCACGAGCGCGCCAGCGATCTTGGTTCCGCCGATGTCAATTCCGATGGAGTGCACGAGCGTCGAGTCTAGTAACCGCAACGATCGGCCGTCGGTTCTCAGCCTCCGCAAGACTAGAGTGGGGGCACCAATTGCCCGTTCGGTACCAAAGGAGTTGCCGTGAAAGAGTTCTACGTCCCGGCCGTCGTGACGCCTGACCCCACCGCGAATGCGAGTGACCTGCTCGTCGAGCGCGTGCGACAGACGCCCAACGGTGCTCTTTTCGCGCTGCCAACGGCCGATGGCGGGTGGTCCGACGTCACGGCCGCTGAGTTCCACCGCCAGGTCACCGCACTCGCCAAGGGCTTCATGGCCGCAGGCGTGAAGCCCGGCGAGAAGATCGGCTTCATGTGCAAAACGCGCTACGAGTGGACCTTGGTCGATTTCGCAGCCTGGTTCGCCGGCGCCGTTCTCGTGCCGATATACGAAACGAGTTCGCCGAGCCAGGTGCAGTACATCCTCGATGACTCCGAGGCGCACCACATGATCGTCGAGACTGCCGACCACTTCGCACGCTTCGACGAGGTCGCGGGAGACCTGCCCAAGATCGGGCACGTGTGGCAAATGCACTTGGGTGACCTCGAGAAGCTCGCGTCGACGGGCGAGGGAGTCACCGACGACGATCTTGAAGCTCGACGCACGATGGCCAAGGGCAGCGACCTAGCGACTCTCATCTACACGTCTGGGTCAACCGGTGTGCCCAAGGGGTGCATCCTCACACACTCGAACTTCGTCGAACTGTGCCGCAATGCGGCCGTGTCGATGAGCCAGATCGTGAATCCTCAGTCATCGACCCTTCTCTTCATCACAACCGCCCATGTGTTCGCGCGATTCATCTCTGTGCTCTGCGTTCACGGTGGTGTCAAGATCGGCCACCAGGCAGACACCAAGCAGCTTCTCCCTTCGCTCGGGTCGTTCAAGCCCACCTTCTTGCTCGCTGTTCCTCGCGTTTTTGAGAAGGTGTACAACTCGGCTGAGCAGAAGGCCGAAGCCGGTGGAAAAGGCAAGATCTTCCGCAAGGCTGCCGATGTTGCGATCGCGCACTCCAAGGCCCTCGATGCTGGCAGCGTGCCTTTCGGCCTCAAGGTGCAATTTGCTCTGTTTGACCGCTTGGTCTACAGCAAGCTGCGCGCGGCCATGGGCGGTCGTGTCGTCTACGCCGTCTCGGGCTCGGCCCCGCTCGGTCTTCGCCTCGCACACTTCTTCCGCAGCCTCGACATCCGCATTCTCGAGGGCTATGGGCTGACCGAAACGACAGCCCCCGCCACGATCAACCTGGTCGACAAGTTCAAGATCGGAACGACGGGCCCCGCTCTTCCTGGCGTCGGACTGAAGATCGCTGATGACGGTGAGATTCTCGTCAAGGGCATCAACGTCTTTGCCGGCTACTGGAAGAAGCCCGAAGCGACCGCCGAGGTCATGGACGGCGAGTGGTTCCGTACGGGAGACATTGGCACGCTCGATGACGACGGTTTCTTGACCATCACGGGCCGCAAGAAAGAAATCATCGTCACGGCTGGTGGCAAGAACGTTGCCCCTGCGGCCCTCGAAGACCCTATCCGTGCCAACCCGATCATCGGACAAGTGGTGGTCGTTGGTGACCAGAAGCCGTTTGTCTCGGCGCTCGTGACTCTCGACTCCGAGATGTTGCCAGTGTGGCTCAACAACAACGAGCTCGATGCGCAGATGTCACTCACCGAGGCCGCCCAGAACCCGAAGGTTCTGGCCGAGGTTCAGCGCGCCATCGACGCCGCGAACAGCCGCGTTTCGCGCGCGGAGTCCATTCGCAAGTTCACTGTGCTCGCGACCGAGTTCACCGAGGCGAGCGGACACCTCACCCCGAAGATGAGCATCAAGCGCCACGTGATCACGAGCGACTTCGCCGATGTGATCGAAGGCATGTACAGCGGGGCTCCGGAGACGCAGGGCATCTCGCTGCAGTAGCCCGGCACGACTCGAGCGCCAATCGATGGGCGTCGCCGTCACCCCGACGGCGGCGCCCTTTCGGCGATTAGGGCCGTGCGAACCACTCTGCTTGGCGTACGGCGCGCATGGCTTCGCGCTTGATCTCCGGATCAAGACCTTCGATGTAGAGGCGGCCATCGAGGTGGTCGCACTCGTGTTGGATAGCCTGAGCCAGCAGGCCGTCTCCGTTGAGGTCGACCTCGTTGCCATCGAGGTCGATTCCGACCACGCGCGCCCAAGGGTGCCTGCGGCGCTCAAAACCAAAGCCCGGAACGCTCAAGCAGCCTTCCTCGACCGGTTCCGCTTCGCCGCGTACCTCGGCCAGTTCGGGATTGAGTACGTAGCCCACGACCCCATCGACGTTGTAGCTGAATGCACGCAACGACACCCCTATCTGGGGCGCGGCCACACCAGCGCGACCGGGCACCGCAACGGTGTCGAGCAAGTCGGCTACCAGTGCGTGTACAGACGCATCTATGCGGCGAATGGGGTCGGCTGCACTGCGAAGCACGGGGTCGCCGAATAAGCGGATGGGCCGAACGGTCATGTACCCGTCAGACTCCGCGGCGCACGGGCATGCCTTGCGCGATGAGTGCGGCCAACTCGCGAGCAGCCTGCCTCGTCAGCGGACGTAGCTCTTTCCACGAGATCACCGACCCGGCAGCAAGCAGATCGTCGTAGGGAATGCGCACGATCTCGCGCACGCGCGAGGCGAAGTGAGCCTCGATTTCTTCGAGCTTGACAAGATTCGTGCCCTGTGTGGCCGTATTGATGGCGACGATCGATTCGCGCACAAGCTCGCCATAACCGTTGGCTTCGAGCCAGGTGAGAGTCTCTGACGCGAGTCGGGCTTCATCAACGCTGCCCCCCGACACGATAACGAGGGCGTCAGCGCGCTGAAGCGTTGCCCGCATGACCGAGTGAACGATGCCCGTGCCGCAGTCGGTCAAGACCACCGAGTAATACCGCGCCGCCAGGTCGGCCACGACGTTGTAGTCGTTTTCGTCAAACGCCTCGGACAGCATCGGATCGGTGTCGGACGCAAGAATGTCGAGCCGCGTCTCGTCGCGCGATACCAACGTCGAAAAGTCGGTGAAGCCCTGGATGCTCGGCGCACGATTCACGACGTCTCGCACCGTTGCGCGCGTTTGTCGGGCCACTCGCTCAGAAAGGGTTCCGCGGTCGGGGTTCGCATCAATTGCGATCACGCGGTCGTCACGTACCTCGGCAAGAGCCATGCCCAGGAGCGTCGTGATGGTGGTCTTGCCTACTCCCCCCTTGCGGGTGAGCACGGGGACAAATCGCGCCCCGCCCTCGAACTTCGTCGCGATGCGGGCGTCGAGCTCTTTGCGGGCGCGCACGCGCGGCGAATCGCCAAGGTTGACGAGATGGAACGTGATCGCGTAGACGAAAGCGGGCCATAGGCCTTCGGGCGCCGTGCGGTAACGACGGCGAGGCTCGATCAAGCGGTCAGCCGTGAGCATGGCGGCCGACTCGGGGCCTTGATTGACCCCATCAAGCATGTCTCGCCGGGTATAGACACCTTCGACGAGGGGAAGCGGCGGAACCTCGGGCTGGGGCTCGGTCTCGGGATTCGTCACGACGGCGTGGAGGTCGTCGTCAGCAAGCGATATGACGGTGGTTCCCGACTCGAGCACCTGAATGACCGATGGGTCAACACCACTCTCAATGAGAGCGACGGCCTGTTCATCTTCGGGCTTCTCGTGAACGGGCGCCGGCAGTTCTACGTTGAACGTCAGACTCTCGGGCAACGCCACCGCCAGGTCAGTATCTGCCGTCGGTTCTCCACCGTCGGACACGGTCGCGGCCGCGGTCGACGGGCGTTCGACCTTGGTTCTGACACGTTTTTCAGCCACTGGAGCAACTCTCTTTGGGATCGACAGAATGCTCATTCTAGCCGCGCGCGCTGACGCCGACCTCTGAAGACGCCGAGCGGGGTAACTACTCCGCGATGACGACGAGCAAGTCTCCC